>JAZNRV010000101.1:0-23368 GCA_045590855.1 Acutalibacteraceae bacterium | reverse complement strand
CATGGTCACCCACCACCATAATCAGCGTGTTTTGAAGCAAACCGCGTTGTTCCATGCCCGCCAGCAATTTACCGATTTGTTCATCTACGTAATGCATGGCTTGTAAATATCGACCCATGGGATGTTCAGACAATTCATCTGCAAGCGATAAGTATTGCGGTGTCATAAACGGAATGTGTGACGAGCATGTCACCACATGTGCATAAAACGGAGATGACAGCGGTTGCGCGTCCAATTTTTCGAGTGTTTGGCGCACAAAACTTTCGTCTGACAAATAGCCGTTGAGCAAATGGTCTTGCTCGTAGTCCATATGAACATCATCCACACCGAGCGTACCGCTGAGCATATCTTGATAATTCCAAATGCTATCCGTTGCGCCGTGATAATATGACGAATGGTATCCACCATGTTGTTTGAGTATTTTGGGCAAGGTGAGATACGTGTTTTCGGCATAGGAACCGAAAGCATAACTTTTATTCGGCGGTAACAGTGATGTCATCATCATAAAATCGCAATCCGAACTGTTACCGCATTTAACCTGTTCATAAATGTTGGAAAAACGATATCCGCCAAACGCTAACCGATTCAGATTCGGCGTGATTTCTTGCCCGTTTATCGATTGCCCAATCACAAAATTTTCCAACGATTCCACTTGAATAACCAACACATTTTTGCCGGCAGATTGCCCCAAAAAAGCGCTGGTGTTATTATCTTGCAATTTCCAGTCAAAATAAGTTTGCCGAACAACTTCATCCTGCTCCGACATCGTTGCTGTTGTTACGTTACCCGAGGCTGTTTGGGCAAAATCCTCCCCGTGAAAACCAAGAAAAGAAAAATACAACGATTTTTGTACGGTGTCCGATGTTACATACAAACGGCGATATAAACCGTTGTCCCAAGAAAAACAACTCAGTAACGGAACAAATGCCAACACGAAAGCGGAAACGGCAGCTGTTACAACAGTCAGGTACGGACGATGTTTGGGGTTATGTTCACGCCGCCATCCACGACACGAAACGTGATGAAACAAAACGCCCCAAACCACAAAATCTAAAACAAACAACAAATCCGACCAAACAAACAAGGTGGGAAGCGTTTGCAAAATGGTGCTGGACCCACCCTGCGAGCCGGCAAGCGGCAACATGATTACCGCCGGCAGTACGTTGTAAGCCCGAAAATACACAAGGTCAATAACGGCTACAACAGTGCAAACAACATTCACAACCAGACCGTGAAGATATCTTCCTCGTTCGCGAAATAAAAAACCAAAGCAAAACACCAACACCATCGGTGCCAGTTGCAACGGAAGATAAGGCAATGAACGAACAATCCCTTGCCACAGTTGCAATTGATACGCATTATCGCCTACAATATATCCTTGTAATAAAAAGTGTTTAAACAGCACTGCTGCAAACGGCAAAAGCAAGCACAGCCAAACCGCCGTTTTGGAAAACTGTTTTTTCATAACATCTCCACTTTGCCATAGATATGGTTTGTTAACGATTCTTTCTTGTATACCATTATAACATGTGGCATCAGAATGACAAGTATTAAAATGTGAATTTTTTTGTATTTTGTTGACAGCAGACCGTGAAAAGGGTAAAATATATTCATTATTGTGATTAAGGAGATTCGGTGTATGGCTTGGTTTTTTAAGCGTCGAGAACAACCGTCGCCCTTTGCCGTTTTGGACGGTAAATTGATTACCTATGCCGTACGTCGCGAAGCAAACGGCGAAATCGTCATCGGTAAAGATGGGCGCATCTGTGTTGACAGCGAACAATTGGAATTACGCTTTCAAAACGGTAACATTCCCTTTGCTTGTCCCCTTTCTTCACTAGAATACGGCGATTTAATGAGTCGTAACGGGGTGTTGATTACCGGCGAAGATACCGTCACCGGCAAACGCGTTACCGTTGTTGCCTATTACAAATACTATCGCTAAAAGGAGCTTATCGTATGAAATTTCACGTTGCCCGCACCACTGCTGCGGCGTTGCTTTGTTGTCTGTTGACAGCATTTCCCGTACTGGCCGAGCCGGCAGAAGCACCGGTGGAATCGGACGTCTACGCAATGCCGTTGGTGGCGGAGTCCGAAGGAGCACCCGATTACATTTACTATTACACCGGTAAAGAAAAAGTGGACCCAAGCACGTTTTCTTGGGTAGCCGGCGGTATCAAAGGCGAGGCGGTAAAGTTAAACGGCGAAGACCAATATTTACGTTTAGCAACCGCAACGGTAAAAGAATTGTCGGCTTTTACTTTTTCTGCTTGGGTAAAACGTCCTTTTGCCGAGCCGGATGTGGAAAACGACCACAAACTATTGACGGTTTACAAAAACGAAAATCGGTATTTAACGCTGTCTCTTCACAAGCAAGATGAGGAAAACGGAATCAATGGTATTTGTCTGGAATTGCAAGACCGCGCCATTGACCCGTTGACTCTTTTTTGTCCCGCATCACCGGGAACAACCACGGCTTTCCCCACGGACAAATGGCACCATGTGGCGGTAACGTTTTCCGACACCGAAGTGGCCGTGTATGTGAATGGTACTGTTTATTTGCAACAAGCAATTGACCTTTCGATAGACGAAATGGATTTACGCACCTTCATTATCGGCGGTGGTTTTTACGGCGAAAAGCCTTTGAACGCGATGCTGGATAACGTATTGGTCTATAACACGGCTTTATCTGCCAAGCAAATAGCCTTGTTAGCACAAAACACCAACCCGCTATCGAGCAGTGTACCTACCACCACAACCGAAGTGTTGGCAACGACACCTGTTACCTTCCCCAGCAATATTATCGCCAAGCCGCAAACCGGTTTACGTGTTTTGGGATTGCCGGTAGGATTGGTTGTTGTGTTGGCCACCTTTATTTTGGGGGCAGTTATTTTATCTGTTGTACTTACCCGTCGCAACAAACAAGAGGAGAGTGACCATTTATGAAAAGACGAGCAATTGTCGTCGGACTTGTTTTGACTTTGGTCCTTTTGTTTTCTGTTTCGGCGGCGGCGCAAACCAACACGTCACAAACCATTGCTTTAACCGAGCAAGGTGACACGGTGATTCTTTCTGCCCGAAACCAGCCTGCGTTTTGGGAACGTCCCGCTTTAAAAGCGGGCGAAACCTACGCTGCCAAAGGTACGCTGACGCTTGTTAACCAAACGCAAACCACACGCACCATCTCGCTCGACACCGTAAAACTCCCTTTTGAAAACGAAACTTCGTTACGGTATTTAAATCATTTGTTTCTCCGTATTACCGAAGGTGAAAAAGTTTTGTTTGACGGACCGTACAGCACCATCAATAACGATGGAGGATTGTTGCTGCACCGCGAGTTAGCGGCAGGTCAGTCCTCGGTTTTGACCATTTCGCTACGCGCCGATTATACCTGTCCTGACCAAGGACTTGCCGAAGGCGAATGGTTGGATTGGCAATTTTACACGTTTACCGAAACTGCCGAGCCGGTTGTTGAACGTTTTAAAGACCCCGCTTTGTTGGAAATAGCAATTGCCGCCGGTGCTGCGGCCTTGTTGCTAATCGGTGTACTGTTGTTTGACAAATTTCATAAAAAATAAGATTTTAAAAAGCGAAGCAGCAATATTTTTGCTGCTTCGCTTTTTTATTCTTCCGTTGGTAATACGGATAATCCCAATTCCGCCAATTGTGCTTCGTCTACCGATGACGGACATTGCGTCATAAGTTCGGTCATGTTTTGCACTTTCGGGTAAGCCACCACATCACGCAACGTGGCCGCGCCCAGCATTTGCATGACCAAACGGTCAAGCCCTAATGCCATGCCGCCATGCGGAGGAGCACCGTATTTGAACGCATCGGTCAAATAACCGAATTTGGCATACGACACCTCATCCGACAACCCCAGCGCACGGAACATTTGCTTTTGCAGTTCCGGATTGGTAATACGAATAGAGCCGCTGGCAAGTTCAATGCCGTTGAGCACCAAGTCGTACGCTTTGGCAAACACACGCGCAGGGTCGCTTTCCAGATACTCGATACATTCGTCAAGAGGCGAGGTAAAGGGATGGTGCATAGCCACCCACGTTTTTTCTTCGGCATCCCATTCAAAGAACGGGAATTCCGTAATCCAAAGCAAATTATACCCTTCGCGAGGAATGTTCAGTTTTTCCGCCACTTCCAAACGCAAGGCACCAAGCACCGACAACACCAATTTGGAAACCGTGTCGGCAACCAGCAACACCACATCGCCTTGTTCGGCACCCACAGCGGTAAGCAAAGCGGACATCTCTTCTTCGGTTAAGAATTTACCGAACGAGGAAGCAATACCATCGTCCGTCAAGCGTACCCATGCCAAACCTTTGGCACCGATACCGCGGGCATGTTCGGTCAGTTTGTCAATTTCTTTGCGAGTGAGCACGGTAACGGCTTGTTTGGCAACAATGGCACGTACCGAACCGCCGCCCTCGATAGCTGAGGTAAAGACACCAAAACCACACGATTCGACAATGTCACTGACATCTTGCAATTCCATGGCAAAACGGGTGTCGGGTTTATCAGAACCAAAACGTTCCATCGCCTGCGTGTACGTCATGCGGGGAAGCGGCAAAGGAATATCCACATCCAATACTTCTTTGAAAACATGATGAATAAAACCTTCGCCAATACTCAAAACGTCTTCTACATCCACAAAGGACATTTCCAAGTCAATTTGCGTAAATTCCGGTTGACGGTCGGCACGCAAATCTTCGTCGCGGAAACAACGTGCCAATTGGAAATAGCGGTCAAATCCGGCAACCATAGACAGTTGTTTGTAAAGTTGCGGCGATTGCGGCAACGCGTAAAAATCACCCTTGTGTACACGAGAGGGCACCAAAAAGTCGCGTGCGCCTTCCGGCGTGGAACGCACCAAAATCGGTGTTTCGAGTTCGATAAATCCTTGCGAATCAAAATAGTCGCGCGTGGATTTGGCAATTTTGTGACGCAACAACAAATTGCGTTGCAAATCCGGACGACGCAAGTCTAAATAGCGGTATTTTAAGCGCATGGCTTCTGCTGTATTGGAATTTTCCAAAATTTCGAACGGCGGAGTTTCTGCTTTGTTCAGAATACGCAGTTCGGTGACGGCAATTTCCACCTCGCCTGTTGGAATTTCGGTATTAATGGACGAGCGTACCCTTACCACGCCGGTTGCCGCCAAAACATATTCGCCACGAACCGTGAACGCTTTTTCGAACACGTCACGGGCGGTGTTTTCGTCAAAGGCTAATTGCACAATACCGGTGCGGTCACGCAAATCAATGAAAATCAGTTGACCCAAATCGCGTTGACGTTGTGCCCAACCAAAAACGGTAACGGTCTCGCCGGCATGTTCACGACGAAAATCTCCGCAGTAACGACTGCGTTTTAATCCTTGAATGGTTTCCATTTATTCTACCACGCTTTCCATTAATCCTGCTAATTGACGGTCCAAGGTTTTGTTATACAATACCGTATACAAACTGCCGTCCAAAGTAATTTCGGTTAATTCACCGGTTTTCATATCTTTAAGCTGAGCAATGCCCGTCTCAAGCTCGTTATCGCCCACCACAACGGTGTATAAAGCCCCCAGTTTATCGGCATATTTCATTTGCGCTTTAAGACCTCTGCCAACCGTATCGCACTCGACACAGATACCGCCTTGACGCAGTTGCGTTGCGAGCGCAAAGCATTTTTTTGCCGCTTCTTCGCCCATGGAGGCAAAGTAAATATCACACTCTTTGTTGCCCGGAATGTGGCAATCCTGCGCGTGCATAACCATCAACAATCGCTCTAAGCCCATGCCGAAGCCCAATGACGGCAAATGCGGACCGCCCAATTCTTCACACAAGCCATCGTACCGACCGCCGCCACATACCACCGCTTGTGCACCCAGTGCATCCGACACAAATTCAAACACGGTGCGGGTGTAGTAATCCAAACCACGAACAATGTGCGGGTCGAGTGAAAATTCAATTTCCGCTTCTGTTAAGTACCCTTGTACCGCTTTAAAATGTGCTGCGCAGTCGTCGCACAGATAATCGGTAATCAGCGGTGCTTTTGCTGCAATCCCCGAACAAATCGGCGATTTGCAATCCAAAATGCGCATGGGATTACGCTCCAAACGGCCTTGGCAGGTTTCGCACAACTCGTCACGGCAAGCCGCAAAGTGAGCTTTTAACGCTTCGTGATACGCTTTGCGGCAAGTGGGACAACCAATAGAGTTGATATGCAACGACACACCCGTTACCGAAAGTTCTTTGAGTGCCGTCGCGGCAAGAGCAATCACTTCGGCATCCGCCGCAGGAGAGGCGGTGCCAAAACATTCCACGCCAAATTGATGAAATTCCCGCAAACGACCGGCTTGCGGTTTTTCATACCGATAGCACGAGGTAATATATGCCGTTTTGACCGGTAAGGCATCGTTATTCAACCCGTGTTCCAACAACATGCGCATGGCACCTGCCGTGCCTTCCGGACGCAGAGTAATGGAACGACCGCCTTTGTCGTCAAAGGTATACATTTCTTTTTGTACCACGTCGGTGGTTTCCCCCACCGAGCGTTGAAACAATTCCGTATGCTCAAACACCGGCGTGCGAATTTCGCGGTAGCCGTAGTCACGCGCAATCTGTAACAACGTACGTTCAATATACTGCCATTCGTGACTTTGCGACGGTAACACATCTTGCGTTCCGCGAATGGCTTTGGTAATCAGACCCATGGTTTTTCGCTCTTTTCTTTTAAAATTTACAGAATTCCTTTGGGATTCACAATATTGCGCCAATCCAAATCCCCGCGCTCTAATCCGTGGATGAGCACTTCGGCAGTGGCAATGTTGGTGGCAACCGGAATGTTGCGCATATCGCACAAACGTAAAATATCGGTTTCTGTCGGTTCTTGTTCCGTGAGCACCATCGGGTCACGGAAAAACAACAGCAAATCAATTTCGTCACAAGAAATGCGAGCGGAAATTTGTTGAGCACCGCCTTGCCCGCCGCTTAAGTACCGTGTAATTTGCAAACCCGTGGCTTCAGATATTAATTTTCCGGTAGTAGCGGTTGCACACAAATGATGACGGTTAAGAATACCGCAATACGCAATGCAAAACTGTACCATCAATTCTTTTTTCGAGTCATGTGCCATCAAAGCAATGTTCATCAAAATCTCTCCTTTTCTATTAGTGTTTGACTGCTCACCTATGTTCGTTTGAAGGGAAACAAAGGAATATCCTCGCCCAAATAACGTCCCGCAATGTTAGCAAAGCAAACAGCTGCTTTGCTGTCCACCGGCAACGGTTTGCCATACGCGTTGGCAACCGCCACCTCTTCGTCCTCCGGTAACACGCCGATAAGTTGCAAAGCAGCGGTGTCGATAAGTTCGTCAATATCCGGCATTTTGCCCCGCAAAATCGGTTCCGGACGTAAACGGTTAATAATGAGCCGGGCCGGAATATCTTGCTTTTTGAGTAAGCGAGAAACAATCTGTGCATCGCGGGCACACACCATGTCGGGTGTGGTAACCACAAACGCTCTGTCCGCTCCCGCTATGGCCGCTTTAAACCCACGGCCGATGCCCGCGGGACAGTCAATGATAATTTCATCGTAATACGCAGTCAGTTCCCGACAAAGTCCCGCCATCGCTTCCGGCTGTGCCAGTTGTTCCAAGTTGACCGGCGCGGGTAAAACAAAGACATTAGGGCAAATCGGTGAGGGATAAATAGCATTGGTGGCTTGACAAGACGCGGAAAGAACATCTGCCATGTCGTAAACTGCTGTTCCGGCAATACCGAGCATAACGTCCAAACTGCGCAAGCCCGCATCGCCGTCCACCAACAACACCCGCTGCCCACGGTGTGCCAAGGCACAACCCAAGCCTGCTGAAACCGTAGATTTTCCGGCACCGCCTTTTCCGGATGTGACAACGGATATCATGACCTGCCCCTCCTTATTGCTTTTCTCCATACATGGAGTTAGTATAGCACAAAAAAACGATACTGTAAACTGATTTCTGTAATTCTTCTGTGCTTTTCGGCAAAGTTTTGACTTTTCCCTTGCTTTTTTTAAAAGGAGATGGTATACTGTATCTTGATAACGCATGGACAGAGAAAGTATGCGATGTATTCTGTACAGCAGAGAGAGTCGTCATCGGCTGAAAGCGACTTGTACCGACCTTCGCAGAAGTTCACTCTTGAGCGGCGACATTGAGTCTCTTTTCACAAAGAGGGGTAGGTGCCGACGGTTGACCTCGTTAGCGGTCGTTAAGAGTTCGCTAAACAGCGAAAATGTGGGTGGTACCGCGGAGTTGTCTTCGTCCCTTGTGGATGAGGACTTTTTTGTTTTTAGAAGGAGTAATGCGACTATGAAAGAAAAATTAGAATCCTTGCGCAAACAAGCACTCGAAGAACTTAGCTGTTTGCAAACCCCCAAGGAATTGGAAGATTTTCGCGTTCGGTTGTTGGGTAAAAAAGGGGAAGTAACCGGATTGTTGCGCGGCATGGGTGCCGTTCCGGCAGAAGAACGCCCGCAAATGGGACAACTTATCAACCAATTACGTGCGGAACTGGAAAACGCTTTAACCGAACGTGAACAAACGATTCTTTCGGCTTTGAAAGAAAAACAACTCAAAGAAGAAACCATTGATGTCACCTTGCCGGGCACCAAAACCAAACGCGGCGGTTTGCACCCGCTGAACATCGTTTTGAACGATTTGGTGGATATTTTCCAATCCATGGGTTTTGACGTTGTTGACGGTCCCGAGGTGGAAACCGAAAAATATTGTTTTGAAGCACTCAACGTTCCCAAAGACCACCCCGCTCGCGACATGCAAGACACGTTCTATTTGGCAGAAAACTTGTTGCTGCGTACCCAAACTTCGGCGGCACAAGCGCGTACCATGGAACAACGCAAACCGCCGATTCGCATTATTTGCCCCGGCCGTGTGTTCCGTGCAGACGAAGTGGATGCCACCCACTCCCCTGTGTTCCATCAAGTAGAAGGTTTGGTGGTAGACAAAGGCATCACCCTGTGCGACTTAAAAGGTGTTTTGGAACAATTTGCCCACGAAATTTACGGCCCCGAAACCAAAGTTAAGTTCCGTCCCTCGTTCTTCCCGTTCACCGAACCGAGCGTGGAAGTGGATGTTACGTGTTCCGAATGCGGTGGCAAAGGTTGCCGTGTTTGCAAAGGCAGCGGCTGGATTGAAATTTTGGGTGCCGGCATGGTGCATCCCCGCGTGTTGGCAGGGTGCGGCATTGACCCCGAAGAATATTCCGGTTTTGCTTTTGGCATCGGTTTAGACCGTTTGACCACAACGCGTTATAAAATCAGTGATATCCGTCTGCTGTTCGAAAACGACCAGCGGTTTTTGGAACAGTTTTAAAGGAGGAACATCGCGATGAAAATTTCGTTAAATTGGCTCAAACGCTATGTAGATATTCCCGTCAGTGTGGACGAACTGTGCGAAAAAATGGTGCTCAGCGGTTTTGAAGTGGAAAGCATTGAGGACTTATCCGCCACCATGCACAACGTGGTTGCCGCACGTATCTTGAAATTGGAAAAACATCCCGATGCAGACAAACTGCAAATTTGCCAAATGGATGTCGGTGCTACGGAACCGATTCAAATCATCACCGGCGCACAAAATGTTTTTGAAGGCGCTTTGGTTCCCGCCGCTTTGCACGATTCGTTATTGCCGAACGGCATGCGTATCAAACGCGGCAAACTGCGCGGTTTGCCGTCTGACGGTATGTTATGTTCCGGCGAGGAATTGTGCCTTAAAGAATCCGATTATGAAGGCGCCGAAGTAAACGGCATTTTGATTTTGAACGAAGATGCCGCAACCGGTACCGACATGCGGGATATCTTACATTTGAACGACGTGGTGATTGATTTCAAAATCACGGCCAACCGCCCCGACTGCCAAAGCGTATTGGGTGTTGCCAGAGAAATCGCCGTGGCTCTCAAACAAGAGTTTCGTGCACCGCAACCCAGCTATCATACGGTCGGTGGCGATATCAAAGAACATATTGACATTACCGTAAAAGATTATGATTTGTGTCCCCGCTACATGGGCCGCGTGGTACGCAATTTGCGCATTGCTCCTTCACCCGATTGGATGAAAGATTGTTTACGCTCGGCGGGTATGCGCCCCATCAACAATATTGTCGACATCACCAACTTTGTCATGTTGGAAACAGGCCAACCGATGCACGCCTTTGATTTGCGCGATATTGCAGGAGGGCAAATCATCGTGCGCCGTGCTGAAAACGGTGAGGAAATCGTTACATTGGATGGTAAACCGCATACGCTAAACGAAGATATGCTGGTGATTGCCGATGCCAAAGCACCGTCTTGCCTTGCGGGTATCATGGGGGGCCTCAACAGCGAAATTAAAGAAGATACCACCGACTTGCTGTTTGAATGTGCCAAGTTCCGTCGCGACAGCGTGCGTCGTACCTCCCGTGCATTGGGTGTGCGCACCGAATCCTCGGCACGCTTTGAAAAGGGTGTGGATTTGATTGGCGTGGAATATGCCATGAATCGTGCTTTGCAACTGATTGAAGAATTAGACGCCGGTGATATTATCGACGGCGTTATCGACCGTCACGAACCGTTGCCGCCGTCCCGCGTTTTGACCGTTACGTCCCAAAGTATCAATGCGTTGCTTGGTGTTAACGTTCCCACCGATACAATGGTAGATATCTTAAATCGATTGGAAATTGCAACCACGTTGCAAGACGGTGTGTTGACGTGTACCGTTCCTTCGTTCCGCGACGACGTAGAGGGTCGCGCCGATTTGGCAGAAGAAGTCATGCGCGTTTACGGATACGACCACATTGTGTCCACGCCAATGACCGGCTCGATTGTACGCGGCAAACAATTGCCCGAACGCTTGCACACCACACAAATTAAAGAATGTTTGATGGCGCAGGGCATGCAAGAAATTTCGACCTATTCGTTTATCAGCGGCAAAGCACCTGACACCCTCTCTTTGCCGCAAGATGATGCGCGTCGCGTGGCGGTTACGTTACTCAACCCCTTGGGTGAGGAGTATTCTGTTATGCGAACACAACTGATTACCAGTATGTTGACCGTTCTTGCCACCAACTACAACCGTAAAAACACCGCCGTGCGGTTTTTTGAAGTGAGCAAACGTTTTGTCCCCCATGCTTTACCGCTCCAAGAACAACCTGTCGAAATCCCCACGTTGGCACTTGGTATTTACGGTGAAGACGAAAGCTTCTTTACCCTTAAAGGCATGATTGAAACGTTGCTGACAACTTGCGGCATCACCGCCGACTACACACGTGCCTCTGAGCCTTTCTTACATCCCGGCCGCGCGGCAGCGGTGTATGCCGGCGATATCTGCCTTGGTACTTTTGGTGAAGTACACCCCGATACGGCAGACCGTTACGATTTGGGTGTGCGCACCTATGTTGCTCAGCTTACGTTGCAACCGTTGTTTGATGCCATGGAGAAAAAACGTACGCTGTACAAACCGCTCCCCCGCTTCCCTGCTGTGGAACGCGATTTGGCATTGCTTTGTGACGAGGAATTGCCCGTGGCGGAAATTCAAAAAATCATTGCCAAAGCGGGCGGAAAATTACTGGAAAACGTTGCTTTGTTTGACGTCTACCAGGGTGCACAAATTGCTGCGGGTAAAAAGAGCGTGGCGTTCAGTTTGTATTTCCGTTCTGCCGAAGCGACGCTCACCGACAACGATATCAATCCGTTGCTCGAAAAGATTTTTGAACGCTTACAAGAAAAAGGTTGCACCCTTCGTTCATAAACCTCTTGTAATTTTGTTCAAGATAGCGTATACTGATACTATCAGTAGATGGGAGGCTTTGTAATGTTAGATAAAACCATGACTTTTTCCCTGCATGAGGATAAAGACCAACAGATGAAACAAATTCTCACAACCGTATACGACGCGTTACGTGAGAAGGGATATAATCCCATCAATCAACTGGTGGGCTACATTTTGTCGGAAGACCCCACCTACATTACCACGCACAACAATGCGCGCAGCTTGATTCGCAAACTGGACCGCGATGAATTGTTGCGGGCAATGGTGCGCTCGTATCTTAATGAATAAAAGGTGACAACTATGGCTGAAAAACAAGAAACACTTTTGACCTACAAAGGCAAACCGCTCGTGCGCAGCGGCAAAGTTTTGTACTACGGTGACATGGCAGAAAAATGCGTTGTCATGTTGCAAATTCTGTCCACCAAAACCAAAGGCGACATGGAAGTTGCCGACCGCGTACAAGTACAGTTGTTATTAACCGACCCCGAAGTGCGTATGAAAGACCGCATTTTGAAAAAGAGTGAAAAAATCGGTTTGTACAACGCAATGGATATCGGTAGCATTTGGTTGGAGCGCACATTAGCAGAAAAATAACAAAAATAAACCAGCCCGATTTGTTTTTACCAAATCGCCCTGTTTTTATGTTTTTAGCGGAGTAAATCCAAAAGTTCGCCGCCGTCTTGTAACACCAGTTCCGGTTTGTCTTCCGATGCTTCCAAAATTTCGGATGTGGTTTCACCGCTCATTACCAAAATGTTTTTGATGCCGGCATTAAGACCACTTTTGATATCCGTATAAATACGCTCGCCGATAACGGCTGTTTCTTTTTCGGTATACCCTGTCATGTGCATCGCAATTTGCGGCATGGCGGGTTCCGGTTTTCCAATAAAGAAAGGGCGTTTACCGGTAGCGTTGTAAATCATGTCGCATACACTGCCGCAATCCGGCACACTGCCATATTCCGTAGGGCAAACATAGTCAGGGTTGGTAGCAATATAGCGTACTTCTCGGGTGGATAACAAGCGCGACACGTCATCCAATTTTTTAAACGTAAGCTCCGTGTCGTTGCCCATTACAATACAATCCACTTCGTCCAGCTGTTCCGTAATGGTAAAGCCTTGAGAAATAAGTTCCTCTTTTAAAGACTGAGTGCCGCAAACGTATAACCGTTCTGTCGGGCATTTGTCTTTGAGATATTGTGCTGTCGCCTGGGAAGAGGTAATAAAATCCTCCTCCACAGCCGCAATTCCCAAACGGTCAAGTTTTTTGATATAATCAACCACACTTTTGGAAGAATTGTTCGTCATGAACAAATACCGTTTTCCTTGTTGTTTAATGGTACTGAGCAACTCTATGGTAAAATCATACAACCGATTACCCAAATACAAAGTACCATCCATATCGAACAAGAACAGTTTGATTTCCTCTACATAACTTTTTTTATCCATGTTTTCACCTATTTTAAGAGTTAATATCGTATAACACTAAAATGCGCTCATCCAGTTCCAACAACGATTGTTTTAACCTGTCAAAATGTTGGTCATTCTTTATCAAGATTGACATGCCCACATGCCCCGGGATTCCGCTTTTGGGGTAGAAAATATCAAACGAATTCAAGGAATCTTCAAAAGCGCGAAGAATCCCCGCCACCTTATCTGCCAAGGTAAGGTCTGGCAGTTCCACATACACGTATGCCGCGTTTTTTTGCGTACTTTCCAGTCGGCTAAGTACCGTCATGCTGAAAAGAGAAAGCAGCACCGCAATGACTGTACCGATATAAAAGCCATAGCCTACCGCAATACCGATAGCAGCGGTCGCCCACATGCCGGCAGCGGTGGTCAGCCCGGTAATAATCGAACCGTTACGCACCATAATCATACCGGCACCCAAAAAACCAATGCCCGAAACCACTTGTGCGGAAAGTCGAGCAACGTCGGAAGCAAGGCCCAGTTTTTGCGACAAGAACAGACCGGTTAACGCCATCAGTGCAGCACCCACACACACCAATATGTGCGTACGCAGACCCGCAGGTCGACCGTGTTTGCCGCGTTCCATACCGATAACCCCACCCAACAGGGTGGCTAACACCAACCGTACGATTACCGAAACAGTATTAAAATCCGAAAGCATTGCCACTATTTTTTCCAAAGTCATGGTCGTTTCCCCCTTGATGAAGAACTATATGTTTTAAAACAGAAAAGTATGATTTTTTTGCTAACTATACCACAAATCTTGTTTACCGGTAGAAACCGCCACCGCACCATAGCGTAAAGCTTCGGTAACTTCCGCTTTGGTTTCGATAAGCCCACCTGCAATTACCGGAATTTTCCCTCCCGCGAAACGATGGATAATTTTCCCCATCACGCCGGGCATAATTTCTATCAAATCGGGTTTGGACTGTTCAAGCAGTTCGCCCATGCCGTTAACGCCCTTGGAATCCAACGCAAAAAAACGTTGCACGGTAATAAGGCCGCATTCCTTGGCATGGCGAATAATTTGCCCGCGCGTACTGATGATACCATCGACACCGTGTGATGCCAAAAAATCCACACCCACGCGGTCTTTGCCAATGCCTTCTGCCAAATCCATATGTACAAATAATAATTTGCCGACAGCATGGGCTTGTTCAATACACTTAATTACCGTCAGCAAATTCGCGTTCAAATGAAAAATAACTTCGGCCGGCGAAGCTAACGCTTCATTCCACAAATTTTCCTGTACGGCGGCAATCACCGGTGTACGTTCCAAACAATCGGTCAATCGGGACAACTGCACAGTATCATCTCACTTTTAACAAACGGAAAAGGCGCAAAAAAGCCGAAATTTTTCGGTTGTTTTTTGCGTCTCTCACTCTTATTTCCAAATTATACACTGTTCGACCAAAAAAGTCAAGAATTTTGCGATACACGCAACCGATTTGCCAACAACGGGTCAGGTGTTACAAAAACCGTACGGTTAGTCTCATAAATCACCATTCCCGGTTTGGCACCTGTCGGCTTTTTAACGTGGCGAATTTGCGTGTAATCCACCGGCACTTGCGAGGAAGCCGCGGCTTTGGAATGCGTTGCCGCTAAAATGGCTGCTTGTTCCAAAGTGCGCTCGGGCGGCATAACACCTTCGGTCAGCACAACTGTATGAGAACCCGCGATGTCTTTGGTGTGAAACCACCAATCGCTCCCTTTGGCCGTTTTGGTGGTCAAACGGTCGTTTTGCAAGTTGTTGCGTCCCACCAAAATGGTAAACCCGTCATCCGAAATAAATTCCAGCGGCTTTGTTGGCGAAGGCGATTTTTGACGGTTTGCACGCCGCCGCAAATATCCCGTTTGTTCCAACTCTACACGCAACTCTTCCAGTTCGCGCGTGGTGGTTGCACGTGTAAGCGTATCAAATACCGAATCCAAATAGTTAAGTTCCACTTCCCCCAGTTGTATCTGCTGTCCCAAAATTTCTTCGGCTGTTTTCGCTTTGCGATATTCTTTATAATACTTTTGCGCGTTTTGCACCGCCGACAACGCAGGGTCCAATGGCACACGCAAAAGTGGTGCATTTTCATCGTAATAATTGATTAGTTCCGCCATCGCAGCGCCTTTGGGAATAACACTCAAATTGGCATTGATAACATCGGCGTACAAGCGTTTCTCATCCCGCTTCGATGAATCTTCCAGTTCACGGCGCTGGTTATCAAGTTTTCGCGAAATGCGGTCAACTGCCGTGTTCAGCACTCGAAAAATATCGTGCGAATGTTGCCGCAATCGCTCGGCGGCATCTTTGATGGCATAAAACTCGTCCAACAACTGCGAAAAACTCGACATTTCTTTACCAATAGCCGATAGCCCGTATTGTGTAATGGGCAAAAAACTAAAATCTAACGGCGTGTGGTCGGTGCGGTAAAGCAAGTACGGCACCCGTTTTTCACGTGTTTGTACAGCCGATTGCACACGATAAAACACCCGCTCCAACCGATGTTGTTGCGCTTCGGTCAACGTACCGGTGTACTCTTCCCCGCGTAACGTTTGATACGCCGCCTCGCGGCATAAAAGCGGTGACATACCTTGGGTACGTGCCAACAACACTTTATCCAACGTTGCACCGTTCCCCGCCGCAATATGCGCTGTCAATTCTTCCGGTGTGTGGACTGACACATCCCAATGCAAATCATCGGATGGCGGTATCAGATACTCCGCACCCGGCAAAATGGGACGAATCGGCGACATGGTAAGGTCAACTCGCTTGATAGCATCAACTATCTTGCCGTCTTTCCCAATGAGAATAATGTTACTGTACCGCCCCATGACTTCCACTGCCAACGTCAAACGAACGGCATCGCCCAGTTCGTTAATCGCATCAAAATCCAGGTATAACACGCGTTCCAACCCCAGTTGACGAATGGCGGCGAGTCTCGCTCCTGTTAAGCGTTTGCGCAACAACATACAAAACATCGGCGGTGACGCCGGATTTTCAGGTACGTGCCCCGTAAAGTGAATACGCGGAGAATTGACGCGAGCAGAAAGATATACTTTATATGTTTGAATTTTAGTGCGCATGGATAACACCAGTTCTTCTTTGGAAGGCTGGTGTATTTTATCAATACGCGAATCTTGCAAGTTTTCCCACAATTCATCACGTAAACTACGCAAAAAAGCTCCATCCAATGCCATGCTCAGTTATCCCTTCACTCATTCATTGTGCTATACGGTGCCGTGCCGTAAAACGGTGCTACCGTCAGTTCGGGAAATTCTTGTGAAATCCACTCACAAACCCGTGGCAGCACCACAATTTCGGTAGCGTAATGTCCCCCATCAACCACGGTTTTGGATGACGAAACCGATAACCATTCGTGGTGCTTCATTTCTCCTGTCACAGCGGCATCCACCGTATCCAACAACGGTAACACCAACTCGGCACCCGCACCGCCGCATACTGCCACCGCGTAAATCTCTTCCGTTCCTTCTTTGACGCGCACGGTTGTATGCAAGCGTTCTGCAACAAATTCGGCGAACGCCGACGACGAAAATCCTTGAGGCAGTGTGCCGATACGGCTCATGCCGTCGGGTGCCACCGTTACGTCTTTTAACAGTAATTGTTCCGCTAAACAATCATTCACACCACCAACGGTTTTGTCCAAGTTGGTATGCGCCGAAACGGCGGCAATACCGCTTTGTGCCAAGCGATAGGCCAAGCTGTCCGCTTGCAAAACTTTGAGCGGTTCAAACAATAAGGGATGATGTGTCAGCAGCACATCCGCCTGTTCGGCAATGGCATAGGCTAACGACTCTTCCGTCACATCCAGTGCTACTACCACTTTGGTAATTGTCTGCTGCTCACTGCCAACCGCTAAACCGGTATTGTCCCAACTTTCCGCGGTTTCGTAAGGTGCCTTTTGTTGTAACATATCCAATAAATCGCGTACCGTTATCATATAATCTCCTCCCAAAGCGACCATGTACCGTTGCAGTAACTTTTTAATTGTTTCAAGCATTGTTCCGTTTCAGCAGTAGGACAGCCGCGTTGCTGTTTTTCCAAGCGGCGCTGCACGGTTTGCAAATATGCCGCCCCCTCTTTTGCCGACAAACGGCCAATGTAATAGGCTGCCAAGGGGAACGATTGCCGTTTTCCAACAAAACTGACACACAAAACGGTATACCAATGCCGTCCTTGTTGCACCGGTGTTTCACTGATAATATCAAATCCGCTATCCCACAAATATCGACGCAATACCTCCGCACG
Organism: Acutalibacteraceae bacterium; assembly: GCA_045590855.1. Lineage (GTDB taxonomy): Bacteria > Bacillota > Clostridia > Oscillospirales > Acutalibacteraceae > RGIG3009. Next base: position 5,839 of record JAZNRV010000101.1, on the reverse strand, counting down.
GGTCATGGGCTGTAATATCAAGCGATACCGCGCATGCTGTACCCATGGTGCCGCTTGTAAAATAGCCGCAATCGTCTCACCGCCCATGCCCGCAATCACAATATCCTCTACTTCATGGGGTTTTACCGTGGATAACCCATCACCCAAACGCACCTGAATGCGTGCGGTCTCCTCTGCTTTTGAAACGGTTTGCGTGGCGGCGACGACAGGACCTTTGACAATGTCCGAAGCAATGGCCGACGGACAAATCCCGTTTTGCACCAACCACACGGGAAGGTGAGCATGGTCTGTGCCAATATCCGCCATACGACTGCCTTTACGCACAAACGAAGCCACAGTTTGTAATCGATTGTCTAACATATGTTTCCCCTAATACTTTACGAAAAAGGCAGTTCTTCACGCCACGTACCGTTAAGGAAGTTTTTCCTTAAAAAGTGAAGTTTTTGGCACAATAATGCGTTAAATTCCACCGATATGCGTCAGCATTATTGGTGGAATTTTCCTTTTCTTGTACACAAAAATTCTCTTTTTAAGGCGCTTCGCGGTTTCGTAGGGAAACAAAAATCTTTGTATTGAAGCCCAAAATGCAGCAAGGCTGACGCCTTGCGAGGTTTTGGGCGATAATACAGAGGATTTTGTCCCGAGAAACAAAAATGTCCTTAACGGTACGTGGCGTTGAACTGCCTTTTGGTTTATTTGCTTTCCAAATAAGCGTTGATTTTGGCTACCATTTCATCCGCGTCCACACCGTGTACGGCACACGCTTGTTCCAGCGTTTCACCGCGCGCCGACGGGCAACCCAAGCAGTGCATGCCCATTTCCAAGAAAAACGGTGCGGTGGTGCGGTCCATATCTAAAATATCGCCGATTATCATATCTTTTGTGATTTTCATTCTTTTTTCTCTCCTTTTTTACTATTCTTTCTCTATTGTACCATATTTTCGTCAGTTTTCAATCATAAATTCAAATTTTCCGTTAATTGCATAATGACCGACAACGCCACCAACGGTGCCGTTTCGCAACGCAAAATACGCTTACCGAGTGTGGCTACATGAGCGCCGCTTTGTTGTAACTTTTCAATTTCTTCCGTTTCGATACCGCCTTCGGGACCAACAACAATGGAAATTTGGTGAGTATTTACCCCCACCAAGGAAGAAAGCGGTTGTCCGCCTCCCTCATAAAAGGTAACGGCATATTCGTTTTTTAGTTGTTCCAAAGCCTGCGAAAAGGAAATCGGAGCCGTCACTTCGGGAATACAACCTCGCCCACTCTGCTGGGCGGCACCGGCGGCTATTTTTTGCCAACGCTTTTGTTTCTTTTCACCTTCGGCGGCGTTGAGTTTGACCACGCTGCGTGACATGGTCACCGGTACAATGCGCGTAATGCCGATTTCGACACATTTTTGGATAATCCATTCCATTTTATCGCCTTTGGGTAATCCTTGGTACAAGGTTACGGCGGTGGTAGGCTCACAAGTAGTGGGAATACGGTTTATCACCTGCAAATCCACTGCCGCATCCGAAAGGTCAGCAATACGGCACTCGTAATCGGTGCCAACACCATCACAAACCGTCACCGTGTCACCTTTGCGCATCCGCAAAACACGGTGAATATGGTGAGCATCTTCACCTGTGATGGTAACAGAATCGCCCGCAAACGGTGCAACAAAAAAACGTGACATACGTTACTCCTTTCGGCAAACAAAGCAAATCCAACCGCCGCGTTGCAAACGCTCACAAACCGAAAAACCGCAAGCCGCCAACGCATCGGCAACCTCATCCCCGCGTTCGGCAAGAATGCCGGATACAATGTAAGTGCCATTCGGTTTCAAGAAGGTGGGTATCGACGGTGACAACATCAAAATAGCATCTGCCACAATGTTTGCCAAAATCAAATCGTATGTTCCCGAAACTTTTTGTACTAAATCGCCTTGTAAAATAGTGTATCGCGGAAAAGACAAACCATTTTTTTCGCCGTTTTCTACCGCCATTTTTACAGCCAATTCATCAATGTCGACACCAACAGCGCTTTTTGCACCCAACAATAACGTTGCAATTGCCAACACACCGCTGCCGCAACCAACATCCAGCACTTCCGTTTCGGCAGTAATCAACGGTTCTATTGCTTTAAGCACCATGCGGGTGGTATCGTGCCCGCCGGTCCCAAACGCCATGCCGGGGTCAATGGAAAGAATGGTTCGTTCTTCACTATTTTCCACCGTTTCCCACGAAGGACAAATGAGCAGTTTTTCACCAACAGGCAAGGGTTTAAAATACTTTTTCCAGTTGTTCGCCCAATCTTGTTCCCGCACGTAGTTGGTTTCTACCTTGCAAGGGATTGACACAGCAGCAAATCGTTCTTGCAAAAAAGCCACCGCTTCTGCGGGGTTTTCACTCGGGTCAAAATACACGTGAATGTACGCTACCGAGCGGTCTTGCTGCAATAAATCTTCATCAATCAAATCAATGTGGGCAATTTCCCACGCGCCTTGTTCCAAGTCGCTGTAATCTTCAATATAAATGCCATACGGCACCACCATATTGGCAATGGCAGCAGCTTCCTCCACCTTTTCGGCAGGAAGGCTGATTTTAATTTCTAACCAATCCATGTTGATACACTTTCCTTTCTTCTGTGATTTTAAGTATATCACAGTTTTTTAAAAAAGAAAAGAAAAAAGACGATGTATTGCTACATCGTCTTTTTGAAAAGTAAACTTATTTGAGTTCGACTTTGGCGCCGGCGTCTTCAAGTTTCTTTTTGAGTTCTTCGGCTTCGTCTTTACCGGCAGCTTCTTTGATGGTTTTGGGAGCGCCGTCAACCATGTCTTTGGCTTCTTTCAAGCCGAGACCGGTGATTTCGCGAACCACTTTGATAACGTTGATTTTGTTCGGGCCGGCTTCGGCGAGAACAACGTCAAATTCGCTCTTTTCTTCAGCAGCAGCAGCCGGAGCAGCGCCACCGGCCATAACGGCAACGGGAGCAGCGGCGGAAACGCCAAATTCTTCTTCGATAGCTTTGACCAATTCGTTTAATTCGAGAACAGTTAATGCTTTGATTTCTTCAAGCACGTTAGTAACTTTTTCAGACATGAGTACTTTCCTCCATTTTTAATAAATTTTAATAATTATGCAGTCATTACGCTTCTGCGGGAGCGGCTTCTTCGCCTTGCTTTTCAGCAACAGCGTTGAGAGCGCGGGCCAAACCGGCCACCGTGGCGTTCAAGCCACCAAGGAACATTGCCAACAAGACTTCTTTCGGCGGAACTTTGGAAAGTTCTTTGACCGTTTCGGCAGAAATGGCTTTGCCTTCAAAGAAACCGGCTTTCACTTTGAAGTTATCGTTCTTCTCGGCATACTCGCACAGCACTTTGGCGGCGGCCAATTCGTCGCTGTCGGAAGTGGCAATAGCGGTGGTGCCTTCCAGCACCTCTTTTAATTCGCCCAAACCAACGTTTTCGGCAGCGCGGCCCAACAAGGTGTTTTTCACAACCGTGTATTGCACGCCTGCTTCACGCAGTTTGCGGCGAAGAGCGATATCGTCTGCCACGGTTATTCCGGAATAATCCACAACAACACCGGCTTTGGCAGCGGTCAGTCTTTCGGTCAAGCCTGCTACCAACTCTTGTTTTGCTTGTAATACTTGCTCACTCGGCATATTAACATTTCACCTCCTGATTGATTTTATAATGAGATAATATAACATGCCGTTTTTCCTAAAAAAACACCCTTTCGGCCGTACAGACAGAAAGGGTGGTGATAACACGACTACGACAGTACTGTCGTCGCATTACCGTTACAACCTCGGCGGGCGAATTTTAAGTACCAAACGGCACACCCGCTGTCTGTGGAAGAACAGCAATCGTTATTATAACAGATAGTTTGATAAAAAGCAAGAACTTTTTTATCAGCCGCCAACTTTGGCAGGGTTGATTTTTACACCGGGGCCCATGGTGGATGCTACCACGCAAGAGCGGATGTATTGACCTTTGGCAGCGGCGGGTTTTGCACGAACGATGGCACCAAGCAAAGCGTCAAAGTTTTCTTGCAATTTTTCCACACCAAAGGAGACTTTGCCGATGGGGCAGTGAATAATGTTGGTTTTATCCAAACGATATTCAATTTTACCGGCTTTGGCTTCGGCAACGGCTTTGGCTACATCGGGGGTAACCGTACCGGCTTTAGGAGTCGGCATCAAGCCACGAGGACCAAGCACCTTACCCAAGCGACCGACCAAGCCCATCATATCGGGGCTGGCAATCACGACGTCGAAATCCATCCAACCGCCGTTGATTTTAGCAACCAATTCGTCAGCACCGACAAAATCAGCACCGGCATCCAAAGCGGCTTGATGTTTGTCTTCTTTAGCAAATACCAACACGCGCAGGTTTTTACCTGTGCCGTTCGGTAATACAACAGCGCCGCGGACTTGTTGGTCTGCGTGACGGCTGTCAACACCCAATTTGACGTGAACTTCAACGGTTTCGTCAAATTTGGCTTTGCCGGTTTTAACGGCGATGTCTAACGCTTCCGCGACATCATATTGTGTGTTACGGTCGATAAGCTTTGCGCTATCGACATATTTTTTACCATGTTTCATTTGGTTTTTCCTCCCTAATAGTTACCATCCACACAGCAATGGCTGCGGTTGGCATGAGTGGTAAATCGGAATAGTTAGTGGTTCCTCCCACCCGGAACATACCGAAATCAATCGACAACTTCAATACCCATGCTGCGCGCGGTACCGGCCACCATGCTCATGGCAGATTCGATGTTAGCGGCGTTCAAGTCGGGCATTTTGGTTTCGGCAATTTTCTTGACTTGTTCCTTGGTAATCTTGGCAACTTTGGTCTTGTTCGGAACACCCGAAGCGGTTTCGATACCGCAAGCTTTCTTAATTAAGACAGCTGCCGGAGGGGTCTTCGTGATGAAAGTAAAGGAACGGTCGGCATAAACGGTAATCACCACAGGGATGATTAAGCCGGCATCGTTCTTGGTGCGCTCGTTAAATTCTTTCGTAAAAGCCATAATGTTCACACCATGTTGACCAAGCGCAGGACCAACAGGGGGTGCCGGCGTTGCTTTACCCGCCGGAATTTGCAGTTTAATGTACCCGGTAATCTTTTGAGCCATTTTTCTTGCACCTCCAAAATTTGTGGTAAGGCGGCGCATATCGGCAACTGCTCGCCGTTGCACCTCCCACAGTCGGAAAAGTGTCCGACGCACAGGAAAGGGCGTTCGCCCAGAACCTCATTGTTTGTGATGGAATAAAGCCTGTGCTTATTCCATGAGTTCCGCTTGGTCCAATTCCAGTTCCACAGAAGTTTCTCTGCCAAACATGGAAACGGTAACACGGACTTTGTTCTTTTCTCTGTCAATTTCATCCACACGACCGGAGAAGTTCTCCAAAGGACCGTCCACGATGGTGACCATGTCGCCCACCGCATAGTTGATTTCGACAGAATGTTTTTCCACACCCAAGGCGGCAACTTCTTGTTCCGTCAGCGGGGTGGGTTTTCCGTTAGGACCGACAAAACCGGTGCATCCGCGCGTGTTGCGCACCACATACCAAGATTCGTCGCTCATCACCATCTTTACCAGCACGTAGCCGGGAAAAATCTTGCGCTCGACTTCCTTTTTCTGACCGTCTTTGATTTCGGTGACTGTTTCAGTCGGAATGGAAATCTCGTGAATCCAATCTTGAAGCTTGCGGTTTTCCACAATTTTCTCAAGGTTGGTTGCCACCTTATTCTCATAGCCGGAATAGGTATGTACCACATACCATTTTGCTTCATCAGCCATGGATTTCCCTCCTTATCAGCCTAATGTGAGTAACAGTTTAA
>JAZNRV010000100.1:0-11033 GCA_045590855.1 Acutalibacteraceae bacterium | reverse complement strand
ATGTTTATTTTGTGAAAATATAGTCCGTTTTTCGCAATGTTGTCCAATTGATACCGCAACCGATATTCCCGCGGCGAAATTCCTCGCATTCAACGACCCCGGCGAAGCCAAGTTTGAAGACTCGCAAGTTGTCAAGGTTGTCACACTCGATAACATGTGCCGTCAACAACAAGTCAACGACGGTTGCTTTGCTACCATTGACGAAGTCCCGACTCATGCACTCAGCCTGACCATTCCCACGCTGATGCGCGCACCGCATTTGGTGTGCACGGTACCCGCCACCAAACGCGAAGCCGTTAGCAAAACCGTGTACGGCCCGATTACCGAAATGGTTCCCGCCACCGCCATGCGCACGCATCCCGATGTGACAATGTATTGCGATGCCGACAGCGGTGCTGATTTGTAATTTATTTTCAAACAAGCCTTGGAATTTAAAATTCCAAGGCTTGTTTTTTTGTGCGCCCGTTTTCGACCAAAAGAACAGTAAAGGGCATGGTATACTGACAACCAAAAGGAGGATGTCCCAAATGTTTTCAAAAAACCAATTCTCCATTTACGAGTGGTTGGGTTGCCACCACACAACAAAAGGATACGTGTTTCGTGTGTGGGCACCGCGTGCAGCCGCTGTGTTTTTGTGCGGGGATTTTAACGGATGGGAGCGTCGGTCACTGCCAATGTACGCCATAGGAGAAGGTGTGTGGGAAGTCATAACCGATGCACCGCGGGAATATGATGCTTATAAGTATCATATCGTCTCTCAAAACGGAAACAGTGTCCTAAAATCCGACCCATATGCCTACCATTTCGAAACTCGCCCCGCCACCGCTTCCAAAATCTATTCCCTGCAAGGATATACTTGGCAAGATTCCGAATGGCAACACAACAAAGCAACCGTCAATGCCGTCGGTTTACCGCTGAATATTTACGAAGTACACCTCGGCTCGTGGAAACGCCATGCCGACGGCAGTTTTTTGTCGTACGAAGAATTGGCGGACGAGTTGATACCCTATGTGTTGGACATGCACTATACGCACATTGAACTCATGCCCGTCATGGAACACCCCTTTGATGGCTCATGGGGGTATCAGGTAACGGGTTATTATGCCCCCACCTCGCGCTATGGCACACCGCACGATTTCATGGCATTTGTCGACCGCTGTCATCGAGCGGGTATCGGTGTTATCTTGGATTGGGTCCCCGGTCATTTCCCCAAAGACGAAAGCGGGCTTTACCGTTTTGACGGAGAAGCCTGTTACGAATATGCCGACGCGCGCAAAGGCGAGCATAAAGAATGGGGTACGTGCGTGTTTGATTACGGCAAAGGGGAGGTGCGCTCCTTTTTGTTTTCCAATGCTCTTTTTTGGCTCAAAGAATACCACGTTGACGGTTTGCGCGTGGATGCGGTGGCATCCATGCTGTACTTGGACTATAACCGTCCCGATGGTGCGTGGATGCCCAATATCTACGGCGGTAACGGCAATTTGGAAGCCATGTCGTTTTTTAGGGAACTTAACACCACTGTTTTGTCAACGTGTCCGCACAGTTTGATGATAGCAGAGGAATCCACGTCTTGGCCGGGTGTTACTCACGCGGTAAATACGGGCGGTTTGGGTTTTTCGCACAAATGGAACATGGGTTGGATGAACGATATGCTGCGGTACATCTCACTCGACCCGTTGTTTCGAAAAGAAGTACATGCCAACCTGACGTTTTCACTCGTTTATGCGTTTTCCGAGCAATTCATTTTACCACTGTCCCACGACGAGGTCGTGCATGGCAAAGGCTCGTTGCTTAACAAAATGTTTGGCACCTACGAAGAAAAATTTGCGGGACTGCGTTTGCTTTTGGCATATACCATGGCGCATCCCGGCAAAAAACTGCTGTTCATGGGCGGTGAGTTTGGACAATTCATCGAATGGGACGAAAAAAAGGAGCTGGATTGGTTGTTGTTGGATTTCGAAAGTCACCGCCGACTCCATCACTTTACCAAAACGCTCAACGCCTTTTACCGTACGCAATCCCCACTGTGGGAACAAGATACCTCGTGGGAAGGCTTTTCTTGGATAGCACATGACGATAACACGCAAAGCGTGGTATCGTTTCGCCGTATCGATACAAAAGGGGAAGAAATCATATCCATTTGTAATTTCACACCCATCAAGCGTGAAGAATATCGCATCGGTTTACCCAAAACGGGTAATTATCAAGAGGTCTTTACCACCGATGCCAAAGAATTTGGCGGCGGGGGAGTGACCAACGGCACGGTGCGTGCAACACGTGTTCCGTTTCACGGATTCTCGCAATCCGCAACCCTTACCTTGCCACCGCTGTCGGTGGTGTTTTTAAAACACCGCAAACCATCAAAACAAAAAGGAGAGAACAGGTGATGTTTCGAAAACAAGAATGTGTGGCAATGTTGCTTGCAGGCGGACAAGGCAGCCGCTTGTTTGCGCTCACCAAAACGGTTGCCAAACCGGCAGTGCCGTACGGCGGAAAATACCGTATTATTGATTTTCCGCTTTCCAATTGTGTCAATTCCGGCATCGAAACGGTGGGAGTACTCACGCAATATCAACCGCTGGAACTAAATGACTATATCGGCTCGGGCCAACCGTGGGACTTAGACCGTTTGGGCGCGGGTGTGCATATTTTGCCGCCGTATCAGCGTAACAAAGGCGGTGATTGGTACAAAGGTACCGCCAACGCCATTTATCAGAACATGCAATTTGTGGAACGCTACGACCCCGAATACGTCTTGGTGCTTTCGGGCGACCACATCTACAAAATGGATTATTCCAAAATGATAGCCGAACACAAGAAAAACAACGCCGATTGCACCATCGCCGTCATCGAAGTAGAATTGTCCGAAGCGAGCCGTTTCGGGATTTTGAACACGCGTGAAGATGGCTCTATCTACGAATTTGACGAAAAACCCAAAGTTCCCAAAAGCAACCTCGCATCTATGGGCATTTATGTGTTCGGCAAAGAAAAACTCAAAGCGTATCTTGCTGCCGATGCCAAAGACAAAACCTCCGCCAACGATTTTGGGAAAAACGTGTTGCCCGCCATGCTGGGCGCGGGTGAGCGAATGTTTGCTTACCGCTTCGAAGGCTATTGGAAAGATGTCGGTACCATCGATAGTTTGTGGGAAGCCAACATGGACTTGCTCAGCCCCAAAGTACCGCTGGATTTGTCGGATAACACGTGGCGGATTTATTCGCGAACCACGGGATTGCCGCCGCATTACGTGGGTAGCGAAGCAAGCGTTCAAAATAGCCTCATTTCCGAGGGCGGTGACATTGACGGCAAGGTGGATTTTTCGGTGCTGTTTTCGGGTGTCACGGTGGAAAAAGGCGCCGAAGTGCGCGATTCCATTATCATGCCGGGTAGCATCGTAAAACGCGGTGCCACCGTGCAATATGCTATTGTGGCAGAAAACGCAGTTGTCGGCGAAAACGCAGTTGTCGGCGAACGTCCAGAACACGTGGATAACCTCAAAGAATGGGGCGTAACCGTGGTGGCGTCGGGTGTACATATCGGTGATGCATGTATCGTTCGAGCCAAAGAAATGATAGAAAAACATTTGACAAAGGAGAACGTTTTGCATGAATCATAATACCGCGCTCGGACTGTTGTTCCCCAACATGCACGATGAAGCCTTGCCCGAACTTACCGCCGTTCGTTCTATGGGCTCGGTACCTTTTGGCGGGCGGTATCGCTTGGTGGATTTTGTGTTGTCCAACTTGGTAAACGCCGGTGTTTGCAAAGTTGGTGTGTTGACCAAAAATAACTACCAATCGCTAATGGACCATTTGGGCTCGGGTAAATCGTGGGACCTTTCGCGCAAAACAAGGGGACTCTATTTTTTACCGCCGTTTGGCACCGACGAACAAGAATATAGCGGTCGTTTGGCATCTCTTTGGGGTGTTCGTTGCTTTTTGGAAAGTTGTGGGGAAGAATACGTCATTCTTTCCGATTGCCATGTGGTCGCCAACATTGACTTCAAACAACTGTTGCGCGCCCATGTCGAAAACGGTGCCGATATCACGGTGGCATACCTTGTCGACATGTTACCAAACTCTCTCATGTCACCGGTACTCAGCATTGCACCGAGCGGTCGCATCACCGATATCCACATTACCAATCGTTGTGAAAATGCGGTTTGCTACGGCATCGGCTTGTACGTGATATCGCGCACGCTGTTGTTGCGATTGTTGGAAACGGCTGTCAGTCGTAACCGTCTGCGTTTTGAATGGGATATCTTGCAACGACACCTGGGCGATTTGCAGTTGTTTGGTTACCGCATAACGGAATGGGCGCGAGTGATTTCTTCGCTCGACAGTTACTTTCATGCCAACATGGCTTTGCTGCGACCGGACGTGCGAAAAGAACTGTTTTTGAGCCGTCGTCCAATCTATACCAAGGTGCGGGATTGTTCTCCCGCCGTATACGGATTGCATGCCAACGTCACCGATTCGCTGATTGCCGACGGCTGTCATGTCGACGGAACGGTGGAGCACTCTTTGCTGTTTCGCGACGTGTCGGTGGGCAAAAACTGTCACATCCAAAACTGCCTTTTGTTGCAAGGCGGTGTAATCGGTGCAAACAGTTCGCTTGACTACGTGATTACCGACAAAAACGTGTGCCTTCGCGAAAACCGTTGTCTGCAAGGATGCGAAGGTCATCCCGTTTCGGTGCGAAAGGGGAGTGTTATATAAAATGAACGTGTTATTTGCCACAAGCGAAGCACGCCCCTTTGCGGTTTCGGGAGGTCTCGGCGATGTCGCCGCGGCGCTGCCCAAAGCCTTGTGCTCACAAGGGGTGGATTGTCGTGTTGTTTTGCCCTTGTACGAAACGGTACTGCCCGACAAACGCGAAAACCTCGAATTTCTGACCGCTTTTGGAGTTCCGCTTTCATGGCGCAGGCAACATTGCGGCGTGTTTAAAATCAAAGAAAACGGTGTTACTTATTACTTTTTGGATAATGAATATTATTTCAAACGCTGCGGTTTATACGGTCTTTATGACGATGCCGAACGCTTTGCTTTTTTCTCCCGTGCGGTGCTTGAAATGATACGGCATATTGATTTTACACCTGACATTCTCCATGCCAACGACTGGCAATGCGGACTGATTCCCGTTTACCACACCGTTTTTTACGGCAACGACTTACCGTATCGTAATATGCGCACGGTATATACCATTCACAACATTCAATACCAAGGACAATACGGCATGGAACTTTTGGGCGATGTATTCGGACTCCCCGCACAAGCGGGTCAACTGGTCGAACAAGACGGTCGCACCAATCTAATGAAAGGGGGCATCGAAACCGCCCACCGTGTCACCACTGTCAGTCCGACCTATGCAAAGGAATTGCAAGACCCGTGGTTTGCACACGGCTTGGATTCTCTTTTGCGCCACCGCGCGTGGAAACTCACCGGTATTCTCAATGGTATCGACACCGAACAATATAACCCCGCCACCGATTCGTTTTTGTATGCCGCCTACTCAGCAGAAAACAAACAAGGTAAAGCCATCAACAAACAACGGTTGCAAGAACGGTTGTCCTTGCCGCAACAAGACAACACCCCACTCATCGGTATGGTCAGTCGTCTGGCATCGCACAAAGGCTTCGATTTGGTACAAGCCGTGTTTGAAAGGCTCATGAACGAAGATGTACAACTGGTCATACTGGGTTCGGGCGAACAACGTTACGAGCACTATTTTTGCGAAAAACAACGTTGGAACGGCGAAAAATTCCGCTTTTGTCAGGGCTTCGTACCCGAACTGGCACAAAAAATCTACGCCGCTTCCGACTTATTTTTAATGCCGTCCCAAAGTGAACCGTGCGGGCTTTCGCAAATGCTGGCTTGTCGTTATGGTGCCGTGCCCATTGTGCGTGCCACCGGGGGGTTAAAAGACACCATCACCGATTGCGGCAATGGTAAGGGAAACGGATTTACGTTTCAAACGTACGATGCCGAAGATATGCTGCGCAGCATCAAGCGTGCACTGCATACCTACCGCAACCCCGGTGAATTTTTTGCTGTTACCGACCATGCCATGCGCAGCGATTTTGGTTGGGAGCGTTCGGCCACAGAATATATCCGCATTTACCAAAGCCTTGTGAAGTAACTATTGAAAAGATAAACAACATCGTGTATAATAAAAGGGAACTTTGTCAAAAAAGTTCCCTTTATTTGTATAAGTGAGGTGAAACGCATGGCAACCTACTCTTCGGTAGCAGTGATTATCCCGTCGCTCAGCCCGGACGAAAAATTATTAACCCTGCTGGGCGATTTGCGCAAAGCAGCGTTTGAAACCATCGTTATCGTCAACGACGGCAGCAGCGAACAATACGCTTCTTATTTCGAAGCCGCGCGGGACACGTTTGGCTGCACCGTGCTCACACATGCTGTCAATCAAGGCAAGGGTCGCGCTCTCAAAACGGCGTTTAACTATTTGCTCAACCAATCACATGTGTGTCATGCTGTCACGGTGGATGCCGACGGTCAACACCGCATTGCCGATATTATCGCGGTCGCCGAGGCCACTCTTGAACACCCCGATTCGATTATCATGGGTTGCCGTGATTTTTCCTCAAACAACCAAGACATCCCGGCACGCAGCCGCTTTGGTAACCGCACGACCAGTCGGGTGTTGCGGTGGATATGCGGTATCTCTCTTTCCGATACGCAAACAGGCTTGCGTGGCTTTTCGCCTGTCGCCATGCGCCGTTTCTTGGCAACCAAAGGGGAACGCTTCGAGTACGAAATGAACATGATTCTCGACGCCAAAGACGCCAAAATTTCGTTGCGAGAAGTCCCGATTGAAACAGTATACATCGAAGAAAATCGCACTTCCCATTTCAACCCCCTGCTGGATTCGTTGCGTATTTATGCCGTGTTTTCCAAATTTATTCTTTCTTCGGTTTTGTCATGGGCTGTCGATATTGGTTTGTTTGCTTTCCTGTTTTGGTTGTGGCGTTTGTTTGATTTGCGGGAAGATATCGGCATTGTGGTATGCGCCTATATCGCACGCGCTATTTCGGCATTTGTCAACTACTCGGTCAATAAACACCGCGTGTTCAAAAGCGGCGACTTGGGTCACGGTACCTTGTTGCGGTACGCGGCACTTTGCGTTTGCCAAATCACCGTTTCTGCCTTTGCCACCAAATGGCTGGTATCACTGTTCACCTTGAACGCCACGCCCATCAAAATAGTAGTGGATATTTTACTGTTTATCATCAGTTTTCGTATACAACGCGGTTGGGTTTTCCGTGCATAACAAAAAAGCGTGAGCATTCAAAATGCTCACGCTATTTATTAAGGCTGGCGAGAGTCGAACCCTTTGCGGTTTCGCACGCCGCCTTTACCCGCGCGGATTTGTGTTCGTTTTTGCAAGGCGATAGCCTTGCGGCAAACTCGCACTTCCCCGCACAAAAAAATTCGGCGGCAGAAACTCTGCCGACCTGCAAAAGTAAAAATTTTTGTGTGAGAGGAAGCCGAAAAACGAAGGGATACTGACGTATTTCAAGTTTTGAGGCAAACTATCACCGGAAATTTTCTTTTGCAGGCGTAAAGAGTTCGACTCCCGCCAGCCTAAGATTGCACCAGTGTTCCCAACTGTGTTTCGGCATTGGCAATCACGTTGTTCAGCGAAGAAGCCAACAGCGGATACGCTTTTGCCAATTCATCGGGAAGCAAAGAAGGGATTTTCCCGCCCGACAACGACGACGGTGCCATTTGCGCAATGCGCGCCGCGGTCAACGGTAACCAAGCGGCACAAGCTGCTTGGTACAAAGCACTCGGCACTGCAAACACCGCCGCAGGGGTGCGGGCATCGGCACTGTAAAGGGAACGAAGTGCCGTATACACCGCCACGTTTAAGTAAGTGGAAACCTCTTCGGACAATTCTTTGCGGTTGCAGCGTTGTAACACTTCAAACAATACCGTTACCGAATTGAGCAACAATTTCTTGTTGAGTACGCATAACATACCGTTTGCCGACCGCCCACCTTTGTTTTGCGCGGTGGATTCGGGAATATCGTCAACGGTAATCATCGCACCGGATTTGTCAGTGGTGCGTCCTAACAGATAATCGCACGAAACGTTATAATAATCAGCAATACGCACCACAAAATCCAACCCGCATTCGCGGATGCCTTTTTCATAGTGCGAAAGCAATGCTTGTGAAATTTTCAAGGATGCGGCAACTTCCTTTTGACTCAAACCGCGTTCTTTGCGCAACAACGTAATCGTGCGCGGGAAACTGGTGTGCATACTGGTATTCTCCTTACTGAATTATACGCTGGGTTTTTAATTATACTGTAAACAATACAATTTGTAAAGTGTGAGAAATGCCGATTTTGGGAGGAAAATTCTGTGAAAAGTTACAAAATTCATCTCATTCGCCACGGTCTTACCGAAGCGAACGAAAAAGGACAATACCTCGGCAAAACCGATTTGCCGTTATCGCCAGCAGGACTTGTAGATTTGTTGCAAAAAAAACAACAAGCCATCTACCCGACGGCAACACGGTTTTATACCAGCCCGCTTGCTCGTTGCAAACAAACGCTGTCGGTGCTGTATCCTGATGCAACCCCACAAGAAGCGGCAGGGCTTTCGGAATGTGATTTCGGCGACTGGGACGGCAAAACCGCCGAACAGTTGCAACATGATGAAACGTTTCGCGCCTGGATTGGGGGAGCGAGTTCCGAAATCCCAAACGGCGAAAATGCCGCCGCGTTTCAACAACGCGTAATGGAAGAGTTTGAACGCATCGTGCAAGAAATTTTGCGCAGCGGCGATACCGATACCGTCATTTGTACACACGGCGGTGTCATCATGTTGCTCATGGCGGCATACGCATTCCCGCGTGCCGAAATGTCCGCATGGGGCGCCGAAAGCGGTTGTGGTTTCACCTTGCGTATCACACCGTCGCTCTGGATGCGCGAACCGGTTGCCGAAGCGATTGATTATGTACCGTTAATTCCCGAAAAATGAAAAAACACGTGCTGCTAAAACAGCACGTGTTTATCTTTTATATAGCCCCACTCTGCCGTAATATCCCTTGGTGTAACCTGCTACTAACGTAAACAGGTGGGTTGCCGCCCAAAAGATTCACGCTCCCTTCGTCCCGCCAAAAAGGCGAGGAGGTCTGCAATCGGCTTTCGGAGAAAGGCTCCCGTATAATAAGTGTAGTAGGGTTATAAAGGGATGGTCCGCGTACAGGGTAGGGGGTTACCCTATGGGATAAGGTTTAGTCGGCGGGTTGTTCCATTTCCTCAATCTCATAAAGGTCCGCCAAGCGTTCTTCGAAAATATCGGCAATTTCTTCAAATTCGTCGTCGTCTTCAATCGGCAACAACAAATCCTCGCCGTTTTCCTCTTTAACGGTCAAAATAACCAACTCGCCGTCGTCGTTGAGCAACTCTTCGGGATTGTGGTAAACCGGCAACAAAGCCACGTAACGACCGTCGTCGGTTTCAATGGCGTCAACCACTTCAAATTCGTGTTGATTTCCCTCGTCGTCAACGACGGTAACAATATCATTTCCGTATTCTTGGGACATATTCATTCTCCATTCTTGGGTAAAGTTTTCTGCTATTTAATTTTACCGTTTTTCTTGCTGTTCGTCAAGTAGCAAAATAATGTATAAAAATTTTCAAAAAAGTGCAAAAAAACTATTGACAACTACCAAAAACCGTGGTATAGTAAAGGTGACAAAAGAAAGAGACACAAGTCGAGAAAACAAAAAAGGAGTGAGTCCCGTGTACTAAGGAGCAGCGCCCCAACATTTTGAAAGAGGTGAGTCCAAAGGTTTACTAAGAACGCACCCCATAAAATTTAACTCTAACAAATGATAATATAAGGATGATTCCTATGATTCGAACGAAGGGATTTCTCAAAATCATTTAAGAAGGGAAGAGTCCCATGCACTAAGAGTTCGTTCGCTTGAACGTGGAACCAACAATCAAATATTTTGAAAACCAATAAATAATATACTAACAAATTATTTTTCAAGTCGTCATGCGGCTTGCACTTACAAAAGTAATGAAAGACCGCCGTTAGCGTTGCTGACGGCGGCTTTTTTGTGCATAATTTTGGTAAAAGAGGAGAAAGTATACATAAAGGTGGGAGATAACTTGAAAAAAACCGCACAATATCTTATCATCGGCTCACTGGCAGGTGTTGCCAACGGTTTGTTTGGCAGTGGCGGCGGTCTGTTTTTGGTACCCTTGTTTACCAAATGGAGCGGCTTAGAACAAAAACGCGCCTTTGCCACATCGGTTGCCGTGATTGTTCCTTTGTCGGTGGTTTCTTTGCTGGTGTTTTTGTGGCGCGGCAGTTTGGATTTTGCCGCCACCTTACCGTATCTGATTGGCGGCGCCGTCGGCGGTATTCTTTCGGGTTGCTTGTTTTCCAAACTTTCCGCCACGCTGTTGCGTCGCTTGTTCGGCATACTGCTCCTATACGGTGGATTGCGGGCGGTGTTTTTATGGTAGCATGGGTCATAGCGGCGGCAGTCGGTTTGCTCACCGGCATTATCAGCGGTTTTGGCATTGGTGGCGGTTCGCTGCTCATTTTGTATCTCACGGCAGTGGTGGGGGTCGACCAATACACCGCGGGAGGCATCAACTTACTGTACTTTTTATGTTGCGCCCCCACGGCACTTATTTCTCATATCCGCCACCGCCGCGTGGAGTGGAAAGCCGTCGTTTGGTGTTCCCTTGCCGGCGCGATTACCTCCGCTGTCGCGGCGTATTTTGCGGCGGGAATCGATACCGATTGGTTGCGCCGCTTGTTCGGTGTGGTACTGCTGTATATCGGTGTGCGAGAATTGTTTGCCAAATCCCCCAAAAAAGAAAAAACCGACCGTTTGTAACATGGACTGCCCCAATTTGTGCGGACAGTATAAAAAGAACCCTATGGTAGATGAAAATTAAATTTTAAGCAACATACTGACATCGCTTTTCAAGTGGTGTCAGTTTTGTTTTTAGTTGGATACGTTGATGATTGTAGAAATGG
>JAZNRV010000099.1:0-5081 GCA_045590855.1 Acutalibacteraceae bacterium | reverse complement strand
AAAACCCCCGCTCAAAGTTTGAGCGGGGGCTGTTTCGTTTGTGATTGGTTTAGGCGGTTTTCTTTTGAGTTGCCGCTTTGATGACGAACAAGGTAGCCAGCATCAGCACAATGGCGATGGGCAGTACAATCAGCCAGTTTTGAATGAAACCGGCGAGAATGTACGATACGGTGGAAACACCTGCCACGGTGAGGGCATACGGCAACTGCGTGGAAACGTGGTTGACGTGGTTGCATTGCGCACCCGCCGAAGCCATGATAGTGGTATCGGAAATGGGGGAGCAGTGGTCACCGCAAACCGCACCTGCCAAGCAAGCAGACATGGCGATAACGAGAATTTCGCCCGCACCCGTGAACACTGTGATGACGATGGGAAGCAAGATGCCAAACGTACCCCAAGACGTACCGGTGGCAAATGCCAAACCAAAGGCGATAAGGAAGATAACGGCGGGTAAGAATGCCGCCAAGCTTTCTGCTGCGCCGCCGATGGCAACTTTGACAAAAATGTCAGCGCCGAGCATGCCGCGGGTGATGCCGCCCAAGGTCCAAGCAAACACCAAAATGATGATGGCGGGGACCATAGCACTAAAGCCTTTGGGAATAGCGTTCATGGCGGTTTTGAAGGAAATGACGCGGCGAGCAACCAAATAGAGAATGGTGAGAACGGTTGCAATGAGTGCGCCCCACGACAAACCGGCAGAAGCATCGGAATTGGCAAACGCGGTAGCCAAGTTCCATTGTGCGCCACTGTCGGCGGTGAAGAAGCCGCCGGTATAAATCATGCCGATGACACAAGAGGCAATGAGCATCAACACGGGGAAGATAAGGTCGATAACTTTGCCTTTGGAAGACACTTCTTCGTCAATGCTTTCGACACCGTCGTTATCCGAGAAGATATCGCCGCCGATGGCGTTGAGTTCATAACGGCGCATGGGGCCGTAATCGAACTTCATGACCGCGATGGCAACTACCATGACGATGGTGAGCAGGGAATAGAAGTTGTAGGGGATGGCGCGGATGAAGTAGGTAAGGCCGTTTTCTTCGCCCACCACGCTGGTGACGGCTGCCGCCCACGACGAAATAGGGGCAATCATACAAATCGGCGCGGCAGTGGCGTCGATAATGTACGAGAATTTGGCGCGGGAAATGTTATGGCTGTCGGTGACAGGACGCATAACGCTACCCACCGTCAGGCAGTTGAAATAGTCGTCAATGAAAATGAGCACGCCGAGCGCAAAGGTGGCAAGTTGCGCGCCGGTGCGGGTTTTGACGTGGGTTTTTGCCCAACGACCAAATGCCGCCGAGCCGCCCGCCGCATTGACCAAGGCGACCATGATGCCGAGCAGTACCAAGAAAATCAAGATACCGGCATTCCACCCGTCGCCCACGTTGGCGATAAAGCCGTCGTTGACAATGGCGTCTACCGCGCCGATGACGTTGAAGTTGGAATAAAGCAGCGCACCTGCCAACACGCCGATGAACAGCGAGCTGTACACTTCCTTAGTAATCAGAGCCAAGACGATGGCGATTACCGGGGGTGCGAGTGCCATGACGGTGCTGTAATAGTTACTGGGCGCGACTTCGTCGCCGACACCGCTGCCGGTGCAGACTTCGCAAACCGCCGCGTCGACCATGCCGGTACCGTCGCATTCGCCGCACTTCAGGTTATGTTGACCCGGAAGCAAAACAGCGAGTACCACGAACGCTACCAAAAGCACACCGACGGCTACGATTTTGCCGATGAGTTTTTTGTTCATGTTTTTCCCTCTCCTCTAATTATGTATTTTAATGCGAGGTATGTCGAAATTATAACCCATCCACGGAATACTGTCAAGAAAAAGTGTGTCACGCTTGGCAAGGGCGGTGCATACACTGTATTAGGACAAATCCGAGAAAGGGGTTTTAGAACATGAGTGGAGTGACACCGGAGCAACTGAGCGCGTTATTACAATTTGCCGCGCAGCGGCTGGGAACAACGCCCGAAAAACTTGCACAAACCGTGCAAAACGGTGGGCTTGAAGCCGTTAAAGACAAAATGGGCGCCGAAAACGTCAAAAAAATCACCGATTTGGCGGGTAATCCCGCGCAAGTCGAGCAATTTTTGCAATCGCCGCAAGTGGCTCAGTTGCTTAAAAAGTTTGGGGGAGGAAACCATGGCGGATGATTTGGCAGAAAAACTAAACGCGTTTTTAAGTTCGCCCGATGCGATGGAAAAACTGCAAGGGGCCATGGCGGCGTTTGGTATTTCTCCCGAAACGCCGCCCGAAAAAGAAGAGCCACCGCCTGCAGAGGAAGGGTTGGGGGATTTGTCGGGGCTTATGAAATTGGCACCGCTGCTGTCAAGTTTGGGGCAAGAGGACCAAAACACCGTGCTACTGAACGCGTTGCGCCCGTATTTGCACGGCGAGCGCGAAAAACGGCTTAATGATTCCATGAAAATGATGAAGTTACTCAAACTGCTACCGTTATTACAACAAAAAGGAGGGTTATAACGGTGAACAACCCATCGGTCATACAAATGCAACGCGAAGCCGCACAGCGGGTGCGCCAAATGGAAGAGCGTTCGAGGCGGTTGGTGCGCGAACATCCCGTAAAGATTTACCGCGGGGTGTCGCTTACTCCGCAACCGATGCCCACACCTGCACCAATTTGCGAAGAACCCGTACTGCCTGTTTGTGACGAACCGATTGTTGAAGAAGCACCGCCCGTGTGCGAAGAAATAAAAAATACACCGCCTTGTTTGCCCAAAAAGGCAAACAAAGGCGGGTCACTTTCGTGGCTTATGGGGGATTCGGAACGCACGTTGCTGATTTTGCTGGCGGTGGTGCTGTGGCAAAACGGTGCACCGCCCGAACTATTATTGGCGTTACTGTATGTAGCTTTATAGGTCACAAAACTCGTCGATATTTTCGCGGATATAGGCGGTGCAACGTTCAAGCGGGTTTTCTGCCGCGATGGCATCGCGCAAAGCAGCCGACAGTTCGGCGGTGAGGGTGCCGTCGGCAAAGGCTGTTACCAGCGTTTGCAATGCGGCGGCGCATTTTTCGGCACCAAGCAGCAAAAAGCCGTCGGTTGCCATGTCGGCAAAACGGCGCGTGGTGGCAGAAAGTTTGTTGAAATCGGCAGTCGCGATTTCGTTGCACAAAAGCCACACGCTGTAAACGGCGGTGCGACCGTGCGAGAGCACCGCTGTTTCTTTGTACAAATCGGTACCGCGCGCGAGCAAGTTGGCAATCACGGCGCGCAGTAACTCCTCGTCCGGCAAGGCAGACAGGGTGTCTGCCGTCAATGTTTTGTATTGTTCATAAAGAGTGGCTTTTTTGCCGCTCTTTTCTTTTTTGTCCAACCATTTAAGGTACAAGTAAATGGCGATGGCAAGGAGGATGAGCACTACCGTGCCGAGATTGAAATTTCCGAACATATTGTTACTCCTTTTGCATGAGGGCGCGGTAAATATCGCCTTTTTTAAGCCCCGTTTGCGCGGCCGCTTTTTTGGACGCGTCGGAAGCGGAAAGACCGTCTGTGATGAGTGTTTGCGCCAGTTCTACGGCATCGTCCAGCGTGTATTCTTGCGGTTTTTGAGCCTCGGCACCGTGAATGACCAACACAAATTCCCCGCGCGGCGGGTTTTCGCGATAGTGTTCCACCGCCGCGGACAAGGTGGTCAGTTTGACTTCCTCGTGCAGTTTGGTCAGTTCTCTGGCCAAACACAAGCGGCGGTCACCCCACGCAGACAACATATCTTCCAAGGTGGAGAGCAGTTTGTGCGGGGCTTCGTAAAATACCATGGTGCGTTCTTCGGCTACCAAGGAATCCAGATGTTCGCGCCGCGAGCGGCGGTTGACACTTAAAAACCCCTCGAACGTAAAGCGGCCTGTGGGCAAACCCGAAACCGCCAGTGCCGCAATGCCCGCACACGGACCGGGGATGACGCTGACCGTAATCCCGCGCTGATGGCACAAAGCGACCAAATCTTCGCCCGGGTCGGAGATGGCGGGCATGCCCGCATCCGTGACCAGTACGGCGTTTTCGCCGTCTTCGAGTTTGCGGCAGATTTGTTCGCCGCGTTCGCGCTTGTTATGTTCAAAGTAACTGATAAGCGGTTTGCGAATACCAAAGTGGTTGAGCAAAGTAAGAGTAACCCGCGTATCTTCGGCGGCAATGAAATCGCACGATTCCAACGCCTTGACAGCGCGGGGCGAAAAATCCGAAAGGTTACCGATGGGTGTTCCCACCAGTGTTAAGGTGCCGGGCATAGGGGTTCACACTCCTCAATAAATAGTGGCGGTAAAACGGTAAGGGATGGTTTGCCGCCTTTGACGGCATCGCACAAAAACAAAAACGGTGCTTTGTCGCGCCGCGCGTGTACCCACTGCAAACGTTTGGGTTCCAAACCGTTTTCGCGTAAAGTGAGCACGACGTCTGCTAACCGTTCTGGGCGGTGGCAAAAACAAAAATGAGCGCCGACTTTGAGCAGTGCGGATGTTGCACCGACCACATCGGACAAGGTGCTTTCGCCCTCGTGCCGCGCCAACCGCCGCGCGGGCGAGGCACTGACTTTGCCGCTGTTTTGGGCAAAGTAGGGGGGATTGCTGACCACGCAGTCGTACGCACCGCGCGGCAGCTCTAAATTTTTCCAATCTTGTTGCCATACGGTGATTTGCTGTTGCAAGCCATTTTGTTCCACCGCGGTGCGCGCCAAGGTTACCGCTGTTTCACAGCAGTCCACGGCATCCACGGTGGCACCGCTTGGCAGTTCCCATAAAAGGGGGATAATGCCCGAGCCTGTGCCCAAATCGCAACTGCGACCGTGGGCAAGCGGTGCCGAAAAGGCGGCGAGCAACACGGCATCCGCGCCAAAGGTGCAATCGTCGTCGACAAAGGCGATTCTGCCGTTTTTTAAAGTTTCGGTACGCACGTCGGCACCCCCTTTTTTGAGTGAAAAGTGAAGAGTGAAGAGTGAAGAGGTAAGGTTGTCGCGCATAGCGCGACGGATTAAAAGCGGGCGGATAATATCCGCCCCTACGGTGGCAAATTGGTTTTGCAAAAACTAAAGAATCGGGGCCATGAGGACGTCGCCCC
>JAZNRV010000098.1:0-16735 GCA_045590855.1 Acutalibacteraceae bacterium | reverse complement strand
TTGTTTGAGGAACGAGTCATGTCCGGGCAAGTGCTCGACGGTTCCATCCGGTTTGCGGAGTTCATTGACTATTGGATGGAAGAATACGCCGAGAAACAACTACGGCCCAAGACGGTGGATGGGTACCGGATATTGCTCACGCGCATTAAAGCATCACTTGGAAATATCACGCTTGACCGATTACAGCCGCGCCATCTGATGGAGTTCTACAATGAGTTATCGGGAAACGGTGAGAGACAGGATGATTTGTACCGAGCAAAGCGGAATCTGCGCCCGCTTTTGAAAGAACGTGGGCTTACGTTCCAAGCGTTGGCGGATGAAAGCGGGTTGTCGGTAAACACGGTATCGATAGCGGTGCGTTGTGATAACGTTGCCGCACGAACGGCGCAAAAGATTTGTGCAGCGTTACACGTTCCGCTGCGTGAATTGTTTGAGGTAGTGGAGCGGGCACGTGCGCTGTCCGGCAATACCGTGCTGCATTATCACCGTGTGTTGTCCTCGATACTGGAAAAGGCCGTCAAGTGGCAAGTGATTTTTGCGAATCCGTGCCGACGTGTGGAAGCGCCGAGAGCCGAGCACAAAGAAGCGGCGTACCTTGACGAGGAGCAAGCGCAGCAGCTTCTCGCGTGTTTACAGGATGAGCCGTTAAAGTATCGTGCCATTGTGACGACGTTGTTGTATACCGGTATGCGTCGCGGTGAGCTGTGCGGCCTTGAATGGTCGGACATTGATTTTGAGCACAGCGTGATTGATATTTCCCGCTCGTCAATCTACGTGCCGAGCCGTGGCGTGTTTGACGATGAAACGAAAACGCAGGCATCCAAGCGGGTGATAAAGGTACCCAATGAAGCAATGGCTTTATTGCGGGAACTGAAAGCCGAGCAAAGGGAAACACAGCTTTTGATTGGCGATAAGTGGGTAGACAGCAACAAGGTATTTATACAGTGGGACGGGAAACCCATTTACCCCGACACGTTAACAAAATGGTTTGGTGATTTCGTTGCCCGGCACGAACTTCCGAAGATTCACCTACACAGCCTACGCCATACAAACGCCACGTTGCTGATTGCTGCCGGTGCGGATTTGCGTACCGTGTCAAAACGTCTCGGTCACAGCAACCTAACCACAACAGGGAATATCTACACACACGCGATACGCTCTGCCGATGAGCGCGCATCCGATTTGATTGGTGATATTCTGCACCCTGTAAAGCGGGCATAACAGACCGCACTATTATCCGCAAAGTATTTCCTAAAAGAAAATATACAGAATGTAAAACCCGCTCAACCGTTCAATAGTTGGGCGGGAATCTTTTTGAAACAGGAACCGACACAAGAACGTGCGCGTTGTGTAGTTGTTTGGTTGACACTGTCTTCGTTTTGTGGTATAGTGTCATTAGGAACAGTGCTGATGGGATTGGCATGCGCACCAACTATGGTGTGGCCCCTTTCCGGCTTAGGCTCTGTTTCTTTTTTTGTGAGGATAAGAACCACAAAAGCGGGTGTATTTTCGCATAATAAACCCCAAATAAACCCCACGTTGGGGGTTAGGGACAAACAAAAAACCGCCCGACCTTGCCGAAAATGGCTTGGTTAAGCGGTTTTTCTTGGCGCGCCCGAAGGGATTCGAACCCCTGACCTCTTGATTCGTAGTCAAGCACTCTATCCAGCTGAGCTACGAGCGCATAGGCAAACAACGTAGTAGATTATAGTGTGTTTTTTTGAAAAAGTCAAGGGGATTTTTAAAAAATTTCAAAATCCCTTGATTTTTCTGTTTATTTGCGGTGTGGTTTGAGGTGTTTTTTAACAGATTGCCAAAGGGAACAAGGGTAACGGACAAGCGAGGTGGTAGGGGATGATAAATACAAATGCGAAACCGATTCGGCAAGACCTAAGACCATCAAAAACGTGCCGACCAATTTAGGGGAAAGGAACGGGTAATCCACCATGCCGTATACCACAAAGGCAATGACGAACATGCTCAGCACAAATCCCAATCCGTGGCCGTGAGCACGGCGGTTAGCCAGTTCCAAGCTGTTTTGCAACAGTTTGGTTCCGACCGTACACAAAATAAACAACATGACAAAGCCACCTTCTACCAACAACTGTAAAATGAGGTTGTGGGAGTGGGGGGCGTTGATGCCGGCGTTTTGAAGAGATTCCCAAAAATTCGAAACACCTGCACCCAAACCGAACAAAGGACGGTCAATGATGGTTTGAACAGCGACGTTCCAAATTTCAAAACGTTCGGTAATGGCACTGTCTGTGGAGGCGGCACCAATTGACAAAAAGCGGCTCATAACGGCTTCGGGGATGAGGGATATTGCCGCCACCAAGCACAAAATAAAAGGGGTTAAATGTTTGAAATTTAACGCCAAAATCAACAAAAGCATAGAAAGCAGCGCAATATACGCGCCGCGGGAAAACGAAACGGCAGTACCCAGCACGGCAAGCAACAAGCAACCACGCATCCACAAGGCTGCTTTTGTCCGCGGACCAAAAAAACCGGCATAGCCCACAAAGGGGATGACCATAACTAAGTATTCGGCCAAAATGTTGGGGTTATTAAACGTGGCGGCTGCGCGTTCGAATCCCAAGTATAAATTGATACCCAAGGGGAAAGTTGCGTAAAGTTTTTCGTCAAGAGCAAACCAGAGTTGGTTGGGGAGTTTTTGCCCGAAAACATCGCGCAAAACGTATTGTGAACAAGCGATTAACCCTACAAGTCCCGCAACCACACTGATAAAAAACAAAGCGGTGTGCAAACGACGACGATTGCAAAGCACGGTGGTGAGTGATAAATAGCCGCAAAACATGACTGCCCACATGGCAACGGTGGAAAGGGTGTTGCTGACGTGGTGGGAATAGGTGGCGGAAATCAGTTGATAAACCACAAACAGTAACAACAATTTCCCTAACGTGCCGAGTTGCACCACGGTTTGACGGTTATGGGCATCTTTGGCAGCGGCGCAAAGCGAGACGATTGCCAAAAACGGAGCGCAGTATTCCGGAAACAACGGGACAAGGGTAAGCAACAACAGCGACAGAAAAAACGAGAAATCGTCTCGAACAAGACGAAGCACGCGTTTACCCATACCAACACTCCTTTTCCAATAAATTTTGGGCATGCCCCAATATCCAACGTTAGTATACCTTTTTGAATGATATTGTGCAATCATTGTGACAAAGTTGTTACTTTTTTCTTTACAGACAGACGGCACCGGTGGTACACTGTAAATAAGTGGAGTGAAATAGAAGATGAAAAGAGTTTTACTGTTTATATTCGCTATCTTGTGTGTGTTGGGCTGTGTCGGTTGTCGGGCACAAGTGACATCCTTTTCTCGTTCCGATTTTGCGTTGAACACGGCGGTGACCGTTACGGTATATGACCTGCCCAAATCGGCAGCAGATAAAGCGTTGACGGCAAGTTTTGACGAAATCGAACGGCTGGAAGCGTTGCTGAGTGTAACAAGAGAGGGCAGTGATATTGCCAAATTAAACGAAGCGGGCGGGAAACCGATAACGGTGTCCAATGAAACCGCTGAGCTGTTGTTGCAAGCAAAACAGTATGGCGAGTTTTCGAAGGGTGCTTTTGACGTGACGGTTCGGCCGCTTACCTTGTTGTGGGATTTTGCGGCAGAAAACCCAACAGTTCCGAATACGGATGCGTTGTTACAAGCGGCAAAAGCGGTGGATTATCGCCGACTGGTTGTGACCGAAACGACAGCGCAATTACCCGCCGATGCGGGTGTGGATTTGGGCGGCATTGCCAAAGGGTATATTGGCGACCGTGTGCGAACGGTGTTGCAACAGCACGGGATTACCTCTGCCATTATTGATTTGGGTGGTAACATTGTGGTGTGCGGAAACAAGCAGGGAAAAGCCTTTCGCGTT
This sequence comes from Acutalibacteraceae bacterium, assembly GCA_045590855.1. GTDB lineage: Bacteria > Bacillota > Clostridia > Oscillospirales > Acutalibacteraceae > RGIG3009. The sequence continues at coordinate 12,842 of JAZNRV010000098.1, read as the reverse complement.
GGCATTAAAGACCCGCAGGATACAACAAAGTTGTGTGCGGTGATTAGCGGGGAAGATATTTCGGCAGTGACTTCGGGTGTGTACGAGCGAGGGTTTACCGTTGACGGGGTACGGTATCACCATCTTTTGAATCCCCAAACGGGTATGCCGGTGAACAACGGATTAGCATCGGTGACAATCGTGTGCGAAAGTTCGGCAAAAGCAGATGCTTTATCCACGGCGTGTTTTGTGATGGGCGAACAAGCGGCAACCGAGCTGATAGCATCGTTAGACGGTGTGGAAGCATTGTTCGTGCGCACCGACGGAACGATACAAGCAACCGATGGGTTGCAATATGAAAAGCCATAAAAAAGTGCTGTTGAGAAAGTTCTCAACATCACTTTTTGGTTGTTTAAATTAGGCGTTGGCAATTTCGTCTAACACAAATTCGAGCGAAGCCGTGGCATCTGCCAGAGTGGCTTTTTCGACCGCTTTTTGTTGTTTGGCACAGTCGGTGAAATACACAAGTTCATTAAAATAACCGCCCAAGTCCGAAACGTTGCCGCCTTCAAAACCGTCGCCTTCCACGGTGGTTTTGATGATCGGAATTTCTTCGACACCGGCTTCGGTGTACAAAAGGAATTTACCGCCGGCATTTTCCACAACGCCTTTTTCGAACACGACACGGAAAGTGGCCGTGAAGGGGTAGGTGGTGGGCAGATTCCACGTGCCTTCTACGGTGACAACAAAATCGTTATAGCGCAAGGACGTGTTGATGTAGGAATTGGCTTCACCCAAAATGTTTTTCGCCGAGGAATAAGCGTTGGGTTTGCCGAACAAAGAAAGCACATAGTCAACGTCGTGAATGTGCAAGTCTTGTGCAGCACCGCCGGAAAGCGGGGTTTTGAGCAACCAATCTTCCCAACCCCATGTCGGAACAGGGCTCAAACGACGGAAGTTGGCGTTTACCACTTTGCCGTAGGTGCCTTTTTCGACAATATCTTTGAGGGCAACGTATTCATCCCAAAAACGAATGACTTGACCAATTTGCACTTGGCAACCGGTTGCGGCGGCTTTTTCTAACATGGCGGCGCCTTGTTCGTTGGTGAGCGCTACCGGTTTTTCCACAAACAAGTATTTGACTTTGTCCATGGCGAGCAGAGCATATTCGGCGTGCAGGTAGGTGGGTAAGCAGATGTCGATGATATCCACATCGGCATTGGCAATCAAATCTTTGCCATCGCCGTAAATGACAGCGTTGGTGCCTTGTGCCAACGTTTCTGCTTTGTCGCGGCGAATATCGGCGAGTGCCGCAATTTCAACGCCGGGAATGTTTTTGTAGCAGTTGCAGTGCATGGTGCCCATAAAACCGCAACCAATCAAACCGACTTTAATCATAGTTGTGCACCTCTTACTTTCTTCCTAAAATTTTGTCCATCGAAAGGGATGTGTTGTAAATGAGCGCTTCGTTATAGGTGGCGTAGTTGGGAATCATTTCGGCGGTGACCCAACCGTCGTAGCCGACTTCTTTGAACGCATCCATCACAGCGGGGTAGTTGACATCGCCGGCGAGCAAATCCACAAAACCATGCAAGCCGCCGGCGGCTTTGCGATAGTCTTTGAAGTGGACTTTTTTGATGCGGTTGCCCAACACGCGAATCCAGTGTTCGGGGTATCCGTTGAACAAAATGTTACCCACATCCAAGTAACTGCCGACATAATCGCTGCCGATGGCGTCGATGAAGTTTTTCATTTCAATGGGGGAGGTAAGGAATTTGTTCCAAACGTTTTCAAGCCCGATGTTGACTTTGGCGGCTTCGGCATACGTTTTGAGTTTGGAAAAAGCTTCCAAACTGCGGTCGTAAGCGGTTTGATAATCGACCACGCAGTTGGGGTCGACAAAATCGGCGCACACCGTGCCGGGGATGACCAAGCAAGAGTCACAGCCGAGGGCTTGTGCCATATCGATTTCTTTTTTGACGATGTCCATGCCGCGGCTGCGAATGGCGGCATCGTCCGAAGTAATCGGATAATCCCAGTAAAGACCGCACGCAACGCTGTACAGTTGCAAACCGCAATCGTCCGCCAATTTTTTGATACGTGCCCATTCTTTTTCGTCCGAAGCAAGCGATGCTTCGCCGGTTTCGTTTAAGGCAACTTCCACGCCGTCAAAACCGGCTTTGGCTGCCAAACGGAACGATTCTTCCAACGAGAGATTCCCGAAGGACCAAATACTGATACCTTTTTTCATAATGAGCCTCCTTGTTTTTTTGTTACTTTTATGATAGAATATTTCTGCACGGAAAAACAGATATTTTTGTACCGCAAACGTTCACTTTTGTCCAATTAAAAAACGAGGTGGCTTTTTATGATACCTTACATCAAACGAAAGTTTAAAACGGTTATCAATATTACCGAGGTTGTGACGATTCATTATTACGAATTTGATGCTTCTTTTGTCTTTGAGGGGGAGGCACACGATTTTTGGGAAATGGTATATGTAGATAGCGGTATGGTGGAAGTGACCAGCGACGGAAAGCCGCTGATTTTAAAGCAGGGAGAAATTATTTTTCACAAGCCCAATGAGTTTCACACCATTCGGTCATACGATTCGTCGCCGAATATTTTTGTGATTTCGTTTGTTTGTAAATCGGCGGCGATGCGGTTTTTCGAAAATTATACCGATGTGGTAAGCAAGCATCTCAAACCCTTGTTGGCGGGTATTATTCACGAGGCGGAAAACACGTATTATATTCCTAAAAACGACACCACACCGATAAAGTTTGAGTTAAAGCCAACGGCAAAAATCGGTGGAGAACAATTGATACAACTATATTTGGAGCAATTTTTAATTACGCTGGTGCGCGACGTGACCGAAAAACAAGAAATTAGTTTTTTGCCGACCAAGGAAAGCGTGGAAACGCAGTTGGTATCGCAAATCAAGCAATTTATCCGTTCCAAAGCAACTGAAAAAGTAAAGGTAGAGGATATTTGCAACACGTTTGGGTACAGTAAATCGTATTTGAGTTTGTTGTTTAAAGAACAGACGGGATATCCGCTTTCGCAGTATCATACGCGTTGTCAAATTGAGGAAGCAAAAAAAATGATTCGGCAAAACCGCTACAACATTTCGCAAATTTCAGATTTGCTGGGGTTTGACAACCCGCAATATTTTGCGCGGGTGTTCAAGCGTGTGACCGGATTGACACCCACGGAGTTTCGACGGTCGTTGGCGGTGGATGGCTAGTGCAAAATTTCAAACTTGACGAAATACCAACATATGGTATAAAATAATAAGGAATGTTCAAGACAACTACTACATTTAAGCAAAAGAAGGAAGCGTGAAGCATGGCAACGAAAAAGCCAAGTTACGGAAACGAAAGTATTACGTCACTCAAAGGCGCAGACCGTGTTCGCAAACGTCCTGCCGTTATTTTCGGTTCGGACGGATTGGAAGGCTGTCAGCACGCCGTTTTTGAAATATTGTCCAACTCCATTGACGAAGCGCGTGAAGGGCACGGCAACAAAATTGTTACCACCCGTTATGAGGACGGTTCGTTTGAAGTGCAAGATTTTGGACGCGGTATTCCGGTGGATTTTAACACCAAGGAAAATCGGTTTAACTGGGAACTTATTTTTTGCGAATTATATGCCGGTGGTAAATACAATACCAACGATGGGGAAAGTTATGAGTTTTCATTGGGCCTTAACGGTCTGGGGGCGTGTGCCACGCAGTATTCTTCGGAATACATGGACGTGGAAGTAAGACGCGACGGATTTAAGTATACGTTGCATTTTGAACACGGCGAAAACGTGGGCGGTCTTACCAAAGAGCCCTATGCAAAGCGCGATATGGGTACTGTTATTCGCTGGAAACCGGATTTGCAAGTGTTTACCGACATTGCGGTGCCGATGGAATATTTCCGCGATGTGTTGCGCCGTCAAGCGATTGTTAACCCGAATTTGCTGTTTGTGTTGCGCAACCAAAACGGGCGCACTTTTGAAACCGAAGAATTTGTTTATCAAAACGGCATTGCCGATTATGTGAACGAGCTTGCGGGCGAAGCCGCCATGACCGACGTGCAAGTGTGGACGGCGGAACGCCGCGGTCGCGACCGTGAAGATAAACCGGAATACAAAGTAAAATTCAACGTGGCTATGTGCTGTTCCAACAAAATCAATTTGTTGGAGTACTACCACAATTCCAGTTGGTTGGAGCACGGCGGCGCACCGGAAAAAGCGGTACGCTCGGCGTTTGTTTCGCAAATTGATGCGTATTTAAAACAAAACGGAAAATATCTTAAAAACGAAAGTAAAATCACGTTCCAAGACGTGCAGGATTGTTTGGTGTTGGTTTCTTCGTCTTTCTCCACTCAAACGTCGTATGAAAACCAAACCAAAAAAGCGATTACCAACAAGTTTATTCAAGAATCGATGACGGAATTTTTGCGGCATCATTTGGAAGTTTATTTTTTGGAAAACAAGGCGGAAGCGGACAAACTGACCGATCAAGTTCTTATTAACAAGCGTAGCCGCGAAAAAGCAGAAGTGACGCGCCAAAGTTTGAAAAAGACGTTGCAAGCGGGCAACGATTTGACGTCGCGCGTGCAAACGTTTGTGGACTGCCGCAGTCGGAATACCGACGAGCGGGAACTGTTTATTGTGGAAGGTAAATCCGCCATGGGCGCTTGCGTGCAAGCGCGTGACCCGAATTTCCAAGCCATTATCCCCGTGCGTGGTAAAATTCTAAACTGTCTCAAAGCGGATTTGAACAAGATTTTCAAAAGTGATATTATTACCGATTTGCTCAAAGTGCTCGGTTGCGGTGTGGAAGTGAAATCCAAAGCCAACAAAGATTTGGCGACGTTTGACTTGAATTTGTTGCGGTGGAACAAAGTGATTATTTGTACCGATGCCGATGTCGACGGTTTCCAAATTCGCACCTTGATTTTGACCATGTTGTATTGCCTGACCCCCACGTTGATTCGTGAAGGAAAGGTGTTTATTGCGGAAACACCGCTGTATGAAATCAGCACCAAAACCGATACGTATTTTGCGTACAACGATGCGGAAAAAGCCACCATTTTGCAAGAACTGGGTGACACCAAATATACCATTCAGCGCTCCAAAGGTCTTGGTGAAAACGACCCCGAAATGATGTCGCTGACCACCATGAACCCCGCCACGCGTCGGTTGATTCGTGTGGAGCCCTCGGGTGAGGAAGCCACCGCGCAGATGTTTGACGTGTTGTTGGGTGATAATTTAAGCGGACGAAAAGAATTTATTGCCGAGCGAGGCAGTTTGTATTTGGAACAAGTGGATTTGAGTTGAGGTGAAAAGAAATGGCTAAGAAAAAAGCAACACAATCGCTCGGCAAATTGGACCGCTTACCCGAAAATGCGCACATTGCGGGTGCGGGACAAGTGGAAAATCAACGCATTGATACCACGTTGGAAATTAACTACATGCCGTATGCCATGAGCGTGATTATGTCCCGTGCCATCCCCGAAATTGACGGGTTTAAGCCGTCGCACCGTAAACTGCTGTATACCATGTATAAAATGGGGTTGCTCAACAGCGTGCGTACCAAATCCGCAAACATTGTGGGTGCCACCATGAAACTCAATCCCCATGGTGATGCCGCTATTTACGAAACGATGGTGCGCCTTTCTGCGGGTAACCAGTCGCTGTTGCACCCGTATGTGGATTCCAAAGGAAACTTTGGTCGTGCTTATTCTTCGGACATGGAATACGCCGCTTCGCGTTACACGGAAGCAAAACTCAGCCCCATTGCGGCGGAATTGTTCCGCGATATTGACAAAGATACCGTGGATTTTGTCGACAACTACGATTCCACCATGAAAGAGCCGACCTTGTTGCCGGTGACGTTTCCGTCGGTGCTGGTTAACAACAACATGGGTATTGCCGTCGGTATGGCAAGTTCCATTTGCTCGTTTAACTTAAACGAAGTGTGCGAAACGACCATTAATTTGATAAAAGACCCCGAATTTGACGTGACCGAAACGCTCAAAGCACCGGATTTTCCGGGCGGTGGACGTATTGTATATGACCGCGATGACATGGAAAAGATTTACGAAAGCGGTCGCGGTACGGTACGGGTACGTTCGGTTTACACGTATGATAAATCACAAAACTGCATTGACGTGACGGAAATTCCGCCCACCACCACCGTGGAAGCGATTATTGCCAAAATGACCGAACTGGTCAAAGCGGGAAAATTGCGTGAGGTTTCGGACGTGCGTAACGAAATCGGTTTGGACGGTTTGCGCATTACCATAGATTTAAAACGCGGTGTAGACCCCGACAAACTCATGACGCGCTTGTTTGCTTTGACACCGCTGGAAGATGGTTTTTCGTGCAATTTCAACGTGTTGATTGCGGGTGTTCCGCAAGTGTTGGGCGTACGTCGTTTGTTGGAAGAATGGATTGCTTTTCGCATGGAAAGCGTTCGTCGGCGTGTATATTTTGATTTGCAAAAAGCCAAAGAAAAACTGCATTTGCTTAAAGGTTTGGCAAAAATCTTGTTGGACATTGACAAAGCGATTGAGATTGTTCGTCACACCGAAGAAGAAGCCGAAGTGGTTCCCAACTTGATGATTGGGTTTGGTATTGACGAAGTACAAGCCGAATACGTGGCAGAAATCAAATTGCGCCACCTAAACCGCGAATACATTTTGCGCCGTACCGAAGAAATTGCAAAATTGGAAGCTGACATTGCGGAAATGGATGCCATTTTGAAGAGTGGCGCGCGTGTACGCAATATCATTGTGTCGGAATTGCGCGAAGTCATGAAAAAGCACGGACAACCGCGCCGCAGTTTGTTGCTGTATGCTTCCGATTTGGCAGAAGAAGCCGCCGATGCGGTGGAAGAAGTACCCAGTTATCCGTGTACGTTGTTCTTTACGCAGGAAGGCTATTTCAAAAAGATTACGCCGCAGTCGTTGCGCATGAGCGGAGAACACAAACTCAAAGAAGGCGACCGCATTGTGCAAACGGTGGAAACGGACAATCGCAAAGAGTTGTTGTTCTTTACCAATGCGGGCACAGTATACAAATCCAAAGTTTCGGATTTTGGCGATACCAAAGCGAGCGTTTTGGGTGATTATGTTGCCGGCAAACTTGGCTTTGACGAAGGGGAAGCCGCCACATACATGGTGGTGACCGAAAAATACAACGGATATCTTTTGTTCTTCTTTGAAAACGGCAAAGTTGCCAAAGTTGACGCCGCATCGTATGCTACCAAAGCTAACCGTCGCAAGTTGATTGGCGCTTATTCGCAAAAATCGCCGTTGGTGGCGTTGCATTATGTAGAAGAAGACCGTGAATTTATGATGGTTTCCTCTTCGGGACGGCGACTGATTGTGCATGCCGGGGCGATTGCTCCCAAAACCACGCGCGATACGCAAGGTGTGCAGGTGCTTACCCTCAAAGGTCAGCACCGTTTGACCGAAGTGATGCCGTTTGAGGACAACTTATCGGTAAAACCGGCGCGGTATCGCACCAAAACCTTGCCGGCGGCGGGCGCTTTGCCGCTTGCCGAGGATATTGGCGAACAATTGTCATTGCTGTAAAAAAAGCCGCTGTCGGGCGTTTGTCCCACAGCGGCTGGCACAAATACGGCAAACGCAAGGTACTCTGTGTATTTGTGACAGAGTTATCATACCCGCAAAATGGGACAATATGCAAAAATATTATTGCGTTTTGAAAAAGAATGTGCTATCATACTATGTGATAACTGTTTAGGAGGCTAACTCATGACTGCTTGGGAATATATTATCGGTGCGATTATCATTGTGTTTTCGTTAATCATCATTGCTGTGATTTTGTTACAAGAAGGCCGTCAATCCGATTTGGGTGCCATTGCCGGTGCCAGCGAAAACTTTTTTGAAAAAGGCCGCGCACGTACGTTGGATGCTTTTTTGGCAAAGTGGACCAAAGTGTTGGCTGTTGTTTTCTTTGTGCTGGTTTTCCTCGGTATGCTGATTACCAAATTTTTAGGCGCTAAATAATTTTATCAAACCAAAAGTCACTCCATCGCAAACGATGGGGTGATTTTTTTGTTTTTCGGTGCATACAGTTAAACCACGGAGGTGGCAATATGACAACAGGGATGATGGTGTTTTTGTGCTGTGTCGGTGGTGCGCTGGGGATTACGGTACTTGTGGGGGCAATACGCGCCGGAAAACCGATACGCAGTATTATCGGCAACGCGTTGCAAGGCACCTGCGCGTTGGCGGCAGTGAACGTAGCGGGTGCTTTCACGGGGGTTTCGCTGGGAATCAGCGCGTTTACCGGCGCAGTTTGTTTTGGGTTGGGGTTACCGGGAGTAATCACCGTATTATTACTGAAATTGATTTTTGGAATTTGATTGTTATCGCGCAAAGAATATGGTATACTGTTTTTTGGGTGATGAATCATGAGTTCTCTGATACACAGTAACACGCTTACACCACACATGGTCAATGGCGTGGGGTACTATACATTCCCGGCGTTTGATGCGTATCCCTTTGTGCGCCACGGATTTTCCACGCGTATCGGCGGGGTGAGTCAAGGTATTTATGAAAGCATGAATTTGAGTTTCACGCGCGGCGACAAAGACGAGTGCGTGCGTGAAAATTTTGAACGGTTTTGCACAGCGGTTGGGGTGGACAGCCGCCAAGCGGTGGTTTCGGCACAAGAACACCACACCGTGATTTACAACGCCACAGCAAAAGACTGTGGGCGGGGTGTGTACCGCGAGCGAGGATACCGCGACATTGACGGATTACTTACCGATGAGCCGAACGTGGTGTTGTTTACGCAATATGCCGATTGTGTTCCGCTTTTCTTTTTGGACCCTGTTCGTCGCGTGGTGGGTACGGCGCATGCCGGTTGGCGAGGAACCGTGGCACAGATTGGGGCGGTGACGGTGGAGCGTATGTGCCGTGATTACGGTTGCCGTCGGGAAGACATTTTGGCGGCGGTGGGCCCCTCCATCGGGCCGTGCTGTTTTGAAGTGGACGAGCCGGTATATCGTGAGTTTTTGAAACTTCCCGCCTCGTGTTTTACAAAGCAAACCGAAGAAAAGTTTTGGATAGATTTGTGGCAAACCAATCGAAACATTTTGCTCGATGCGGGTGTTGCAAAGGAGCATATCACCGTGACGGATTTGTGTACCAAATGTCACCCTGACGTGTTTTGGTCGCACCGCGTAACGGGCGGCGAACGCGGTAGTTTGGCGGGATGTATTGCCTTGGTATAAGAATGATAAAAGGACGGATAGTATGTTAGTGAAATTTTGCAAAAAAGTGACTTGGGTATTGCTTGTAATAACGGTACTGTTTCAGGGAATTGCCATATATGGAATTATGAACGGCAATGCTGCCGAGCAATACGATTACCGCCCTTTGGCAGTGGCTACGGTGGTGATGGTGATAGCGGTGATTTTGTTCAGAGTTTTGCCGCGCGGCAAACTGGTGCCGTTGGTTATAGCTGCCGTAATGGGTGTGTTTTTTGTGGTGCTTTCTATACAAATGATGGGTGTTTTTAAAGCATCCACCTCAGCAGGCGGTATAGAAATTGGTATGACGTTTTGGAAAGTCCTCTACCGTCATATGTTGCCGATATTGATTCCACTGTGTATGCTCCCGATTTTTTTGGAATACCGTGAAAAGCGTTTGTATGCCCAAGCCGAACAAGAAGAAACACCGCCGGACAGTTATTTTGAGTTGTTAAGCGATGCGGATACGGAAAAGGAAAAGAAAGCCCCTCGTCTCAAACGTTCGGTGCGTCGTCGTTTGGAAAAAACGGAGGATAACCGTGAGTGAACGTGTATTACCCGCCGCTTTTGAGGCGCGGATGCGTCGTTTGCTGGGGGATGAATATGCTCGTTTGGAAGAATGGTGGCAGCAACCCACCTTGCAACGAGGGTTACGTGCCAACACATTGAAGTGTACGGCAGAAAAACTCGAACAATGCTTGTCGTTTGCGTTGCAAACGACCCCCTTTTCAAAAGAGGGGCGTGTAACAACGGCAACGTTTCGCGCAGGGAGTGAGCCGTTGCACCACGCGGGTGCGTATTACATGCAAGAGGCGTCGGCCATGTCGGCGGTGACGGTGCTTTCTCCTAAAAAAGGCGAACGTGTGTTGGATATGTGCGCCGCGCCGGGCGGAAAATCCACGCAAATCGCGGCAGCACTTGAAGGTGTCGGCTTGTTGTGGGCAAACGAATACGTGCCCGCTCGCGCCAAAATATTGGCACAAAACTTGGAACGATGCGGTGTCAAAAACAGCGTAGTTTCTTGCGGAGATACCGTGCGTATTGCGAAAGCCTTACCGGAATGGTTTGATGCCGTGTTGGCGGATGTACCGTGCTCGGGCGAAGGGATGTTCCGCAAAGAAGAAGCAGCGGTTACCGAATGGAGCGAAGACGCGGTAGCGCATTGTGCCGAGCGTAGCGCAGAAATTTTGGATAATGCGGCGGTTTGTGTGAAGCCGGGGGGACGATTGGTACTTTCGACGTGTACGTTTGCACCGGAAGAAAACGAAGTAGCGGTGATTCGGTTTTTAAAGCGGCACCCTGATTTTTGTTTGGAAGAAACGGATGCTTTATTTGGCCAATCTGCTTTCTCATACGAGCGGCTGAAAACATTTATTCCCGAAGAACTGCAAAGTTTTGCAACGTCAGTGGATATGGCACGGTGCCGTCGCATTTTTCCATGGCACGGTGGGGAAGGACATTTTATTGCCAAATTCCGCCGTCGAGGAGAAAGTGATATAAGCACAGGGTCTATGAAACAGGACAAAAACGAAGCAATAACTCTTGCTCGTGAACTGTATGAAGACTGTTTTACCACCCCGCCCGATGGCATTTTTGCGTTGTTTGGCGATACGGTGCGGTTGTTGCCCAAAGAATACCCTTCGGTTTCGGGCGTGTCGGTGTTGTCTGCCGGTGTGGCGGTGGCAACGATTTGCAAAGGACGCGTGTTGCGAGCCGAGCCGTGCCATGCAGTGTTCCAAGCGGCAAAGGCGGAAGATTGCCGTCGGTTATTGGATTTTGACAATGGTGACCTACAACTTTTGGCGTTTTTGCGCGGAGAAGAAATAGCTGCAAACGTGCCGAATGGGTATACGGCTGTGGCGGTTTGCGGCGTGGTGACAGGATTTGGCAAAGTTTCGCACGGAAAACTTAAAAATCATTATCCGAAAGGATTGCGATTGCTGGGGTAATGCTTGAAAAATTCGGACGGGTTTGATATACTGAAAATAACAATTCGCAAAGGAGAATGACTATGTCTACTACCTATTATTTAGCCGTGGATATCGGCGCGTCGAGCGGCCGCCATATCTTGGCACACACCGAAAACGGAAAAATTGTGCTCGAAGAAATGCACCGTTTTGAAAACGGACTCATAAACCGTGGCGGACATTTGTGCTGGGATACCGAGCGTTTGTTTGCCGGTATTGTGGAAGGCATGAAAAAATGTAAAGCCGCAGGCAAAATTCCGTGTTCCATGGGTATTGATACGTGGGGCGTGGATTTTGTATTGTTGGACAAGCAAGGCGCTGTTATCGGTGATGCGGTGGCGTATCGCGACAGCCGTACCGAGGGTATGGATGCGGTAGTTTCACAGTATATTTCCGAAGAAGAGTTGTACGGCAAAACGGGTATTCAAAAACAACCGTACAACACCATTTATCAATTAATGAGCATCAAACAAACCAACCCCGAAGTATTCCAAACGGCAGAGCATTTCTTGATGACGCCCGAATATTATCATTATTTGCTCACCGGCAAAGCGGTGAACGAATACACCTTGGCAACCACGACCAATTTGGTAAACGCCCAAGAAAAACAGTGGGATGGCGAATTGTTGGATGCCTTGGGATTACCCCGCCGTTTGTTTGGCGAACTCAAATGCCCCGGTGAAACCGTGGGTATGCTCAGTGCCGAAATGGAAAAAGAAGTCGGGTTTACCTGCAAAGTGGTGTTGCCCGGTACGCACGATACCGCATCGGCGGTGGCAGCGGTTCCGGCAAACGATGATGATTTTGTGTACATCAGTTCCGGTACGTGGTCGTTGCTCGGTGTGGAGCGTATGGCACCCGATTGCAGCGAAGCCAGCCGAAAACTCAATTTTACCAACGAGGGCGGCGTGAATTATCGCTTCCGTTATCTCAAAAACATTATGGGTTTGTGGATGTTGCAATCCATCAAGCGGGAACTGAATAATCAATACGGATTTGCCGAAATTAGCAACATGGCACGCGAAGCAGATATTGCCTCGATTGTCGACGTGGACGATATGCGCTTCTTGGCACCCGACAGCATGATGGAAACTATCAAAGCTGTGTGTGCCGAAACCAATCAAGCTGTTCCGCAAACCGTGGGCGAAATTGCCAAAGTGGTGTATTTGAGCTTGTCCGAATGCTACGGCAAAGCCATTCGCGAAATGGAACAAGTGACAGGCCGTACCTATTCGCGCTTGCACATTGTCGGCGGCGGTTGTCAGGACAATTATTTGAACGAACTGACCGCCAAAACCACCGGCAAAGCCGTTTATGCCGGCCCGATTGAAGCAACGGCACTGGGCAACTTGATGGTGCAAATGCTGGCGGCAGGTGATTTTGCTTCGCTCGAAGAAGGTCGCGCAGCCATTGCTCGCTCGTTTGATATCAAACCCGTATAATTACATTAAAAAAACGCCTACCGAATGAATCATTGGACTGCCCCAATTTGTGCGGACAGTATAAAAAGAACCCTATGGTAGATGAAAATTAAATTTTAAGCAACATACTGACATCGCTTTTCAAGTGGTGTCAGTTTTGTTTTTAGTTGGATACGTTGATGATTGTAGAAATGG
>JAZNRV010000097.1:0-4727 GCA_045590855.1 Acutalibacteraceae bacterium | reverse complement strand
GTGTTGAGGGTAGTTTGTGAGTGAAGAGTGAAAAGTGAAGGTGTCGCGCAGGGCGCGACGGATTGAAAACGGGCGGATACCATCCGCCCCCTACGGTAACGAATTGGTTTTGTGAAAACCATCAATGTAGGGAACGGATTTATCCGTTCCGTTACATAGCGGAAGGCATAAATGCCTTCCCTACGTTGTGTTTCGTCAAAATTGGGTGCGAGTTTATAGGGGTGGCAATTTGCCGCCCCTGTTTTTGCAAATGGAAACTTGTGTAAATAAAAATGCGATTTAGTGTTGCATTTTGTTAAAGTGTGTGGTATAATGCGGAAATACTATTATTTTTTGGGGTGAATTTTATGCAAGCAATTTTAGACTTTTTCACCGGTCCGCTGAACACGGTTGCGTGGATGTACATTTTGCTGCCTTGCGTTATTGTGGGCGGCTTGTTCTTCACCATTCGCAACAGAGCCATTCAATTTGGCAAGTTCGGCTATGCCATAAAAAATACCATTGGCAAAGTGTTCGAAAAACAAACAGCCGAAAAAGGCGCTATCACACCGTTCCAAGCGGTGACGACAGCGTTGGCGGCCACTGTGGGTACCGGTAACATTATTGGTACGAGCCAAGCTATTGCGCTGGGCGGTTACGGTGCACTGTTCTGGTTGTGGGTTGCGGCATTGTTTGGTATGATTATCAAATACTGCGAAGTAACGCTTTCTGTCCACTATCGTGAAAGAAACAAAGACGGCGACTGGGTCGGCGGTCCGATGGACTACATCACCAAAGGCTTGGGCAAAGGCTGGAAATGGCTTGCCGTGTTGTTTGCTATTTTTGCTATCTTGGCTTCGTTTGGTATTGGTAACCTTTCGCAAGCGAACAGTATTTCTTCTTCGGTTAACGGTGCGGTCAACGCGTTTATTTCCACTACTCCCGAAAGCCAAACCCTTATCAATATTTTGGTGGGTGTTATCCTTGCTGTCATCTGCTTGGTGGCTTTGGTCGGCGGTATCAAACGTATTGGTAAAATCACCGAGTTGTTGATTCCTGCCATGAGCATTTTCTACATCATCTGCACATTGATTATTATCGGTGTGAACATCGGCGGTATCGGCGAAGCGTTCAAAAACATTTTTGTCGGTGCGTTTACTCCCAAAGCGTTGGGCGGTGCTGCTGCCGGTATTGCGATTAAAGAAGCGTTGGTATGGGGCCTTAAGAGAAGCGCCTTCTCCAACGAAGCGGGTCTTGGTTCTGCCGGTATTGCGCACGCCGCTGCCGACACCAAAGGTCCTGTGCAACAAGGTTTGTACGGCATTTTTGAAGTGTTTGCCGACACGTTGGTGATTTGCACGTTGACCGGTCTTACCATCATCCTCAGCGGTGTGGAGATTCCCTTTGGCGTGAAAGTTAGTTCCGAACTGGTTACCGGCGCGTTTGCTACCGTGTTTGGCCAACAATTTGCCTCGTTGTTTATTGCGGTGGCGTTGTTGCTGTTTGCGTTCTCTACCATCATGGGTTGGTCGCTGTACGGTACTCGCTGCGTGGAATACTTGTTCGGTAACAAGGCTTCCAAAGTGTATCAAGTGATTTTCTCGGTTATGATTGTTGTCGGTACCACCACTTCGCTCGAAATTGCGTGGAACCTTGCCGATACCTTCAACGGTTTGATGGCTATCCCGAACTTTATTGCTTTGTTTGGTTTGTCGGGTGTGGTTGCCAAACTGACCAAAGACCATTTTGCCAAACAATCGCACGACCTTACGCAAAAATAAGTAATTTGTTGAATCAAAAGCACCTCGCCGTTGGGCGGGGCGCTTTTTGTGTGTTGGCAAGACGCGGGAAACGGCTACGGTGAACGAATTAACCAATGTCAAACTTTTTGCGCAAAATAAAAAGATGGATTTTTTGTTTTGGTTGTGTTACAATACGCATGAGTTAAAGTGAGGTTGTGCGTATGGAATCGTTTTTGTTTGCCGCGGGTGCGGTGGCACCGATTGTTCTGACGATTGCGCTGGGCTATTGCTTAAAGCGAATTGGCCTGATGAGTATGTCGTTTGCGACGGCTGCGAACAAAGTGGTGTTTCGGGTGTTTTTGCCCACCATGCTGTTTTTGAACGTGTACAACCTTGACAGCGTGGGGGATATAAGCCTTTCTTATATTGTGTACGCGGTGGTCAGCCTTTTGGCGTTGTTTTTACTCTGTGTACCGTTGGTCAAAACGGTAACGCGCGAGCCGAAACGACGCGGTGTGTTGCTGCAAGGGGTGTTTCGTTCTAACTATGCGCTGATTGGTATTCCGCTGGCGCAGTCGTTGTTTGGGGACGAGGGTGTGGCAGTCGCTTCGCTGTTATCGGCGGCGGTGATTCCGTTGTTTAATGTGTTGGCGGTTATCAGTTTGTCGCTGTTTCGCAAAACCGAGGACAAGAAACCAACGTTGAGCGACATTTTGGGTGATATTGTGCGCAATCCGCTGATATAAAGCATTGCTCTGGGTGTGCTGGTGCTTTGCGTTCGCGCGGTGTTTGTGGCGGCATTTTTGTTACGGTTAGCGGGGATTTTCGGATAATGAAAAACAAGGAATTTATAGCGGGAATAAAAAACGGACTGGCCATCGGCATTGGTTATTTTTCGGTCAGTTTTGGGTTTGGCTCCATGGCGGTGGTGCAAGGGTTGAGCCTTTGGCACGCGGTGTTGATTTCGGCAACCAACTTGACCAGCGCGGGGCAGTTTGCGGGACTTACCGTGATTGCTACGGGGGCTACCTTGTTGGAAATGATGCTCACACAACTGGTGATTAACAGTCGGTATGCGCTGATGAGTTTGGCACTTTCCCAGCGGCTTGGGGAGTCGGTGGGGACCGGCAAGCGATTGGTTGCCGCTTTTTTTAACACCGACGAAATTTTTGCGCTCGGCATGGCGCGGCACGGCACCCTTACCACGTCGTTTTTTGTGGGCGTGGGTGTATCTGCCTTTTTGGGGTGGACAGGCGGTACCGCGCTTGGCGCGTTTGCGGGGTCGTTGTTGCCGCTTTCGGTGCGCACGGCGCTGAGTGTGTTACTCTACGGTATGTTTATTGCCGTGGTGGTGCCGCAAGCTAAGCGGGAAAAACCGCTCCTTTTTGTGATGGTGTTGGCGCTGGTGCTCAGTTCGCTGTTTGCGTTTGTACCGTTTTTGAACGGGGTTTCGGCAGGATTTGCCATTGTTATCAGCACGGTGGTTGCTGCTGCCGTTTGCGCTCTCCTTTTCCCGATAGATAAGGAGGCGGTATCATGAACGTTTATGCCTATATTTTGGTGATGGCGCTTACCACGTATTTGATTCGCGCCGTACCGCTTACTTTGCTCAAAAAACCGATTCGCAGTGTGTTTTTGCGCTCGTTTTTGCATTATGTGCCGGTGGCCTGCTTGACGGCCATGACGTTTCCCGCCATTTTGTTTGCGGGTGACCATTTGGTTAGCGGGTTGTTGGGGTTGGCGGTAAGCGTGTTGCTCGCGTACAAAGACAAAAGTTTGATGGTGGTCGCCATAGCCGGTTGCGCCACGGTTTTCGTGGTGGAACAGGTGATGGGGTTGTTGTGAGAAGTTGATGTGGGATGGTGCAAAGCAATACCATTGCACAATCCGCGCAAAATAAAACCATGCCCGATGAATATCGGGCAGGGTTTTAATCTGCAATGTATTCGGCAATGTCTTCTAATTTACAGTTGAGCGCAGCACACAGTTTGTTTAACGTTTTTGTTTCCATATTCTCATTAGCGCGAAGACGACGAATGGTTTTGCTGTCGATGCCGCATTTTTCTCGTAACCAATACGTAGTCACTTGCTTTTCTTTCATGGTTTCCCACAATTTATCAAAGGTTATCATGCTTTTGCCCTTTTTATCGTTTTATATCTTCGATAATGCTGTTGATATGAGTCAGCTGTTCTGCGGACAAGTGTTTTAGATTTTCCAGGGTTTTTTGCATGGTTTCGGGGTTTTCAATGCTGTCTTCAAAAAACTGGGCAGGTGTTACCCCTAAATATTCGCAAATATAGAAAAAATTACTCATAGAAGGGAGAGAAACACCGTTTTCGATTTTGTTGATGTAGGACTCGGATTGACCGATACTTAAACTCATATCTCTGGCAGAAACACCTTTTTGTAAACGCAATTCGGTCAAACGGTTACTGAACATTTTTTCATACATCTGTATCGTCACCACCTATCTATAATTGTAGCCGATACAGTTTTCAAAATACGGAAGTATATTATCTGTTTTTGTTGACATATAGAATATAATTATATAAAATGTAAAAAGTAGAGAATATAAAGAACTGAAAAAAGGGAGAGAACAGATAATGGACTTATACAAAGAAATTTTGGTGAAAGTTTTAGAAGAGCATACTGTTCGGGTGGAGTTTCCGAGTTTGAAAATAGATGCCGAAAAAATTGTGGAACAGGTGTGTTATCAGGCATTGCTGAGAATTAAAGAAATTATTGCCGATGACAGCCTTGATGATGACGAGTGTTTTTGTAAAATTGAAGAGATTGTGGAAACGTTGGAGGATATCGGGAGCCGAGGTGGTTACCGTCATGATTTTGGATAATCGATTGTCGAAAGTGGGGCGATGTAGGCATCGCCCCCTACGGTCTCTATCCCAATTTGGTACGGGTTCGTAGGGAACGGATTTATCCGTTCCGTTAATGGCGGAAGGCATAAATGCCTTCCCTACGTTGACACATTTTGCGCGAAAGAAAAC
>JAZNRV010000096.1:0-1899 GCA_045590855.1 Acutalibacteraceae bacterium | reverse complement strand
CCGAGTGAACAGCGCTATCGAAACTATCCCTGTTTGCAAATGCGCCAATATCACCGAACCGGAAGCCATTAAAAGACTTGGCATTTCCAACATTGACGTTGTCGTTGTGGCAATGGCAAGTAACCTTGAAGCCAGCGTTATGGCGGTTACACTTTGTAAAGAGGCAGGGGTTGACACCGTCATCGTAAAATGCGGTAACGAAATGCATCAAAAGATTTTAAGCGCTGTTGGTGCCGATAAAGTGATTTTTCCCGAAAAAGAATCCGGAACGCGTCTTGCCAAAAACCTGCTCACTTCAGGCTTTTCAGAAATGATAGAGTTGTCGGACGATGTTTCCATGGTGGAAATCGATGTCAAAGACGAATGGGTCGGCAAAACATTGATAGACCTAAGTTTACGTAAACGCTTTTCTATCAACGTGGTTGCTGTTCGCAAGGGTGAGGATATTACCACAATCGTTGACCCGGCTCTCCCGCTCGAAAAAGGCATGGAACTTATTGTTATTGCCAACACCTCAAAATTGCAAAAATTGAAATAATACTTTAAGTCTGGGTGAATAAAATGGATACGGTTTTTACTATCTCAAAAATAAAAGCAGCCGTTTTTGACATGGACGGCACGTTGGTAGATTCCTTGATGCTTTGGGATTTGTTTTGGTCCGAGTTTGGAACAAGATATCTGGGTGACAAAAATTTTATGCCCTCATCGGAAGATGACAAAAAGGTGCGCACGTTACCGCTCAAAGAGGCAATGACTGTAATACATCAAAACTATCACATTGCCGAAAGTGAAGAGGAATTGGCACGTGTTGCCACTGAAATTATGATTAACTTTTACAGCAACAACGTGCAGTTAAAAAACGGTGTGCGGGAATTCTTGGAATATCTTAAAAATCAAAATGTCAAAATGTGTATTGCCTCGGCATCCTCGACAGAACTTGTCAAGTTGGCAATTAAGCATTGTAACATCGCTGATTATTTTGTTCGAATTTTTTCTTGCGCCGATATCGGAAAAGGAAAAGAAGAACCGGATATCTATTTACAAGCAGCAGATTTTTTGGGCGAAAAAATTGAAAATACCTGTGTTTTCGAAGATTCGCTTGCCGCAATCGAAACCGCCAACAAAATAGGCATGCTTACCGTTGGTATTTATGATAAGTTTAATTATGGCCAAGATACCATCAAACAAATTGCCGCGGAATATATCGGGGCAGGGGAAACGTTGTTGAAATTGCTTTAAAAAAGAGATTGTCAAAATTTTACGAGGTGAAAATCATGCCCAAAATACTCGAACAAATCAAGCATACGGTTGATGCCACCATCCCTGACAAAGAAGAGTTAACCCATGGCTTGCATCCCAAAGTGGACTATGTCTTGCTGGTTTTGCGAAATTTGTTTGTTGCCGTTGCCGTTCTCTTTTTTGTGACATCATTTTTTGTCGGTGGCGCGTATAACATTTTCAAAGCGGTGGGGTATTTTTGCGGTGCAATGGCGTATTTTTTTGAATGTTTAGCCGTAACCGATTGTTTTCAAACAAAGGTGCCGCATACCGAAATGTTCATGGTTTACTGTTTTGGTCCGCTCTATATACTGATGGGACTGGGGTATGTTTTTTGGCATTGATACATAAAAATTTCAAACCCTCTTTCATTGCAAAGAGGGTTTTGTTATTGTTAAAAGTGTAAAGCAAATTCCCTTTACTCAAAATAACCCTTGCCATGATGGGCAAAATAGTGTAAAATAATCTTACAAAGAACAGCAAGGAGGTCACGTTATGCCTACGTTGAATGTTATGAAACACAAGACAAAACGGAACAATTTGTTTTTGCGTGTTGCGATGGGGCATTTTGCAACCAGCAACTGCCACACCAATTATTATATTGTTGTGGTTTCGCAAAAC
>JAZNRV010000095.1:0-10497 GCA_045590855.1 Acutalibacteraceae bacterium | reverse complement strand
CATTCCGCCAAGATTTGGCGGAATGGTCGTGTGTTTTTACTCGGTATTGTTTTTTCGATATGAGCGGGGAGAAACTTGGTATCGGCTTCGAAATGCTTTACTGAAAGCATACACGGAAGAATAATTTAATCGTTCTGAAATTTCGGTAATTTTTAAATCGTTTTCCAAAATCATCAATCGGGCAACGTCCATTTTCTTTTCATTAAAATAATGAGAAAGCGTGTTGTTTGTGGTTTTCTTGAACAAAGTAGAAAGATAACTGTAACTATACCCCATGATATCGGCTATTTCTTCAAGGTTTTTCATGGAAAAGATGTGAGTATCAATATAGTGCATCAGTTTATAACAAAGTATTTCTGCGGCGGTGGCGGTTGTTTTATCATCCCGCTTATTGCGTTTAACGTCTTGAAAATCGCGAATGATATAAATTATCATTTGCCTAAAAAGTGCGGAAAGAAGTTCTTGTGAATATACCTTTTTTTCTTGGATTTCCGCAAGGGCATTTGCCACAATTTGGCGTATTCTTTCATCATGGAAAACACGGCAGTAGGGAGAATAATTGTTTTCAATGATTTTTTCAAATTCTGTTAACAAAGGCTCGTCGGTGGGGTGAAAAGCGACAAAATCATATTTAAGCGGATTCTCGTTGTTAGAAATAATTTCATGCGTATCACACGGAAATGAAATATAAATGTCGCCTCGTTTAACCGATGTGGGGATTTTGTTGGAAGAAATCACACCTTCACCTTCGGTCACAACGGTTAGTTCAAACAGGTTTGTATGAATATGTTCTTGGATAACCGTATCTTTTTCGCAATACATTCTGCCTATTTGTACCAAGGAAAGTGTGTCAAACTTTAATGGCGCATCAAAAAAGCCATAACGAAGATGATAAGACGTCTTCATAATTTTTCACCCCTGTATTAACACTCTTGTAAAAACTTACTTTGTAGAAAATGCAATCAATTTAATAGTTGTCGTTATAGAACTATTGTTTTCTAAACGGTATAATGAAGATAAGTATTTTATTTATTTTCCTCGGATGGTGCATGACCAAAATGTGCCGTATAGCACCTAAAAAAGGTGGTATAATCGCGGAATCCGCATTCGACATAAATTTCGGTCGGTTTTTTACCGGCACTAATTTTCTGTTGCGCGGCAAGTAACCGTTTTTCGGTAATATACTTGCGCGGCGTTTGGTGCAGTGTTGTGCGGAACAAATAAAACAAGTAGCTTGGCGAAATGTACAACGCTTGCGCCACTTCATCTATATCCGAGATAGTGAAGAGATTCTCATTAATGTACGCCAAAGCCTTGGACAAAATAGGGGATAGAATGATTTTTTCGCGGTGCGTAATATCCGAAAAAATATGTAAGTTAAGAAACAATTCGTGCAGCATATGCTCCACAATTTTGGTAAAATCTTTCACTTCAAGGTTTTGGTTGTAATATTCCAATTTTTTAAACAATCGGCGAGCAATGGGGTTGTTTGAAAGATTGATAACTTCCGTATCCTGCGGTATCAGCGACACGTCCACTTCGATTTTTTGGGGGTCGAACAAAATGTTGTACCGCTCATAGGGTTCTTCGGATAGCCGTTCAAGATAATGGTAGGTTGAAGGGCGCACCAACACTAAGTCGCCACCGTAGATTAAATATTTGCGGTCCTCGACCACATGGTGCATGCTCCCGCTGACAAGGTACAACAGTTCAAAACGATTGTGGCAATGCAAATCTGTCAAAACACCGTGCTTGCCGCTGATGTAATCGTAGTCATACAATATGCCGTTGGCTAATTCCATGGTTCTCACCTCAGTTACATTTTAACCGAGAAAAACAAAATGTCAACAAAATGTCAAATAAAAATGTGATTGTAATGGCTGTTTTTTGCATAAATATAAAAAAATAACATTTTTTTACCAAAAAAATACTATTTACATATAACGTGAAAATGTTGTATAAAAGAATTAGGTGGGCAGATGGTTTTTTAAAATCATTTCAACAGAATGATACCAATCTGTGTTTTCGTCGTTCTTAATTTTGATATAAATATAGGGAACAAAATTTTATTCAGGAGGTTTTTGCAATGAAAAAAATGTCAAGACGTCTACTGGCATGTGCGCTCGCGGTTGCCATGTTGGTCAGTTGCGCCATCAGCGGTTTGGTGTTACCTGCTGCTGCAGAGGAGCCGACTAACTTGTTTACCAACGGCGACTTCGAAAACGGCACCCCCGGTTCCGGTTGGACAGAGACCGGTGTTTCTGTTGTAGACGGTGTGGGCCACAACGGTTCCAAAGGTCTTAAGATAGCGAAGGGTACGTCGTCTGTTTGGTGCGGCACGCCGACTATAGCATTCAAAAACGGTACCACCTACCTTTTGCGTTATGTGACAAAAGGGGGCGTTACAAGCTTTACTATGCCTTTGGGTGCTGGTAAGATTGCTTCTGCCGACATCTCTTCAAAAACGCAGAAAGCTTCTGATGACTGGGTGCAGCAAGTTGTTATCTTTACAGCGAATAATGATATTACTAAATCCACAAGCCTTACTATATACGGTAATGCGGATACAGATGTGTATTATGACAATTTTGAATTGTACGAATACGAAGTGGGCATGAATCTTATGCCCGGCTCTGACGGCAGTTCCTTGGCGGGGGCAGATGGGGCTTACTATTATGTATTTAATGGACACATGACTACTGGCGGCATAACGATGAAGGTTGCCACCGACCCGGCCGATACCACCAACAAGGTATGGGAACTCTCTGCAACATCAGACACCGTTGTCCGCAGTGCTAATGTTGATTTTCTCGGTCTTGACGGGTCAGGTGTATTTCCTGAGGGTAATGTTGCTAAAGTATCGTATCGTTTTAAAGGTAAAACCGATGCAAAACCGAATGTTCTGTTACAAGCCAATAGCGGTGGTAAATTGGTAAAAAACTTTGTTACCGGTCCGGACGCAAACGGTTGGTATACGGCAACGGCATGGTTAATGCGTACAGGAGACCTTCGTTACATGGTTGGCGCAACGTTTACTAACACCGCCGGTATGTACGTCGATGATTTTTCTTTTTGCTTAACCAACCAAACGGCTACCAATACGGCAGACACAAGCACCATCCCCGCCATCTCGGAAATGCAGTTTGCACAACCCGAGGTGCCGATGGTGTCCGGCAGCACGGCGCTGATTTACCCCCAAGGTAAAGTTGGCGAGGTGTGGGATGCCAACGCCTATTGCGGCAATGTAACGTTTAGCAGCAGCGATAGCACGGTTGCCACCGTGGATGCGACTTCCGGTCTGGTCAAAATGATCAGCAACACGCCGGGGGCTACGGCTACTATTACCGCCACTTCTTCCGTGACAAATGTGCCTGTTGCCTCTTACACGGTAAAAATGACGGTTATAGAACCCACGGCAATCCAAATGAATAAAACGCAAGTGACCTTGTTGGGTGCGGGTGCCACCGATACATTGTCGGTAGTGGGTACCGCACCGGCAAATTCGACGGCGTTGCCGGAAAAAACCACTTGGACCAGCAGTGACGAGTCGGTTGCTACGGTAAATGCTAATGGTGTGGTAACCGCGGTGTATACCGGCGATAAACTCAAAACCGCCACCATTACTGCCACATACCAAGGCGTCAAAACACCGGCTACCGCTACGGTAACGGTGAATAACAACCTGTTGCCCGACGATGTGCTTGCCGGTATTACGGCAAACACCGATGCCATGACCAAGTACGAAAGCGGCGGTTATCAAGACAAACCGTACATTACGTTGCCTGCGGCAGAAGGTGCGGATGTATCCTATACATTCACCGTAACCTTGCAACGCCCCCTCAAGACAGGCAAGAAATACTTGCTGTCGGCAATTTTAAAAGGTAAAAATTGCGAGGTCCAAACCACTAGTACCAATACATATACTTGGATAACTTGGACCAACACCGCTGCAACTGCCGATAGTTCGTGGGTGGAAGCGTACGGAAAATATGGTTATTTTGAGGCCTCGTCTAATACTTCGTCGTTCACCATCACCTTTGTAAACAAGGCGGGTTCTGATATCGCAGCGTCTCTTTCGAGTGTGAAGGTGTTTGAATTGACCGAAGAAGTCAACTTGCTTTCCGGCAGTGCCGGCGATTTGGTTGGTAATACGCAAGAGAATTTCAGCAAAACTACCCAAACAGACGGTGACGGTAATGAATGGTATTATATTGCCGGCAACACTAACAAAAAACACGATCATGAGCGTTACGGAAAAACAGGTTACATTTATGAATACTCGGTAAAATACAAGCCGGCAGACGCAACAAATGGTAAATTCTATGCCAATCTTGAAAGTTCCCCCAATAAAAACGGTGATGTTATTTCCACTCAAGTGGTTGGTCCGGATGCTGACGGTTGGTACACCTATACGGCTTGGATTGAACAGTTTGGGGAAACAGTTGGTTTTTTGACATCAGTACCTTTCTGTACTACGGGTCCGGTTTATGCCAAGGATTGGTCGTGCTACTTGGTGCCCAAAACGCAAGAACCGATTTATGGCTCAAATAAAGTGCTGGCTTGTGGTTCGCAAACAACGCTTGCCAGTTTGACTTGGCTTGGTGCTGCCAACGCGAATGCACAGTGGAGCATTGGTGACGAAAACATTCTTTCTTTCGCCGACGGTAGCAAAACGATTACGGCGGCTAGTGTTACTGTTAAAGCCAAAGCGTTTGGTACCACCACGGTGACCGTTAAAGCAGGCGAAGCAGACCCTGTCACCATTTTGGTAAAAGTGTTGCCCAACACGTTTGAGGCTAATTTTGATATTTCTAACGCCAACGTTGTGCTCAAAGATCTCAGTGGCAATTTCATGAACAGTCTTATTCCCGGCGCCCTTATTTCGGTGGAGGTAACGCCCAACAGCGGATACTTGCCGACACCGGGTACGTTGCGCTATGTTGACGCTGAGGGTACCGAAAAACGGTTGCTCAACCGTACTTCTATGAACGGTACGGTAAACAGCTATATGATGAAAGTGCCGGAAGGCGCCTTTACCTTAAAAAATGATTTGGTTTCCACCTCCGAAAACAGCTTTACCGCCGGTACGATTGCTACCAGCTATCGTGAACTGGATAGTGAGCAAGGCGGTAAAGTGGATGGCATCCGTTTCTTAACGCGTCTTTACATCGAGGGACTCGATTTGACCGGCGATACCATTAAAATTAAATATAATGGAACAGAGTACGAAGTCGAATCGATGGGTACGTTGCTCAAACGTGCTACCAACACAACCGAATTAACGCTCGAAAATGTTGGCTCTTCCGATGCGGGAACGATTTGGATGGCAGAAAATTACAGCAAAGCCGATGGCAACAGTTTGTCGGTATCGGGTTACTCTGACAATTCGCTTGATTTTGCGGCGATAATGACTACCAGCAATCCGTCGGAAACCTTTAAAGACCGCAAATATACCAGCCGCGGATACATCCAACTGGAAGGTCTTGATGAAATCATCTATACCACACCCAGAACCGATTCGGCGGCCGACGCACAAAAACGTGCCACAGGCGAATTGGTTACCTCTAGTGCTAAATACGGTGTCAAGTGGAGCACCACCGACCCCGACGACTTGGGCGCACGCTGCTTTGATGCCGAAGGCTTAACGGCTACTATCGGTATTGGCGACACTAACGGATACAGCGATTTTGATAACATCTATCCGTGGTCGGGTATGGTGCGTTGCAACATCAAAGAAGGTGCCGACGGCGAAGATGTTATCGTTTATGAAGGCGAAGACGGCTTTGCCCTGGACGGCAGCAACGGTAACGTGTTTGTAAGAATCCCGAAATTCTCGGTGCAAAAATACACCGAAGACGGCTACGAATATCGTGTGATTACGGGTGACAACACCAATTTGCACCCCGCCTTTATCGAAGACGGCAAAGTGCTGGATGCCATTTATGTCGGCGCGTTTGAGGGTTATATTGACGAAGGTAAATTATCTTCCGTCAGCGGTGTTATCCCGTCCAACAACGTTTACGCTGCGGATTTCTTGACAGCAGCCCAAGCAAACGGTGTTCGCTACACCATGTATGATAACCGTTCGGTCGACGCGTTGTGGACGTTGGTTGCCGTGGAATACGGTTGCCGTAATACCAACCGTGTCTTTGGCTACGGTGTGGCAGACTACAAGCAACCTGATAGCAATTACGGAAGCTGTATTGTTCGCTTTGATGGTACGGATACCAATGAGGTTTATGTGACAAAGAATGTGGATGCCACCGAACGGGTCATGCCGGTGGGTTCGACCATCACCATCTGTCGCGATACACAAGATAATATTATTGCACAGCGCAAAATCACCGGTAGGAGAAATGAGACTGTTGAGGGTGTAGAATACACGGTCTTTGAGTTTGATGGTGAATCGCTTGATTTGATCAAAGGAACGTTTGATAAAGATGGAAAATTTGTTAGCGGTGATTTTGTTGGTTCAGCACCGATTTACACCAACTATGTCGAGGATGCTCCGAGCGGTGCTATGACCACGTGGCATACCGGTCGCGCTAACTGGATTACCACCGACGAGAATTTGAAGGTTACACAAAACCCCATCCGCTATCGTTGGATTGAAAATCCGGTGGGTAACGTGTGGCACTTCCTTCCGGACGTGACGTTTAAAAATGGCGAAATGTACACCTGCAATAACATTCGCGATTACGAGTTTGGCAATGCCGATGGTATTAAGTATATATCGACAGGTATTACCTCCTTCGAAAACAACTATCCCAATAATGGCTATAAAAATGATACAACCGGACTCTGGAATGAGGCGAATGGTTATTTGCCCAACCTTTGGATTACTTCGCTGATTGATGATTCCGGTCACGTGTTTGGCGATGAGTACAGTAAAGAATTGACTTCAAAACAAGCGTTTGGTGCCTATTATTATATGAGAAGTAGATCGACTTACGATAAGGATATACCGGTATTCATTGCAAACGGTGGTGGTTTTGACCACCAGTGGAGATGTAACATGCTGACCAACCGTGGTTGGATGGATGCAAGCAATAAATGGTATCTCTACGGTTCGCGCTTGTTGTACAAACAAATTCAAGAGTAAGGGGAGGTCAGACAATGAAAGAGTATATTAAACCGATTGTAGAAATTGAAACGTTGTTTGCCGATTCTGAAATTGCCTTTTCTATCATCTCTAATGAAAAGGGAGACATCTTTTACGACGATGAAGAGTAAGCTCGTTACTCCTTCAACAGCATTGCCCGTGTGGAAACACACGGGCAATGCTGTTTTGTAAACGAAAACCACGCGATAGTCACGTGGTTGAAAAGAACTTTAGCGATGAACAAAAAACATAGAAATTAAAAGAAAACGTAGAATTCGTGTTATGCTTTGCCTCCCTCTGATGAGGGAGGTGGATTTTTGCGAAGTAAAAAGACGGAGGGGGAGAAAACAAAACACTTCCCCCTTTACAAACAGTGGGGAAGTTGGTATAATAATATGTTGTAAATCAAAGGAGTGGGATGTATGAATTATAAAAGTACGCGCGATAATACGGTTTCGGTAACCGCTGCCGCAGCCATCACACGCGGTTTGTCTGCCGAGGGCGGTTTGTTTGTTCCCGAAAGCTTACCGCAGCTTACCACAGCGGATTGGGAACTGTTGCGTTCGCAATCTTATGTCGACCGTGCGGTTACGGTTTTATCACGCTTTTTAACCGATTTTACTTTGGATGAAGTAACGGACTGTGCTTCGTCGGCATACACTGTGGAGCATTTCGGCAGTACCGACATTGCACCGATTTATACACTGAAAAACGATACGCACATTTTGGAATTGTGGCATGGTCCTACTTGCGCGTTCAAAGATATGGCGTTGCAGATTTTGCCGCACCTTATGCGTGTGTCTTCGCAAAAAACAGCAGACGGCAAAGAAATTGTCATTTTGGTTGCCACGTCGGGCGATACGGGCAAAGCCGCATTGGAAGGTTTCCGCGATGCACCGCATACGCGTATTGTGGTGTTTTATCCCGAAAACGGGGTTAGCCCCATGCAAAAATTGCAAATGACCACACAAGAGGGGGCAAACGTTGGCGTTTGTGCCATTAACGGTAATTTTGACGATGCACAAACCGGTGTCAAAACCATTTTCACCGATAGTGCCGTTGCCGAAAAAATGGCAAAACAAGGGCAAATGCTTTCTTCGGCAAACTCCATTAACTGGGGACGTTTGGTACCGCAAATTGTGTATTACATTTCAGCATATTGCGATTTGGTAAAGACCGGTAAAATCCGTCAAGGAGACCCCATCAACGTGGTTGTCCCCACCGGTAACTTTGGCAACATTTTGGCGGCGTATTACGCACGGCAAATGGGAATGCCCGTCAACCGTTTGATTTGCGCTTCCAACTGCAACAACGTGTTGTCTGACTTTATCAAAACCGGTACCTATGACCGCAACCGTTCCTTCCACATGACGGCATCACCGTCCATGGATATTTTGATTTCTTCCAATTTGGAGCGGTTGTTGTATCATCTGTCGGGTGAAGATGCGGCATTGGTAGGAAAGATGATGTCCGAATTGAAAGCCAATGGCAAGTACACCATTCCCGCCTCATTGCTTGCTTCTTTGCAAGAGTTGTTTACTGCCGGTTGGTGTGACGATGCCGATACGTTGCAGGAAATTCGTGCTACTTTTGAAGAAGAACACTATTTGTGCGATACGCATACGGCGGTGGCAAAACGCGTTTATCGTCGGTATCGCGAACAAAGCGGTGATACCACACCGACGGTGATTGCTTCCACAGCCAATCCTTACAAGTTTTCTGCCAGCGTGTTATCTGCTTTGGACGGTGACTGCGATAACTTGAATGAGTTTGAAAAAGTAGAAACTTTAAACGCCTTAACGGGATACCCCATTCCGTCTCCGTTGCTCACTTTAAAAGACAAGGCTGTACGCTTTACAAAGGTTTGTGAGCGTGACGAAATGGAAGAGGCCGTATTTGAGTTTTTGAAGTAGGTGTTTTTGTGTCGTTATTTGTTATTTCTGACACACATTTATCGTTAAACACGGACAAATCCATGACGGTGTTTCGCGGTTGGGATGATTATGTCGAGCGATTGGAAAAACAATGGCGCGCTTTGGTAAAACCAACCGATACTGTTGTCATTGCCGGTGATATTTCATGGGCAATGGCGTTGGAGGAAACGTTGGCGGATTTTTCGTTTTTAAACAATTTACCGGGTCGCAAACTGCTTTTTAAGGGAAACCACGACTATTGGTGGTGTACCCGCCGAAAAATGGATGCTTTTTTGGAACAAAACGGATTATATTCGTTGCGTATCGTGCATAACGATGCAGTAGCAGTGGATGACCGTTTTGCCGTGTGCGGTTCGCGCGGATGGTATGTTGACCCCACGGAAGAAGACAATGCAAAAATTTTGCAGCGCGAAGCAGCACGGCTCAAAATGTCGATTGATGCCGCAAAAAAAACGGGATTGGAACCGGTGGTGTTTTTACATTATCCACCCATTGTAGAGGGCGTGGTCTGCCGTGAAATCACCGACGTGTTGCAACAAGAGGGGATTACACGCTGTTATTACGGACACATACACAGTGCAGGTATTCGTTCGGCTTTTCAGGGCGATTGGGAAGGGATTGCCATGAAGTTGACTTCGTGTGATGCACTTTCTTTTTGTCCGTTGTTAATTTCGTGATTTTTTCAAAAAAGGCGAAAAAATCTTTAAAATTTAGTAGAAATTTTTGGTGAGATATGTTACAATGAAAAAACATATGGATTTCAAAAGCGTAGGAGGCAAAACAAATGTCACTCAAAACAGCAAACAAAGTCGAAACCAACCGCGTAGAGTTGGAAATTGAAGTCGGCGCTGCCGAATTCGAAAAAGCAGTTTCGGCTGCTTACAAAAAGAACATTGGTAAAATGAACATTCCGGGTTTCCGCAAAGGTAAAGCTCCCCGTGCCTATGTTGAAAAGATTTTCGGCACCGGTGTGTTTTATGAAGATGCCGTCAATGCCGTGTATCCTGCCGCATTGGACGAGGCTATTCGTGAATCCGGTTATGAATATGTGGAAGACAAAATTGATTTCGATGTTACTTCTGTTGGCGCAGAAGGCTTGTGCTTCAAAGCGGTTATTACCGTCAAACCCGAAGTGGAAGTTACCGAATACAAAGGTCTTAAAGCTGCCAAAAAATCCGTTTCGGTTAAAGAAGACGAAATCAAAGCCGAACTCGAAAAAATGCAAGACCGCAATTCTCGTTTGGTAACGGTGGAAGACCGTGCCGCCGCAGAGGGCGATACCGTTGTGTTTGATTTTGACGGCTATGTGGATGACAAGGCATTTGACGGCGGCAAAGCCGAAAACTATTCGTTAGTTTTGGGTTCGCATCAATTTATTCCGGGTTTTGAAGAACAAATTGTCGGTAAAAACACCGGTGACGAATTTGATGTTACCGTTACTTTCCCGGAAGATTACCATGC
>JAZNRV010000094.1:0-3258 GCA_045590855.1 Acutalibacteraceae bacterium | reverse complement strand
GGCGGTGGGCACCGAATGGCTCATTGTGGAGCAGGATCACGCCAACGGCGGCCGCACCCAAATGGAGTGCGCCGCGATCAGTGCGGCGAATCTCAAAAAGTTATTGTAAAAAGAAAAACCACCACCCATCGTGGGTGGTGGTTTTGCGATTAGTTACTACCTTTTCGACCATTACATTTACTGCATAACACTTGTAGATTAGATTCTACGCTTTTGCCGCCTTGTGCGATGGGGATAATGTGGTCAATATGCAACCCTACTTCATCGGGCATATATTTTCCGCAGAATTGGCAGGTGAAATTGTCGCGCTGTTTAATTTTATTTCGAAGAGCAGGGGTCATAAGCGCTCTCTGGTTTTTTTGTTCGTACTCATTAATTGTGGATTCAAATCCGATAGCTTTTAACTTTGAATATCGTTTTTGCAGATAGTTCCAATTTACTGTCCATTCGTTATCGGTTTGCATAACTGTGTATGGTGTTCTAATATAATTCTTTTGCGTATATCTAGTTTGAGATCGAACAGTTATAAAGTGGTACGCATGGGCATCATCAAGAGCGCGTTGCTGTTGTTTTGTACGATACTTTTTTAATACTGCGTGATTGGCGTGATGTGCGGTTTCTTTTTTCCATTCAGCGATGATTTGATTGTGCATTTTAAGTGTGTGCCAATTTTGAGGATTTCTCAGAAAATTATCAATATAATTCTCTATGTTAACTTTTCGCTTTCCGCTAACATCAAATTCGTGAACAAAATAGGGATAATGATAAGGGGTTTTGAGAATTTCATAAAGAAGGAAAACAAGGATGAAAATCAAAAGTAGCGAGAGCAGAATTATGATAATATGCCTTTCAATAGGCGATAGGTTTGATACAAAATCAAACAAAACAAACATCTCCTTTTCTCCACTATATCAGAAAAAGCACCAACCCGCAACCCAAAGTTTGACCTTGTAGGGGCGGGTGGGCCGAGCCGCAGAGAGGCCCCGATCCCCCACGAGTTATGCTAACGATTTCATTGCTTTCTTAAACTGAATGGTGAAAAGAATGGCGGTAAAGGTGACGGCGATCAGGTCGGCCACCGGCTCTGCCGTGTAAACGCCCATCGTCTTATCCGCCATCAGTTGCGGCATAACGTAGATCAGCGGCAACAGCAACACAAACTTGCGCACGATGGCAACGATGATGGAACAGGGCGCGTTGCCGATGGAAACAAAGGTCATCTGGCAGGCGATCTGAATGCCGAAGATGCACAGCACACCGCAGTAAATACGCAGTGCCGTTGCGGTAAAGTCAATGAGCGCCCCATCGGGCGTAAATATGCCTGCAAACATTTGAGGAGCCAGCATAATGGCGCCCCAAATGATAAAGGAATAGGTAAGGCAGGATGCCAGCAACAGCCTGTAGGTCTTCTTGACGCGCTCCACGTTTTTGGCGCCGAAGTTGTAGCTCAAAATCGGCTGTGCCCCCTGCGCGATGCCTTGCATGGGGAGCATGGCAAACTGCATCACGCTGGTGAGGATGGTCATGGCGCCCACGGCAATATCGCCGCCGTATTTGAGGAGCGAGGAATTAAAGCAGACCGAAATCACGCTTTCGCTGCTCTGCATAATAAAGGTGGCGGTTCCCAGTGCAATGCAAGGGAAAACGAGCTTTCCGTCAATGGGAAAATTCTGTTTTTTGAGTTTCAAATAGGTCTTTTTGCCGCATAGGAACAAAAGCACCCAAACGCACGAAATGGCTTGGGACAGGATGGTGGCCAGCGCCGCGCCTTTGACACCCATCTTAAAACCGAAAATGAAAACGGGGTCGAGAATGATATTGCTGACAGCGCCGATCAGCACCGTGATCATACTGATTTTGGTGTAGCCCTGCGCGGTGATAAAGGCGCCCATACCGAGCGTTAACTGAACAAATACCGTACCGACAGCGTAGATGTTCATATAGTCGTTGGCGTAACCGATGGTGTTCTCGCTGGCGCCGAACATCAAAAGTAGGTCTTTGTTCCAAATCAGCAAAACGGCGGTCAGAACGGCGGAGATGATCAGCTGCAGAGAAAAGCAACCGCCCATGATTTTTTCGGCGGAATCGTTGTCGCCCTTGCCCATATAGATGGATGCTTTGGGCGCACCGCCGGAGGCGATCAGCGCGGCAAATGCCGAGATGATCATAATGATCGGCATACACACGCCCACGCCCGTCAGCGCAAGGCTTCCGTCCCCCGGTATATGACCGATATAGATGCGGTCAACGATGTTGTACAGCATGTTAATAAGCTGGGCCACCACCGTGGGAACCGCCAATTTAAACAGCAGTTTACCGATCGGCGCTGTGCCGAGCATTTCTTTGTTATCGTTCATAATTTCGCTCCGTTAAATCAAAAATGGTGACACACATTATATACCATTTCACCGCAAAATTCAAGCCGCTATCCCACGTTACCGACGCAAAACCTGTGAAAAGGCCGCGGTGCGACCTTTTCGAGGGTTTGGCAACTTAACCACGTCGACAAAAAAAGAAAAGGAATGCCGTGATGGCATCCCTTTTCTTTCTGAAGAAACCCTAATTTTAATACGAATGCACCCCCTTTTGAAGTAAGGGGGTGCAAAGTCATTTTAGGGGGTGCATTTACTGAAAATACATACGATAATCGCCATTTGCCTTATTGTCTATATCCTCCTTCGTAGTGAAGGAAATCATGGCTTTTCTATATGTTAGCGAATGCAAAATGTTCTGCTGATCCTCTTCTGTGCCACCGCAAAAGGTAATATTGGGCGTACCCATGTTTGTAATTTCAAACGCTTCTTGCGGATAACCAAGATCAATCAAATTGGAAATTGTTGCTTTCTCCAGATCATCACAATAGCCAGATGATTTTGCAGTTTCTAATTCAGCATCAGTCTGAAACAGATACCAAACCACAAGATACTGCGGTGCAATATCAAATGCACCGTAGAAGAAATGCTCATATATTTTCGGGGTTTTGTCGGCAAAATCCGAAACCGTTTTTTTGACAGCCTTTTTTATAATACGATTTCGTTTAGAGAAGAACACAATAACCACCTCTTTTTTATCATTATATCACAAAAAGAAAATAACCGCAACTTGTATCAAAGTTGCGGTATTTCTTATGGCGGAGAAGGAGGGATTTGAACCCTCGATACCCTTTTGGGGTATACACGATTTCCAATCGTGCGCGCTCGGCCAGCTACGCGACTTCTCCAGATGTGCCGTGTAATCAGCTTGCTTATATTACTCCAT
>JAZNRV010000093.1:0-12367 GCA_045590855.1 Acutalibacteraceae bacterium | reverse complement strand
GCCGTAGTTAATATCGGGCACAAGAATCTGAAGCGATGCATTTTAACCTGCCACCGCACTTTTAAATCGTGATTTCTCTGTCGGCAGTCAAAAGATTTCCAGGATAGTAATCTGTATTAGTTCCGGGAATTTTGCCAATAGGGTTACTGTTAATAAAACTAACATTCAAACGAGTACCGGCATAGTATTTGTACAACTCAAAGTCGTCGTAATACACGTATGTTCCTGCTGTTTTGGTTTTGTTATAAAGAGCACCAAGCGTGAACGTGGTTTTGTTAAGTTCAGAGGAAGTAGCGAACCACATAGAGTGCATTTTCCACAAGTTGCTCGCTCAAAGTAAGGGTCGGGGCCGTACCGCTGGCGTTTGAACCGTCTTTACCGGCAACCCCAAACGCTACGCCGCCGTCATAACCTGCGGTGGTGTCATAGCTGGAACCTGTTTTGGTTTCCAAATCACCATCGGCAATAAGGTTTTCCCCTGTGCTCGTCACAGGGTCCGCTGCTACCGGCAATACCAAGCCAGAAACCGCACAGCCAATAAGCAATGCTGCCGACAAGGATACCGCTAACAAGCGTTTCCAAAATGTTTTCATGTTCGCAAGACCTCCTAACAAAATTTGTAAAAATGGTACAGTAAGCTTATAATCGCACAGTATCATAGGAGGCTTTTTGTGCGTTTTGTCAAGCACTCTTTTTCGAAAACATGAACAAATTCCCGTTCTCTCCTTTGTGCAGTTTTACAAAGAGAAATTTTGCTGTCAAAAAACGGCGATTTTGCGCGGCTTTTCTGTGGGATTACGCTTGATAATTAACCAAAGATATGCTACACTTTGTGAAAAGGCGAAGGTGGGAATGATTTATAAGCGAACTTCCCAAGCGAAAGAACATTCGGATTGAAAATTACGATTATTCTGCACCCGGTGCCTATTTTGTAACAATATGAAACACAAAAGTACTTTGAGAACAATCCTTTAAAATATTTGTTAAACAAGGCGGAAAACGTTTTATGAGCAACATTACAACCTATTACAATCATTCGTTCAACCCCACAACCGCCGTGACGGAGGATATTGACATTCGCGACATTGCTCACTCGTTGTCGTTGTTGTGCCGAGCAGGCGGGCATTTCCCCCATTTTTATTCCGTGGCGCAACATTGCCTTAACTGTTTGGCAGAAGCAAAAGCACGCGGGTACAGCGTTCGCGTGCAGTTGGGGTGTTTGTTGCACGATGCAAGCGAAGCCTATCTTTCCGACATCACACGCCCCGTCAAAGAATGTTTGCCGGAATACCGTCGATTTGAACAACAGTTACAGACGTTGATTTTTGCGAAATGGCTCTCCCCCGCGTTAACGCGTGACGAAGAACAACAGATTTTTGACATTGACGACGCGTTGTTGTACCACGAATTTTTTCAGTTAACCAAAAAGCATTTGTTTGGTGATGTACCTTTTCTAAAATCAACGCCGCAGTTATCGTTTGTGGCGTTTGAGGAAGTTGAAAACCAATTTTTGCAAGCGTTTGCGGAATTGGTGTAATATAACATACAAATTATAAAGAGGAGTATTTTTGTATGTCTGTTCGCGAAATACCCCAAGGTTTCTACGCGCACCCGTCGGTGTTTGCGGTGGAAAACGAATATCAAATTTTGGTGCTGTTGGAAACGCAAGGCGAATTTTTGATTTCTGTCCGTGTGGGGGGACAGGAATATTTTGACGAAGTAAACGGTGTTCGTCGTTCCGACACCCGCGTACATCGCGTATGTGTGCCGATGGATGCTTTGAATACCGCCAAGGAATACACCGTAATTGCGCGAAAAATTGTGGAACGGAAAGAATATTTCACTCCCACGGAAGAACCGCAAGAATACGTGTACGCGTTCCGCCCGTTGGAAAAAGAAGCTGACATTCGCATTTATCATTTGGCAGACACGCACAATTACGTCGCCCCCGCGGTGAAAGCCGCACAAATTGCGGGTGAAAAGCCTGACGTGCTGGTTCTTAACGGGGATATCGCCGACGGTTGCGGCCAAGAAACTTGTTTGTTTAAAGTACACGAAATTGCTTCGGGTATCACCGAGGGGGAAATCCCTTGCTTGTATGCTCGCGGCAACCACGAACTGCGCGGGGTAAATGCCGAACATTTAGCCGCGTACACACCCACCCGCGACGGTTATTCGTATTACACGTTCCGTATCGGTTGCATTTGGGGTGTTGTATTAGACAGTGGCGAAGACAAAGAAGACAGCAGTGCCGAATACGGACACACCGTTGCTTGTCACCAGTTCCGTGTTAAAGAAACGGAATTTTTGAAAAAACTGTCGGGTTACGACGACCCGTCGGTAAAATACCGTGTGGTAATAAGCCACAATCCGTTTGTGCGTAAAAGCGAAAGCGTTTTCAACGTAGATGCCGACATTTTTACCGAATGGGCAAAAATCCTCAAAGAAACGGTCAAGCCGCACGTAATGTTCAGTGGCCATACGCACAGTTGCTTTGTCATTCGTCACGGTGACCCCATCGATGCCAAAGGCACACCGTGTCCCGTAATTGTGGCTTCGATGTGCAAATCGCTCGACGATGATGTCAACGGTCACGTGGGTGCGACCATCACGTTGCAATCCGACTGTGCTGTTGTTGTTTGCAATGACAACCACTGTGCCATCGGCATGCGAGATACTGTTTTGTTCGAATGAGAATCTTCCTTTTTTACCTTGTCGCCGTTTCGGTAGCGGCAATCATTCTTACGGTAAGTGACAAATGTTGCGCCAAACGCAAACGGCAACGCGTGCCCGAAGCGGTGTTGTTTTGCACAGCACTGCTCGGCGGCAGTGCCGCCATGTATTTGACCATGTTACTGATTCGGCACAAAACGTTGCACAAACGATTTATGTTGGGGTTACCGACTATATTGTTGTTACAACTACTTTTATACACAAAACTCACCGCTTTCGGCTAACCGAAAGCGGTGAGTTTATTTTATGCAACAAATTTAATTTTTTTGTGATTTGCAAAGACGCAACACCACCGCTGTTATTAGTAACAAACCACTGACAACAAAAACGATGGTGGGAATTGTCACGGAATAGTCAACAATTTGGTACAACACATCATCAACGTATTGTTTAAGAGCCGATTCCCCCAACACCAAACGCGAAGGCAAATCGTACCCTTTCAGCAACCAAAACGGTACCGCCGCAACCGACGAACCCAAAAACGTCATACCAAAAACCGCTTGCAAACGTTGTGCAACACCTTTGAGCGTTACCAACCACAATCCCGCCGCCAACATTACCGACAAAAACAACAGCCAAACCGTAACCGTGCCAAAGCGTTGCAACGGTCGTAATTTTTGCACAATGCCATGGCCTTGTTTTAACAGTTTATCACTAAGTCCAACGTTCAAAATCGGCGACATGGAATTGATCAAATCGTCAGCAATGGTTTGTGCTGCCGTGTCGGAAGGACGGTCTTGTTCCGGCAATGTATCAAAAAAAGTCTGAATCGCTTGTGAAAGCGCGGTATTGTCCCACAAAACGTCGGGAAGCGGTGTGCCGTCAAACAACGCATCGTAAACCGCCAATGTTTGGGTGGTAACCAACGTTTCAACCGTTTGTGCGCTGACAGCAGTTTTTAAAGTTTCAAACGGCAGGTCATAAAACAAACATTCCGATTCCAAACGATTCAAAAGTGCTGTGTGAACAGATTCAATAAACAAAGGCGAATGTGCCGCCTTGGTATATGCCGTGCGGTCACACAAAGCATAGCGCACCACAAAAGAAAGCAGCGTCGCCGCAACCGAAAACACAAGCAGTATCGACAACAAAACCCGCGTTGCCTTTCGAAAAGAAGTATCAACCATAGGTTTTCCACTCCTTCCCCTCAACCTTTTTGCAAATCAATGCCATACGCTGCGTTTTGAACAAATGACCGTTTTTGCGCGGGTAGCAGGTGTACAAAATCAGTTGCTCCACACCATCTTTGGGCATAAGCAACGAGCCGTCTTGATAATGAAAAATTTTGGTATCCACTACCTTGTACACATATTTGCCATAAACCGTGTCCATAGTAACAAGCGTACCAATGGGCGTTACTTCCAGTTCGTGAAAATCAGAGGTGACGTGTGCGGACAACACAATTTTTCCGTTTTGACCGCAAAACCGCGAGTTAAGCCACATGCCTGCACCTTTGCGCAAAAATTCGTCGCTGTCACCAAAAAACACTTTAATGTCGCGGCGTTCCCAACCGTCAACGTTAAGTGTCGCCCATTGACTGCCAAAAGCAATGGTTGGTATATACCCTTCGTCTTGCGTAACGGTGGACGGCGCATTGGTGCCATGATTTTTACCTGTGATAAGGCGGTAGTACTCCGAATCGGCAACAAAAGCTTGAAAAAGTACCACGACCACGCAACCCCAGGCCAGTACAGCAAAAATATAGGGAAAGAGCAAGAAAAAGCCCTTGTATAAAGGGCTTTTTCGTAAAGACAGATTATGATGTTTCATACCAATTAGCAAGAAGTGGCTTTCTTGCAACGAGTGGCAACCACCACAGCCGCCGCGGCCAACACACCGGCCAAAGCAACCAAACCGTAGTTCACAGCACTGTCGGGAGCGTTGGTCTTTTTGACCGCGTCACCATCAACCGACGCAATGATTTTGTCTTCTACTTTTACCGTGATATCAACGTCACCTTCGTGGGTGGGTTTTTCAGCCGGTTTCACTTCGTATTTCAAGCCCAAAGTTTCGCAAGCTTTGTCAAACTCTTCCAACACAACTTTACGTTCCACTTCGGTGTATTCGGACAAAGAATCACCTTTGTCTTCTTTGATGGTTTCTTTAACGGTGTCAATGTTTGCAATAACTTTTTCAGCTTGTTCTGCCGTTACTTCCACTTGTTGCAAAACATTTTCTATGGTGGGCAAATATTTTTCAAAATATTCTGCCGACACACTGGCTTTAATAGCAGCGATGATATCTTCTTTTGGGGTAGCGGCAGAAACCGGCACAACCGTAAGAACCATCATGCTGGCGAGCAATACGCATGCTAAGACAATGGATATAATTTTTTTCATAATACTATCTCCTTACAAAAACAAATATTTTACGGACATAATAAAACACCTATATTAAGAGTACACCTTTTATTTTTGTTTGTCAACTGCTAATTCAAAAAATTTTTCTACGTTCATACTTTGGGTTGTACCATTGATTTTTTTGACATAATATGGTATGGTAATATATTAGTAACAAAGGAGTGGTCGATGTGGAAATCATGCTTGGCGGTCGCCGTGTTCATTATATTGATAGCGGCAGCGGTTCAAAAACCGTGTTGTTGTTGCACGGTTGGGGCGTTGACAGCAGTGTCTATCACTTGATTATCGACCATCTCTCGTCCTATTGCCGTGTGCTGGCACCCGATTTACCGGGCTTTGGCGGTTCTGAGGAACCTACCACTCCTTTCTCCCCCACAGATTATGCGGATTTTGTGGTGGATTTTGCCACCCAACTGGGTGTCAACGACGTTATCGGTATCGGGCATTCCAATGGCGGGCGGGTGTTGATTGAACTGTTATCCCGCAAACAATCTCCTCTTCATTTCAAAAAAGCCATTTTGTTGGACTCGGCAGGTCTTCCAGCACACCATTCTTTTGGGTATTATGTGCGGGTATACACTTTCAAATTCCTAAAACGGGTATTATCCTTACCGTTCATGCAAAAAGTATTCCCCCACGCTTTGGAAAACGCGCAGCGGCGGTTTGGCTCTAACGATTATCGCAAAGCCAGTCCCATTATGCGGCAAAGCATGGTATTGGCACTGCAAAAGGATATGACCCCGTATTTATCGCAAATCCGCGTACCAACGTTGCTCATTTGGGGCAAAGACGATACCGCCACTCCCCTTTCAGATGCAAAAATCATGGAACGCTTGATTCCCGATGCAGGATTGGTGGAACTTTCCGGCGGGCACTTTGCTTTTGCCGAAAATTTCCCGCTATGCCGCCGTGTGCTGGATTCATTTTTACAAGGAGAATAAGCATGGAGTTTTTGAAAGCCCTTGTTTTGGCTGCGTGTGTGTGCAACACCGCTGTACAATCGTTATATTTCACTCACATGTTACAACTCAATTCGTATCGACCGGAACGCTATCAAAAATGGTGCCGCGATAACCGCAAAAAGGTAATAAACAGTCGCCGTCTTTGGCCGCTGCTTTTATTGCTTTGCGCTTTTTTGCCTTCGATTTATTGTTTGATTGCAGCGACAGTAGTGTTATTTGCTGCGGCAGCGTTAAACTTCCCCCAAAAATCCAAAAAACCGTTGGTGTTCACCGCACGTGTCAAACGCTTGCTCGTCACGCAAACTTTGCTGACAGCTGTGGTTTTGTGGCGTGCTTGGTTGTTACCTGTTGGTTGGGATGCCGTGTTACTGGCAGTTTTTTCGTTGGTGATTTGGGCTTGGATTGGGCTTGCCAACCTCATCAACACCCCGCTGGAAAAAGCCATTGCACGGTGGTATGTAAACGACGCACGTCGCAAACTCAAAAACCATTCACGTTTGACGGTTATCGGTGTTACCGGCAGTTACGGAAAAACCAGTACCAAAACCTTTTTACACGCCTTGTTATCGGCGCGTTACAACGTGTTGATGACCCCCGAAAGTTTTAACACCACCATGGGTGTGGTGCGAACGGTGCGTGAACATCTTCGCCCCTCGCACGAGATATTCATTGCCGAAATGGGTGCCAAAAACCGCGGCGACATTCGCGAAATTTGTGATTTGGTTTCTCCGCAATACGGCATCATCACCTCCATCGGCGAGCAACATTTGGAAACGTTTCGCACCGTGGGTAACATCGTTACTACCAAGTTTGAGTTAGCCGACGCGTTACCCGAAAACGGATGCTTAATTACATGCGGTGACAACGCCTATATTCGTGACCGTTTGGCAGAAAATCCGCCGCGCTGTGAAACGGTGGTGTACGGCTTCAAAAACGCCGATGTCGTCATTACCGACTACCGCGTAGACCTCAATGGTTGCACGTTTACGGTTCAAATTGGCGAGAAACGTCAAACGTTTACCACCAAATTACTGGGCGCTCATAACTTGCAAAATTTAGCGGCGTGTATTGCCGTGGCGCATCGGTTGGGAGTATCGCTTTCGGAAATGGTATACCCCATCCGTTTGTTAAAACCGGTGGAACATCGGTTGCAACTGCTTCCTAACGGCTACATTGACGATGCCTACAATTCAAACCCCGCCGGTTTTCGCAGCGCATTGGATGTATTGCGGCAATTTGATGCAAAACGTGTGTTAGTAACCCCCGGTATGGTGGAATTGGGCGAGCGTCAAGACGCGCTCAATCGTGAACTGGGCGAATACGCGGCCGATTGCTGTGATATTGCCATTTTGGTAGGCGAACGTCAAGCCCAGCCGCTCAAAGAAGGGTTGCTAAAAGGCGGTTTTGCAGAAGAAAATTTGCACGTCGTTGCCAACTTGCAAGATGGTCTTGCGCTGTTGCAACAATTCCCCGCAAATGAAAAACGCATTGTGTTATTGGAAAACGATTTACCGGATAATTTTTGAGGAGATGCTGTCATGAAAACAAAAGTAGCTGTCATTTTCGGCGGACGTACCGTGGAACATGAGGTTTCGATCATTACGGGTATTCAGGCTTTTTGCGCGCTGAATCGAGAAAAATACGACCCCATCCCGCTGTACATTTCCAAAGACAACCGTTTTTATACCGGCGAAGCCTTGGGCAAGATTGAAACATACCGCGACATGAAAGCCTGTCTTGCTGCCGCCACACAAGTATTGTTGGTTCCGTCGGAAAACGGTGTGGATATGATTCGCTATCCCGCCAAAAAGTTTGGCAACAACATTGTCGGCTCGTTTGAAGTAGCTCTCCCTGCCGTGCACGGCACCAACGTGGAAGACGGCACGTTGATGGGCTTGCTCGAAATGTTAAACGTCCCCTACGCCGCCTGCGACATTACGTCCTCGGCAGTAGGTATGGATAAATTTTTGATGAAATCCGCTCTGCGCGATGCAGGTGTACCGGTACTGCCCGCTCTTGCTTTTTCGGGCAAGGAATATGCACTGGACAGCACTGCGGTCTGCACCGCCATCGAAAATGAGTTTGGCTATCCCGTTATTGTCAAACCCGTAAACTTGGGTTCTTCGGTGGGTATTTCCCGCGCCGATACTCGTGAAAAACTGCAAACCGCATTGGACACCGCGTTTGGCTTTGCCCCCCGCGTTTTGGTGGAAAAAGCGGTAACTCCGCTTCGAGAAATCAACTGTTCGGTACTGGGCGATTCAGAAGACGCTCGCCCCTCTGTTTGCGAAGAACCTATCGGCAGTGACGAAATATTAAGTTTCGGTGACAAA
This sequence comes from Acutalibacteraceae bacterium, assembly GCA_045590855.1. Lineage (GTDB taxonomy): Bacteria > Bacillota > Clostridia > Oscillospirales > Acutalibacteraceae > RGIG3009. Next base: position 3,979 of record JAZNRV010000093.1, on the reverse strand, counting down.
TATTTAAGCGGTAACAAATCGGGAAAATCCGGCGGTATGTCGGATTTAAAACGCCGTTGCCCCGCCGACATCCCCGATGAACTGACTGCCAAAGTCCAAGACCTCGCTGTTAAAACGTTTGTAGCCTTGGGCTGCACCAGTGTCGCACGTATCGACTTTTTAAACAATCCCGAAACGGGCGAACTGTGGGTAAACGAAATCAACACCATCCCCGGTTCCCTTGCTTTCTATCTGTGGGAAGAAGCAGGCGTGCCGTTCGATAAACTGTTGGATGAAATGATTGCCTTGGCATGGAAACGGCAACGCCGCCGCGAAAATTTGAGTTTCAGTTACGAAACCAACCTGCTGTCCACCGTATCCCTCGGCGGTGCCAAGGGCGCCAAAGGCGGAAAATTATGATGAAAGTTTATCAAGATATCACGCAACTTGTCGGCAACACACCGTTGCTTGCCGTGCAAAAGCAAGACGGCGAATATGCCACCATACTCGCTAAATTGGAATGTTTTAATCCCGCAGGCAGCGCCAAAGACCGCGTAGCGGTAGCAATGCTTGACGATGCCGAAAAGCGCGGTTTACTGCAACCCGATTCCGTCATCATCGAACCCACCAGCGGCAACACCGGCATCGGTTTGGCAATGGTCGCGGCGGTACGCGGATACCGTGTCATCTTGACCATGCCCGAAACCATGAGCACCGAACGGCGGTTGTTGCTCAAAGCCTACGGTGCCGAAATTGTACTCACCGACGGTGCTTTGGGTATGTCGGGCGCGATTGCCAAAGCAAACGAACTTGCCGCCACATTCCCGCACAGTTTTATCCCCTCGCAATTTGATAACCCCGCCAACCCCTCGGCGCATTGTCAAACCACAGGTCCCGAAATTTGGCGCGATTCCGACGGCACAGTGGATATTTTTGTGGCAGGTGTCGGCACGGGCGGCACTTTAAGCGGTGTAGGCGAATATTTAAAATCACAAAACCCCGCCGTAAAAATTGTTGCTGTGGAACCCGCCGCCTCCCCTCTGCTTTCAGGCGGTAAGGCGGGCGCACACGGACTGCAAGGCATCGGAGCCAATTTTATTCCCCAAAACCTCAATACCGCCATGGTCGATGCGGTTGTCACCGTCAGCGAACAACAAGCCTTTTCGGCAGCGCGTGAGTTTGCACACGCCCATGGCGTGTTGGTGGGAATTTCTTCGGGTGCCGCCTTGTACGCAGCGCGTACCATAGCGCAAAAACCCGAAAACAACGGCAAAACCATTGTGGTTCTCTTGCCCGATACAGGTGACCGCTATTTATCCACACCGTTATTTGATGAAAATAAATAAGTAACCAAGACGGCTTTGGAATTTTTCCAAAGCCGCCCTTTTTCTTGATAAGGCCAAAAAAATATTTTATACTGAAATTGTGAGAGTTTTTATGCTTTAAAACGATATATGTTTGAGGAGGTGGAAAGCCATGGCAACAGATTTGTATGCCGCCTTTTTAGACGGTGATTTGCGTGCGTTTGAAGAGTTGGTTTATACATACCGCCATTCACTCACGGCATTTTTACAACGTTTTGTATCAAACTATGATACCGCCGAGGACTTGGCAGCCGATGTGTTTGTGGTGATTTTGGAACGAAAAGGCTATCAACCAAAAGGGAGTTTTCGTTCGTGGTTGTTTGCGGTTGCCCGCCACAAAGCCATTGACTATATCCGCAAAAACCGCAACTTGCTAACACTGGAAAAGGCAGAAAACCTGTCCGATGGTCAAGGGGAGCCTGAAAAACTTTTGTTAGCGCGCGAACGTAATAGAGCAATACAAAAAGCTCTGTCAGATTTGAAAGACGACCGCCGTATGGCGTTACTACTCACCGCGAGGGAAGGGCTTTCCTACGAAGAAGCCGCCGCGGCTATGCACAAAACCCCCACTCAAATTCGCAACCTTTGTCACCGTGCGCGCGAGCAACTGCGCAACTCCACAAAGGAGGTGTTTGACCATGAAAACTGATCGTCAATTTTATGAAACGATTTTAGAAAAGCAAAAACAATATCGTATCGACCGCCGTCGCCGTCGCGGCACCGCCGTTGGATTGTGTATGCTTTGTGTCGGTATGGTTTGTGTGTTGGTGGTTGCCGTCAATCTTCTCTCCGTTTCTTCCAACGGGCCGATGCCGTCGTTCCCCACCACAACAACCGGCATCATTTTTCACAACGGTGAAAGTGATATTCATAAATTTCCGAACATCATCGGCATTGGCGGTGCCGACCCGTTTCGCAACAAACCGCTTCACGATTGCATCTCGCTTAACAGTTCGTTCGATGCGTTGGTAGATCCCGCTGTTTACGATGAATGGCTGAGCACTTTTTCCCACGCGGGAGGAACGCGCGATGCCAATGAATATAATTTGTATAACTTTATTCACGAACTAAATGTGCCTCGTTCGGAAATTGAACAGGTATGCGAACAATATAACAAAATAGTGGAATACGAGTATTACACAGCCGAACAAATTGAAGTACTGTATACCTACACCAAATACGATGCCTATCGGTATTTTGCTTTGGATACCACGGTCATTGTCGGCAACGCGTTTTATGCCATCGGTTGGTTGGCAGACCACACCGCCGCCGATTATATTGCCGCCGGTATGACGGCGAGCCAAGTCAAAACCGCATACGAAGCCAGTGGCGGAACCCTCATTGATGCCGAAAGAGAATACATTTTACAGCAACTTGCCATTATGGACCCAAACGCTGTTCCTACCACAACCACCACGTCGCGCACTACTGAACCTTTTTATTATTTGACAACGGGATATGTTACGCAACCCACAGGAACAACAACGTATAATGCGCAATCTACTACAACTAACCGCAGAACCGAGTCTTTCATCGCACAAACAACCACAGGTTTTTAAAAAACAAGAAAGCGAATCGCCATGCCCTAACTTACAGGGCATGGCGATTCGTTTATTCTTCCATTTGTTTTCCCAAAAACGCGGCGGCGACTTGCGCCAATTTAATCTCGGATTCTTTTGGTGTGGCACCTTGCTCGTTTTGCAAAATGCACACACACCCCGTCACGTCACCCGCCGATAAAATCGGGGATACTATCATAGCATGCTTGTCTTTGTCCTCCGCCAACAAAAAACCTTGACCGCGCTCGGCGATTGCCGTTTTGCGTTCGTTCATGATTTTTTCGATTACGGGCGATAATCGACGTTCCAAATACTCTTTTTTGGATTCTCCCGCCATCGCAATAACATGGTCGCGGTCACCAATCGCCACCGGAAACCCGCATGCGCGACTCATTACCTCGGCATACTGCGACGCAAATTGAGATAATTCACCAATCGGCGAATATTTTTTAAACACCACTTCCTCATTCGGCCCCGTAAAAATCTCCAACGGGTCTCCTTCACGTATGCGCATTGTTCTTCTAATCTCTTTCGGAATCACCACACGACCAAGGTCGTCTATTCTTCTCACAATCCCAGTTGCTTTCATATATAAATCTCCTTTAAATTCAAAATCGTGATACTATTATTTGTAACTCGTGGGAATTTATACTGTATAGGTTTACTTTTTAAGTTAATTGTGATATAATGCATAAAAATTGACATTAGGAGATAGTTATGAAAGTTCTTAAATTTTTATCAGGTATTGTCGTGTCAGTCGCAGTTGCGGCTGTCGCTTGCTTTATAGAAAACCTTTTGCCTATTCATTTAATTGGCGGCGCAGTAATTGCAATGTTTATAGGTATGCTTGTAAATCATTTTATCGGCAAAAACGGTTTTCTCGCGCCAGGAATTAAATTTACTTCTAAAAAGATACTTAAATTTGCTATTATACTGCTTGGTCTTTCTCTTAATATTAACACCATTTTACACGTTGGTAAACTATCGCTTGTGGTTATGGTATTCACTTTAGCGACATGTTTTGGCGGTGGTTATTTTATTGGAAAGGCGTTAGGGCTCAACTGGAAGCTTTCCAAT
>JAZNRV010000092.1:0-1717 GCA_045590855.1 Acutalibacteraceae bacterium | reverse complement strand
TTTAAGTTCCAATATCTCTCTTTCGTATTCTTTAATATGTCGATAACTTCTTGGCATAAAAAATCCTCCTATGGTAGTTGTTTTAATTCTACCATAGGAGGGTGTTTTTTTCTATTGTCCGTTTTTACTGGACTTGTGCAGGGGGCGTTTGTTTTTTTTAAATACCGTTGGGGTTGGTGGGATTGTTGACAATGCCAAAGCCGACCAGCACCGGCAACAGCACGTTGAGCAAGCCGTCAACGGTGTGGGAAATATCTACTCCCATAAATTCTTTGGCGCAAAACACCACCAAAGCGGCAACCGATACCCACAACGCCCAGGATTTTAAACGGTTCATACTTATTTTCTCCTTTTTTTACATCATGTGTGCCATGGCGGCACCCGCCAAGGCGGAAGCGACGGCGGTAATCACTGCCGCCACCAATTTATCCCACTGCCGTGCGGGGCGCGAAATGACGGATTTGACGTCTTCTTTTATCTCGCGCACGTCGTCGCGCAGGTGTTTGACATCGCGGTTGGTGCCTTCGAGCGAGGCGGCAAGGGTGCGAATTTCTTCGACCTGCTTTTCCAGCGAATCCAACCGATGGTGTGCCGATTTGACACTTTCGGTCACTTTGGTAAGTTCATCCATGCCGTATCACCCCTTTTTGACAAGTTGCATTTGCACGGCATCGATGGGTTTGCCAAACACGCCCGCATAACCGTCGCCCGTGGCATCGGTAAGTCCCACGCACCAACCGTACCACCCGTTGTTGTGGGCAGGCGACACGCGGTAACGAATGTCGTAACCGTCCAAACCCTCCAATTTCATTTGCAGCGCATCAATCGCTTTGCCGCGTACACCCGCAAAATCGGTGTCGTTTTTTACCCACGGCAGCCATCCCTTGCCGATAAGGTGAACGCGGTATGTTAAAATCCCTTTGGACGGGTTTGCCATAATGGCGGTAATCTTTTTGCCGTTTATGCCCGCCTGTCCGTCGGGCAACCACTTGTTGGTGTAAACCTTGTATGTTACGTGCATCTTATCATCTTTGGGCAATGGCAAATCGGCTTCAAGGTACGGCGTAGGGTCAATGTGATGGTTATCGAGCCGCACCTCAAAATGCAGGTGCATACCGTAACTGTTGCCCGTATTGCCCATAGCACCGATAACCTGTCCTTGTTTTACTTTTTCGCCGTTTTTGACGGTTACGGTCGAAAGGTGTGCATACAGCGTGCTGTACCCGTGCCCGTGGTCAATTTTGACACAGTTGCCGTAGCTGGCGTTACCCTTGGCGCCTTTGTTGTTTTTGTGTCCCGTTTGGCAAAAAACCACTTTGCCCGCGCTGTGAGCCATAATCGGCTCACCGGTGATATGTTCGCGCCCCAAATCCACCGCTTTGTGGCCTGCTCCATAACCTTGGGTGATTCTGTTCTTTCCTTTTTGTAAAACTCTGCTTGTCATACTCTTATTCCTTTCTATTTGCCAACAGCACCCTTGATGACGATTCTGGAACCGACAGGAATCAACGAAGCCGCTGTAGCACATTGAATAATAATTCCCCGTAACGGACCGTTAGTTCGCGAAATCGTGGTGGCTAGATTTATAGCAATCAAGCCGTTTGCCCCAAAATTTGCCGCACAAGAATTAAAGCGAAAATCATCGTCAAAACACTTGGAATAAAAATTGCCCAACATAACATAACTTGCGTGATTCCACGTCGAGACAACACCCAAA
>JAZNRV010000091.1:0-21864 GCA_045590855.1 Acutalibacteraceae bacterium | reverse complement strand
GTTCCTTTCATATCGACGTTGTGCGCACCTTGCAAGAGGACGCCTACATCCTCCCCAACGAATCATCCAAACGCGTGTTTTTGCTTGCCAACGTTCAAAACATGACCGAACAAGCCCAAAACGCGTTGCTCAAAATTTTGGAAGAACCTCCCGCCCACGTGTTGTTTATCCTCACGTGTGAACAACGCTCCGCGTTGTTGGAAACGGTGCTGTCCCGCGTGTTTACCGTCACGTTGGGCGGTGTGTCTACCCAAGAAGCGCTCACCGTTTTGCAAAAGTGCTTACCCGACAAACCGCAAGAAGAACTTTCCCGCGCGGCAACTTTGTGGGGCGGCAACATTGGACAAGCGTTGCTCGGGTTGCAAGACGGCTCGTATCGCGAAATTTTGGACATTCTTCCCGCGTTGGCAGAGGGTCTTACCGCACCAAACGAATTGTCGTTGTTGCTTGCCACTGCTCCGCTCGAAAAACGCAAAGATGCCGTCCCCGCGGTTTTAAGCGGCTTGCAACTTGTTTTCCGCGATGCACTGGTTGCCAAAACCGGCGGCACCGTGTTTTTGGGTACCTGTCCCGAAGTTTCAAAAACTTTGGCACAAACCCTCACCCATCCACGCTTGCTCGCTTTGCTGTCCGTGGTGGAAGAACTGCAAAAAGCACGGCTTCGCAACATTAACCACACGTTATTCATTACCCTTTTGTGTTCCCGTTTACGGCGCGCCGTCGGGCGATAATTTTGCATAAGAAAGGTTGGAATATACTATGACCGACGTTATCGGAATTCGTTTTAAAAACATGGGCAAAATCTATTATTTTGCCGCCAACGGTCACACTTTCAAAAAAGGTGAACACGCCATTGTCGAAACTTCTCGCGGTATCGAATGCGGCGAAGTTGTCATGGAAAACCGCCAAATAGACGATTCGCAAATCCCGCAACCGCTCAAACCTGTTGTGCGCGCCGCCACAGCGGACGATATCCGCCACGCGGCCGAACTGGCAACGCGGGAAAAGGAAGCCTTGGCTTTATGTGCCGAACGCGTCGCCGCCCATAAATTAGAAATGAATCTCATCGGCGCCGAATGCGCGTTTGACAATTCCAAAATCTTGTTTTATTTCACCGCGGAAGGTCGCGTGGATTTCCGCAACTTGGTCAAAGACTTGGCGGGGCTGTTCCACGCACGTATCGAATTGCGCCAAGTCGGTGTCCGCGACGAAGCCAAAATGCTCGGCGGTCTTGGCATTTGCGGTCGTCCGCTTTGTTGCGCGCAATTTCTTTCGGATTTTCAACCCGTATCCATCAAAATGGCAAAAGAACAAGGCTTATCGCTCAACCCCACCAAAATCTCGGGTTCGTGCGGCAGATTAATGTGTTGCTTAAAATACGAACAAGACGTCTATTCTTCCTTGCTTAAAATCACGCCCAAGCAAGGTGCTTTGGTCAACACCCCCGAGGGTCGCGGCACGGTAGTGGAAGTCGACTTGTTGGCGGGCAATTTGAAAGTGCGGTTGGAAAAATCGCCCGACTCCCCGCCCGTAACGTTTACACGCGACGATATCAAAACCATCAAAGACGGCCACACCAAAGTGGAGAAAGCCGAACTCGACGAACTTGCGGGTTTGGAATAAGGTGAAAAATGGAAGTTACAATTTGTCTGATTTTGTCCGCTGCCGTGCTGGTGCTGCAACTGATATTGTTGTTGCGCAAACCGCAATCCGACACCCGCCTGGAAGAAACCGAGCGGCGCTTGCGCGAAGAATTGCGCAGCACGCGGCAGGAACTTAACGACGCATTAAAAGAAATGAACCGCATCTTGGTAGAGGGTCAAAAAGAAACCTTAAAAGTTTCGGGCGAATACCAAGAAAAACTCAACGCCTCGCTTACCTCCGCGGTACGCGGTTTGCAAGAAAGCAACGAAAAGAAACTCGACCAAATGCGTGCCACCGTGGACGAAAAATTACAAAGCACGTTGGAAAAACGGTTAGATACCAGTTTCAAAACGGTGGGCGAACAACTGCAAAGTGTGTATAAATCGCTTGGCGAAATGCGCGAACTGGCGGGCGGAGTAAGCGAATTGCAACGCGTACTCACCAACGTCAAAGCCCGCGGCACGTGGGCAGAAGTGCAACTCGGCAACATTTTGGAACAAACTCTTACCACCGAGCAATACAGCCAAAACGTGTCGGTGCGCAATAACCGCGAACTGGTGGAATACGCCGTCAAAATCCCTTCGCGGGACGAAGACGGCACGTTTGTCTGGTTACCGATTGACTCCAAATTCCCCCAAGAAGATTACGTGCGGTTGTGCGATGCCGCCGAACAAGCCGACAAAGAAGCCACCGAAGCAGCGGCAAAAGCCTTGGAACGCACCTTGCGCAACGAAGCAAAAACCATTGCTGACTTGTATATCGAGGTTCCCAAAACCACCGACTTTGCCATTTTGTTTCTTCCCACCGAGGGCTTGTATGCCGAAGTGCTGCGCCGCCCGGGTTTGATGGAAGATTTACAAAACAAATACCGCGTCATGGTTTGCGGTCCCACCACCATCACCGCCTTTTTAAATACCTTGCGCATCGGTTTTCGCACGGTCGCGTTGGACAAACGCGCAGCCGAAGTATGGAAGGTGTTGGGCGCCGCAAAAGCGCAGTACGACAAATTTGAAGGCTTGCTTGATAAAGCGAAAAAGAAAATTTCCGAAGCAGGCGACGTGCTGGAATCTGCCCAACATCGCAACGGCATGATTCTCAAAAAACTTCGCCACGTCGAAGAGGTGGAAAGCCTCCAAGCCGACTCGCTTCTCACGCTGACCGCCGACGCACAATACCCGGATGATGTAACCGAATAACCGCTTTTTCTCTTGTTTTTTGATTCAGCTATGCTACAATGTGGAAAAAGCAAGTACCAAGGAGGCTTTGCCATCACGTTCAGCGGCACCCGCGCCTACATCAACGCTCCTGCGGTGCGTACTTTCACGTTACAGTTTCAGTTGCTGCACGCTCAAACCCACTGCGACGGGTTTGACGAAACGGTATGTTCCGCATGCTGGATTCCAACTACTTTTACACCGAAACCGAAAACGATTTCTTTGTGGATGTGCGCAGCACCCAAAGTGTTCATGCATCGCTGTGTCGGCGACTTTGTCGATTTCTGCTTGCCCTTAATGGAAGAAAAACAAAACGCCGCATGGGAAGAAATCAAAAAAGTCAGCCCCAAAGCCAAACGCATGTCTTACGGTATTTATTACCCCTACGTTTCCGTCTATGTCGGCGCATATTCGGCGCGCTGGTACGGTGTTGTTAAAACTGGTAAAATAATTTATAAACAAAAAAAGAGTGCTCAACCGATTGGTTGAGCACTTCTTTTTACCATTTTATTCGTTTCATCAAATTAAGCAACGGGGGCAACAAAAGGAGTTGTACTGCCGCCATCACCGCTGCTTGCGGCAATCTTGTCAACAGCACCGGACCGTATGCCGCGCCTTTGGTGGAAGTCACCACAATCCAAAACGACGTCAAAAACAAACTGCACGCCGTTTGCGCGGTGACGCCCAAAGCAATGCGGTAAAAACGACTGTTTTTCCGAAAACACAATCCGTAAAAAAAGCCAATCAACACAGCCGTCACCGTGTACCCGGGGAAATACGGACCAATTGGGAACAACAGCGCACCAATTATGTCACTAAGTCCGTGTACCAGCGCACCGCCGAGCGGTCCGTAAAGGTACGCCGCAGCGGCAACCGGAACAAACGAAAATCCCACACGCGTAATCGGCGTATTCACCGACAAAAACCGCGTAAGCACCACATCCAAGGCAATCAACATGCCGCACAAGGTCATCGTTTTGACAGTTTCTTTTTTTAACAAAAAAATTCCTCCTTTTTTACATTCCGTGTTGTCGGCATAAAAAGGAGAAATTCTCATCTGTTATGTCTCGACAGCGGGATGCGACCAATGAACCGCAAGATGTTTCTTTTCGTCTGCGGGGCAACTCCCCGTCCCCACAGCACTTAACGCACATCGGTCTACTCTGTATTGTTTTATCCCCTTGTAGGGTGATAAACATCAGTTAAGAACAAAAAATTGTTCATACCACAAAATGAACGTATAAATCGTCCAAATCTTTTTCATGTTGAGCGCTTTGCCTTGCTTGTGGTTTTCCAGCAACGCCATAATCGCGTCTCTTTGGAAAAACTTATCCGCAATTTCGCTCGAAAACGCCTCTTTCACGCGCGCATAATACTCGTCTTGCCGCAACCAGTCGTTTAGCGGCACCGGGAAACCAAGTTTTTTCTTACGCGCGGTTTTTTCGGGCAACTGCCGCAACGCAGCAGCACGGAGCGCCACTTTGGTGGTGTTTCCGTCAATGCGTTGCTTTTGGGGCAACGTCACCGCCAACTCCAACATCTTTTTATCTAAAAACGGCACACGCAATTCCAGCGAGTTTGCCATACTCATGCGGTCTGCCTTTTGCAAAATGTCGTACAACATCCACGTTTGCATGTCTACGTATTGCAGCTGTGTCGGCTCGTCCAAATGCGCCACTTTTTCAAAATGTGTGCGCGACAACTCCACAGGGTCACACGGTGTACCCGGATGTTTCAAATACGCGGCGCGTTCTTCCTTGGTGAACACGTAGTTTGCGCGCATAAACCGTTCATACGGCTCCATCGCGCCACGAATCGCAAATCGTTTCCCCTTTACGCTGTCGGGCAACCGCTTTGCGACAGCGGCAATCCCTTTGCGTATAAACCGCGGAATACGGCTGTATTTTGCAAAATGTCCGCCTTCCAAATACATGGGGTACCCGCCAAACAATTCGTCGGCGCCCTCACCCGAAAGCACCACTTTCACATACTTGGCAGCGTTTTCCGCCAAGAAATACAACGGCACTTCCGACGGATTGGGCAACGGCTCGTCCATGTAATATTGGATTTTCCCCGCCATGTCAAAATATTGTGCGGCAGAAACTTTATTCGAGATGTTTTCAACACCGAATACTTTTGAAAATTCTTGAGCAAAGGGCAATTCGCTGTATTTTTCTTCCTCGTAGCCAACCGAAAACGTTTTCACGGCAGCCGCCACTTTGGAAACCTCGCGCACCACGTAACTGGAGTCCACACCGCTGGACAAAAAGCAGCCGACTTCCACATCGCTGATTTGGTGCACCGCCACCGATTCTTTAAATTCTTCGGTAATGCGCTTTTCCCACTCTTCGGCCGAAACAGTGTTGTCAGCAACAAACTTGTCCGCCACGTCGTAATATTTGTGAATGGTCAACTCACCGTTTTGCCACTCCAAATATTCGCCGTTGAGCAATTTAAAAACGTTTTTAAAAAACGTTTCGCGCATCGGCAAATATTCATAACACAACCAATCCGGCAACAACTCTTCGTTAAGTTCTTTAACAAACGACGGGTGCGACAAAAAGGATTTTATCTCCGAGCCAAACATAAACTCGCCGCCGTTTTGATAATAATAAAACGGCTTAATCCCAAAAATATCCCGTGCACCAAACAGTTTTTTTGCCACGCTGTCCCAAACGACAAACGCATACATGCCGCGCAAGCGCTGCAACAAATCCGCGCCGTATTCTTCGTACCCGTGCAACAACACTTCCGAGTCGCTGTGGGTTTTAAAAACATGCCCGGCAGCCAGCAACTCCTCGCGCAGTTCGCGGTAATTATAAATTTCGCCGTTGAACACCAACACCTTGGTGCCATCTTCGTTGGTTATCGGTTGGCTGCCGCCCTCCAAGTCAATAATCGACAAACGGCGAAAACCTAGCGCCATATCCTCGTCAACGTAATAGTCAGCTTGGTCAGGCCCGCGATGAATAATCCTGTCCGCCATCGCCCGAATAACAGCGTATCGGTCACCGCCGAAGCCGTTGGCAAAAAATCCTGCAAAACCGCACATCGGCGGCACCTCCTTTTTCGCTTGCGTCAGTCGCGCAAACTCTTGTTTCCAAAATACCGTGCGTATTTCTTAAAATAACTTGCTTGGTTTTTTTGAAAGTATATCCACCGCTTCAAATTGCGGTCTTTTTTGTAGTATAACGAACGGCAAAGTTTTCCTTTGCGCAACAACTTGCGCGCCGTCTTTTTGAGCTCCTCGTCTTGGACGTACTCAAAAATCAATTGTTTGGGAATGAGTGTCCACAACGTTTCGCCGTTAGCAATGGTGCACTCGACAGGCTTGTCCAGCAACACGTCTTCCACCAAATACTGCGCCAAATTGTACCCCTCGGCAGTGACAAAAAAACTGCTTCGACCTTGGCGCGGGTTGATTTCAAACAGTTTGTATTGTCCGTCACGGCTGTCCAATTTCAAATCAAAATTGGCAAACCCAACGTACCCGATATCTTCCAAAAAGGCCTTGATTTGCTTGGAAAGTTGGCGGTCCTCCGCCGGGATAATCGCGGCATAACTGCCAATCCCCTCGGGCGAGTGTTCTTCCAGCAGCGGTTGTCCCAACGCCATTAGGCGCACTTTTTTGTCTTTGCCGCTGTAACAGTTCATCACCCGCATGTGACTGTCGTCACCCGGAATGTATTCTTGCACAATCAAATGGTCTTGATACGTCGACCCGTAAATAGCGGCGACAATCGCATCAAATTCCTCTTTGTTTTGCGCAATAAACACCTTTTTCTTGTGCGGGAACCGACAATTCCAATACGCCACGCTGTTCGACGGCTTAATAATAACAGGAAAAGCAAACGGCACTTCAGCAGTCAAATAACTGTTCACCGTCACGGTCATGGTTTTGGGATAAGCAAACCCGTATTTTTCACACAACCCGTAAAACGACTCTTTGGTTTCCAGTTGTGTCAAAAGCGGCTGGTCAACGCAGGTAAAACGATACCTACCCTTGAGCGCGTCTTGGTTGCGCACCAACAAGCGCATGTAATTGTCGCCACACGGCACCAACAACAGCGGCATATCCTCGGGATAACGGTCGGCAAAATCCAACAAAGTTTTGCAAAACACTTCGTCTTCTTCCAAACGCGGCTCTACCACCTCAACCGACACAATACGGCTGTTGGAAGTAGCACCCAGTCGCCCTTTTCCAATCGCCACCGATGCAATACCATACGCTTCGTGAAACGAACGCGCCATACCGTATACGTTTACATCACTACCCAGCAATACCGGAACAAACGGTTCCATACAAACACCTCTTATGAATTAATAGAGTAGTTCGGCGCTTCTTTGGTAATGGAAATATCGTGCGGATGGCTTTCTTTCAAGCCGGCACCGGTAATGCGAACAAATTGTCCTTTTTCTTGCAATTCAGACAACGTACGGCAACCGCAATAACCCATACCCGAACGCAAACCGCCCATCAATTGATACACAGTGTCGGCAAGCGGCCCCTTGTACGGCACACGACCTTCGACGCCTTCGGGAACAAGTTTTTTGTTATCTTCTTGGAAATAACGGTCTTTACTGCCTTTCGCCATAGCACCAAGGCTACCCATACCGCGGTACACTTTAAATTGACGACCTTGGTACAATTCGGTTTCGCCGGGAGATTCTTCACAACCCGCCACCAACGAACCAACCATCATCACGCTGGCACCCGCAGCAATGGCTTTGACCAAGTCGCCGGAATATTGCAATCCGCCGTCGGCAATCACGGGAATCCCGTACCGTGCCGCCATGCAAGCCGCATCGTACACCGCGGTAATTTGCGGCACACCGATACCCGCGACTACACGCGTGGTGCAAATCGAACCGGGGCCAATACCAACCTTAATCGCATCCGCACCTGCTTCAATCAACGCTTGCGCCGCCGAAGCGGTGGCAATGTTACCCGCAATAAGCGGCGTATTCGGGAACGCGGCTTTTACTTTTTGAATACAATTAAGAATATTTTGGCTGTGTCCGTGAGCAGAGTCTAACACCAGCACGTCAACTTGCGCTTTCACCAATTCGGCAGCACGCTCCAACACATCGGAAGTGGTACCAATGGCAGCGGCACACAACAACCGACCCGAAGCATCACGGGCAGAGTTGGGGTATTTGACAGCCTTTTCAATATCTTTAATGGTAACTAATCCTTTTAACATGCCGTTGTCATCCACAATCGGCAACTTTTCAATGCGGTGTTTGCGCAAAATTTCCTGCGCTTGTTCCATGGTGGTGCCTACCGGTGCGGTAACCAAATTTTCTTTGGTCATCACCTCTTCAATGCGTTGCGAAAAATCCGTCAAAAAGCGCATGTCGCGGTTGGTCAAAATGCCCACCAATTTACCGTCACGACAAATCGGCACACCCGAAATGCGATATTTGCCCATCAGCGCATTAGCATCCTCCACTAAATGGTCAGGAGATAAGTAAAACGGATTCACGATAACGCCGTTTTCGGAACGTTTGACGCAGTCAACCTGGTCTGCTTGTGCTTCAATCGACATGTTTTTGTGAATAACACCAATACCGCCCTCACGCGCAATCGCAATCGCCATGCGGTTTTCCGTGACGGTGTCCATCGCCGCGGTCATCAGCGGCGTGTTCAACGAAATGGTTTTGGTAAGTTGTGTTTTCAAACTCACGTCTTTGGGAAGCACGTCCGACTTTGCAGGAATCAACAACACGTCATCAAACGTCAACCCTTCTTTTAAGAACTTTTCACCGACATTAGGATTTACCATAATCTTCTCTCTCCTTTTTTTATTCATCGTCACCAAGTTTAAGTACGGCCATAAACGCTTCTTGCGGCACTTCTACGCTGCCCAGTTGCCGCATTCGCTTTTTACCTTCTTTTTGTTTTTCAAGCAATTTTTTCTTACGGGTAATATCACCGCCGTAGCATTTTGCCAACACGTCTTTGCGCATAGCGCGTACAGTCTCACGAGCAATGACTTTCCCGCCGATAGCCGCTTGAATCGGCACCTCAAATAACTGTCTGGGAATATTATCCCTCAGTTTTTCACACAACCGTCTGCCGCGAGCGTAAGCGTTTCCTGCAAACACAATAAACGATAACGCGTCCACCACGTCGCCGTTGAGCAAAATGTCCAGTTTCACCAACTCGGATTTTTGATATCCTTTGAGTTCATAATCAAAACTGGCATACCCTTTTGTGCGAGATTTAAGCGCATCAAAGAAATCGTACACAATTTCATTGAGCGGCATCTCATAATGAATATCCACCCGCGTTTGGTCCAAGTATTTCATATCACGGAAAATGCCGCGCCGTTGCTGACACAACTCCATAATATTTCCCACATAATCGGATGGTGCCAAAATATGCGCATCGGTAATCGGCTCTTCCGCCATGGCTATCGTGCCGGGGTCGGGATAATTGGTGGGGTTGTCAATATAGGTCACTTCCCCATCCGTACCCGTAATGCGATAAATAACGCTGGGGGCCGTGGTAATCAAATCCAAATCGTATTCGCGTTCCAAGCGTTCTTGAATGATTTCCATGTGCAAAAGCCCCAAGAACCCACATCGAAAACCAAATCCCAGTGCCACCGACGTTTCCGGCTCAAATGTTAGCGAAGCGTCGTTGAGTTGCAAGCGTTCCAGGGCTTCTCGCAAATCTTGGTAATGCGCGCCATCGGCAGGGAACACACCGCAGAAGACCATGGGGTTTACTTTGCGGTACCCGGGTAGCGGCTCCTCAGCAGGCTTTGTGGCCGAAGTCACGGTATCGCCCACGCGCGCATCGTGCACGGTTTTAATGGAAGCGGCAATGTAACCCACCTGTCCGGCGTGCAACGCCTCACACGGTTCCAAACTTCCCGCGCGCATAATCCCGACTTCCACCACGTCAAAGGTGGCTCCCGTTGCCATCATGCGGATGGTATCCCCTGTGCGAACCACGCCCTCCTTGACGCGGATATAAACAATAACGCCTTTATAACTGTCGTAATAACTGTCAAAAATCAAGGCTTTCAGCGGCGCATCGTCTGTTCCCGTCGGCGCGGGAATCTGCGTAACAATCGCTTCCAGCACCTGCTCAATGTTAATGCCTTGTTTGGCGGAAACCAGCGGCGCGGTTGAGGCATCAATGCCGATAATGTCCTCAATTTCTGCTCGCACTTCTTCCGGTCGTGCCGAAGGCAAGTCAATTTTGTTAATAACCGGCACAATTTCTAAACCGTGCTCCACCGCCAAATAGGTGTTTGCCAGTGTTTGCGCCTCAATCCCTTGCGAAGCATCCACAATCAAAATCGCACCTTCGCAAGCCGCCAACGACCGCGATACTTCATAGTTAAAGTCCACATGTCCCGGCGTATCAATCAAATTAAAAACATAGGTTTCGCCGTCGGCAGCATCGTAGGAAACCGTCACCGCGTGCGCTTTTATGGTAATGCCGCGCTCGCGTTCCAAGTCCATGCTGTCGAGCAGCTGTTCTTCCATATCGCGCTGTGCCACAGCACGCGTTTTTTCCAAAATACGGTCAGAAAGCGTGGTCTTTCCATGGTCGATGTGCGCTATAATACAAAAATTGCGGGTATGTTCTCGTAATCCGGCCATGTTGTCACCTCACCTCACACACAAACGGCGTTCCGTCAGCCTTCACCAATTGACCGTCCTCATCAAACGACAATTCGCCAATTTTGGAATGGGTATATTTGCGTATGTCGCGCAACCGAAACTCATCCCCTGCCGTCGCAAAGGTGATAGCCATACCGTGCCGCTTGGCGCGTCCCGTACGACCAATTCGGTGCAGATAATATTCGTTTTCATCGGGAATATCGTAATTGAACACGGCTTCCACGTCATCCACGTCAATGCCGCGCGCCGCCACGTCGGTGGCAACCAAAATCTCAAACTTGCCCTTGCGGAATCCTTCCATCACACGGTTGCGTTGCCCTTGGGGAATATCGCCGTGTAAGCAATCCACCGATAACCCCCGCTTTTGCAGTTGTTTTGTCAACCATTGCACGGTACTTTTGCGGTTGCAAAACATCATCACCCGTTGCAAATCGAGCGACCGTATCAACGAGCACAATAAATCGGGACGGTCGGCATCCTCTGCCATCAAAACATATTGGGCAATATCCGGACGAGCATCGCCCTCGGCTTCCACCGTAATTTCCACCGCATCGTGTTGGTATTCCCACGCCACGTTCATGACCTCGCGCGAAATCGTAGCGCTAAATAACGCCACTTGCGTGTCCGCAGGGGTAGCGTTCAAAATTTTTCTCACATCGCGAACAAAACCCATTTTCAGCATTTCGTCCGCTTCGTCCAACACGGCAGTATACACGTTGCCAAGCCATACCGTACCACGGTTTAAGTGGTCTATCAACCGCCCGGGAGTCGCCACCACAATGGTCGGCTTCTTTTTCAGCGCCGTCAGTTGCCGATTAATAGGTTGTCCACCGTACAACGCGACAATTCTTACCTCGGGCATAAACGCCGCCAGTTGCTTCAAATCATCGGTGATTTGTATACACAATTCCCGCGTAGGGCAAACTACAATGGCTTGAATATCCTCACAATCGGGTCGATAACATTCCAAAAGCGGAATCCCAAACGAACACGTTTTACCCGTGCCGGTCGGTGCTTTGGCAATCACGTCGCGCCCTTCCAACAAAGGCAAAATTGCACGCTGTTGAATCGGCGTCGGCTCAAAAAAACCCATGCCGGAAAGCGCCTGCATCAACTGTGGGCGTAATTCCAACACGTCAAACCCTGTTTTTTCTGCCATTGCCGACCCTCCTTTTTGCGAATTTATGGTATATTTTTGATAGTATACCACAAAAACGAGTTTCAAGCAATACCCAATCCCGAGAAAATTTTAACTCGTATACCCGTCAATCAACATAGCAAGCATCTCATCGTCTTCCCACGTCACGCCCTCTCTCAAACGCTCTTGCTCCTCTTTTGGCAACGAAGAAATCGAAACATCATAAACTTCCGTCGGCTCGGTGTTGACCCCATCAAATTGCGCAAGCTTGCCCTCCCAAACCCCCAAATACGGCGCCGCCTTTTGTTGTTCCACTCCGATTTCGCGTTCACTTTTTGCCTCGGGTTGCGGCAGCAGCGTGCTTGTCCAAGCCGCAACACCAATCAGCAGCAAGCACGCCACCCACACGGGTGTCCACCGCCGCTGTTTTTCGTGTTTTGTCTCTTTCATCACGGATTTCCCCCTGTTTCTTTTCTAATAGTGTGGGCGTACTTGTTCAAAAATATGTGGTGTTTACAATATTGACATTTGACTTTTCATAAGAAGTGCTTATAATATAGGTATGGATATACTGGGATTTTGTTCGTCTAAAAAGGAGAAATCACATGACATTTCAAAAACCGGAATGGCTTGACCGTTTTTTAAAACAAAACAAAAAAACGCTTTCCGCAATCGGCAAAGTGTTGATAACGTTGTTGCTGGTGATGGTTGTCACCGGCTGTATGGTCGCGTGCGTGTTGACCGTGTACGTTGCCACCAATTTCAAGGGGCAAACCAATTTGCCGGATGTTGACTCGATTAACAAAAACCAAACCAGTATCATTATGACACTTAACGAAACCACCGGCCAATACGAAGAATTCGAACGTCTCAGCGGTATCAAGCGCGTGTTTGTCCCGCTTTCTGAAATGCCGGTCAATATGCAAAACGCCGTTATCGCCATCGAAGACGAACGTTTTAACGAACACTACGGCGTGGACTGGAAACGCACCATTTCCGCTTTCGCAAACTTGATTTTGCGGTTTAACTCCACCGAATACGGTGGTTCTACTCTCACACAACAACTTATCAAGGTCATGACCGGTAACAACGACCATTCCATTCAACGTAAAGTTATCGAAATTTTGACCGCCATTGAAATGGAAAAATATTATACCAAAGACGAAATTTTACAAGCCTATCTCAACTTAATGCCGCTCAGCAGTAACGTAACCGGCATCGGCGCGGGAGCCAACTACTTTTTTGGGGTAGACGCCAAAGACCTCACCTTGGCTCAGTGCGCCGCTTTGGCAAGCATTACCAATAACCCCTCCAAATACGACCCCTATCGCCGCCCGGAAAACCTGCGTCAACGTCAGCGGGTGGTGCTGTACAAAATGCACGAACTCGGCTTGATTACCACCGACGAATACAACCAAGCCCTCGGCGAAGAACTGTATTTCAAAAGCAGTGCCAAATCGTCCGCCGTATCCGATTGGTATACCGATATGCTCATTGACGACGTTGCCGATGCACTGGTGGAAAAATACGGCTATACCGATGCCCACGCCAAAAACATGATTTATTACGGCGGACTCACCATTTACTCTTGTGAAAACCCCGCGTTGCAAGCCAAAGTGGAAGAAGTCTACGCCAACGACGAAAATTATCCCGCCATTCTCCCCGGCGACGAAGTGCAACCGCAAGCCGCCATTTATATCATGGATTATACCGGCAAAACCGTGGCAGTCGTCGGCGGTAGGGGCGAAAAAACGGCTAATCGCATTCTAAACCGCGCAACCGACTCGTTGCGCCAACCGGGCTCGTCCATCAAACCGCTTTCGGTGTATTCGCAAGCCGTAAGTTTAAATTTAATCCACTTCTCTTCTCAGGTAAAAGACTGCTATATCATCTTAAAAGACGGTACCAAATGGCCCAAGAACTACAACCAATCCACCCCCAAAGACAGTGGCCTTACCTTGGTGGATTATGCCGTTCAATCGTCCATGAACACTGTCCCCGCACAACTCATGGAAACCCTCACCCCGCAACGCTCTTTCAAATTCATGACTACTTCGCTGAATCTTTCGTCGCTCGTCACGTCCGACGGGAAAGGTCATACCGACATTGACTTTGCACCCTTAACGCTGGGCGGTTTAACAGCGGGTGTGTACCCCCGCGAAATGGCGGCAGCATACCAAATTTTCGGCAACGGTGGCTATTACAACGAACCGTATTCCTTCACCAAAGTCGAGCAAAACGGTGAAATTATTTTGCAAAAAAAATCCACCGCTGTGCAAGTGTTGGATGAAAACTCCGCCTATGTCATGAATCGTCTGTTGCAACGCGTTGTCACCGGCAGCAACGGTGCCACCGCAGGCGCACTGCGCAACTCGTGGAAAGGCTGGGAGGTTTTTGCCAAAACCGGTACCACCCAACAAAGCAACGACGTTTGGTTGGTCGCGGGCACACCCAAATACGTGGCAGCCAGTTGGTTTGGTTACGACAAAAACCAAAAACTCACCAACAAACAAACCTCCGCGGCGCGTAATTTGTGGAACAAAGCCATGCTCGCCATTCACGAAGGAAACGAACCAATGGCATTCACCAACAAAGGCACCACCGTGGAAGCCGCCTACTGTTCCGAAACAGGGGAACTGGCAACCGAAAAATGCCCCAAAACTTCCATTGGCGTTTACAAGCCGGATTTCATGCCGGAATCTTGTACCAAACACGGCATTCCCGCCGATACTACCGTCACGGCAACCCCCTCCAACTCCACAACCCTCACCCCTGCCGAAACCACTTCGCTTCCCACCGTGACAACCGCTGAATAAATTTTTCATTTTTTTGTAAATTCCTCTTGCAATTCCCAAAAAACTGTGTTATTATTGTTCTCGCTTACAAGACAACTGTTTTCGGGTGGTGGACACTTTGGGAATTAACCCCTCATCGGAAGACTGGATTTTAGTGCGTGCGGATGCGCTGCCGGAGGTCTATCGCAAAGTCCTCGCCGCGCAAACCGCTTTGGCAACGGGAACCTGTTCTTCTGTCAGTGAAGCCGTTCGAGTACACGGCCTGTCCCGCAGCGCCTTTTATAAGTATAAGGATGCGGTGGCGGTGTATTTCGGTAAAACGGCTTCTTCTTTTGTTACCGTGGAACTGGTTTTGCAAGACTGTCCGGGTGTTCTTTCCGGCTTGCTCGCGGCATTTGCCGAAGTCGACGCCAACATCAGCACCGTCAACCAAAACTCTCCGGTCAGCGGCAGCGCGGTCGTTTCCATTTGTGCGCAAACCGATAACATGTCCGTCCCGCTTGACGTTTTTGCCGATAGATTGGCGCGCGTACCGGGTGTCAAACGCCTGGCGGCGCTGCGGCAGCAAAGTGGTTTATCAGAATAGGAAGGTAGAAAAAATGGTTTCAATTGCTGTTTTAGGACACGGTGTTGTCGGCTCCGGTGTGGTTGAGGTACTGTCAACCAACCAAGCCTCCATTGCCAAAAAAGCCGAACAACCCATCGCGGTCAAACGAATTTTGGATTTGCGCAGTTTCCCCGAACTGCCGTATGCCGACAAATTCACCACAAACTTCGACGATATTCTCACAGATTCCGACATTTCGGTTGTCGTGGAAACCATGGGTGGTTTGCATCCCGCCTATGACTATGCCAAAGCCGCTTTGTCCGCAGGCAAAAGTGTTGTCACTTCCAACAAGGAATTGGTTGCCGCCAAAGGCGACGAACTGTTGGCACTTGCCCGTGAGCAAAAAGTCAACTTCTTGTTCGAAGCCAGCGTCGGTGGCGGTATTCCCATCATTCGTCCGCTCGACCAATGCTTGGCAGCCAACGAAATTTCCGAAATCGCAGGTATCCTCAACGGTACCACCAACTTCATGCTCACCAAAATGGTGCAAGACAGCATGAGCTTCGAAGATGCCTTGGCACTCGCACAAAAACTCGGTTACGCCGAACGTAACCCCGCCGCCGACGTCGAAGGCATGGACGCTTGCCGCAAAATCTGCATTTTAGCCTCGCTTGCTTTTGGTAAACATGTCTACCCCGACCAAGTACATACCGAAGGTATCACACACCTCACCGCGGCAGACGTTCGCTGTGCCGACGCGCTCGGTTGCGTCATCAAACTCATCGGCAAAGCCCGCCGCACGCAGGATGGCATACAATGTTTGGTCGCCCCCATGTTGATTTCCAAAAGTTCTCTTCTTGCCGGTGTCAGCGACGTTTTCAACGCCGTATTAGCACGCGGCAACGCTGTCGGCGACGTCGTTTTTTACGGCAAAGGTGCCGGTAAATTGCCCACCGCCTCGGCCGTAGTCGCCGATGTGATTGACGCTGTCAAACACGCCGACAATCCCAAACGCCTGTTTTGGGAGAGCGCGGTACCAAACTATGTGCAAGACTCCACCAAAGAAGAATTTTCCTTCCTGCTTCGTTTCGAAACGGAGCAAAAAGCGGCGTTGTCCGCCCGCCTGACCGAAATATTCGGAGAACTCACCGTGGTTGATACCCCCGAGGGGGAAGTTGCTGTTGCAACCGCCCCATTGTCCGAGTGTGAGTTGTCTGCTCGTTTATCCGCTCTCACCGAAGTCGCGCCGGTCTCTTGCCTGCGCGTGGCATCGTTGTAATAACCCAATCAGAGGAGGCTCTATCCCATGTTAATTGTCAAAAAATTCGGCGGTAGTTCTGTTGCCGACGCCGAACGCGTATTCCGAGTTGCCAATCGTATTGTCGACGCGTATCGCGAAGGCAACGAGGTCGTCGTGGTCGTTTCCGCGCAAGGTGACACTACCGACGACTTAATCGAAAAAGCAAACGAAATCAACCCCAACGCCAGCAAACGCGAAATGGATATGCTGCTTTCCGCAGGCGAACAAATTTCCATCGCTCTGCTCGCCATGGCAATCGAAAAATTGGGTTGCCCCGTGGTTTCGCTGCTTGGCTGGCAGGCGGGTTTTTCCACCAACTCCACCTATTCTGCCGCTCGTATCAAAACCGTCAATACCGAACGTATCCGCGCAGAACTCGCGCGTAAAAAGATTGTAATTGTTGCCGGCTTCCAAGGCCTCAATAAATACGACGATATCACCACCCTCGGCCGTGGCGGCTCGGACACCAGCGCCGTTGCCATTGCCGCCGCCATGCGTGCGGATTTGTGCCAAATCTACACCGACGTGGAGGGTGTTTACACCGCTGACCCGCGCAAAGTTCCGGGAGCCAAAAAACTCGAAGAAATCACCTACGACGAAATGTTGGAACTCGCAACTCTGGGCGCCCAAGTACTAAATAACCGTTCCGTGGAAATGGCAAAGAAATACAGCATCGAACTGGAAGTGCTGTCCAGCATTGTTGTCGCCCCCGGAACCAAAGTAAAGGAGACCGTAAAAATGGAAAAAATGTTAGTTAAAGGTGTCGCAAAAGATTTGGATATTGCCCGCATCAACATTGTCGGCTTGCCCGACGAACCGGGCATTGCGTTCCGCGTGTTTTCCCGCGTGGCAAAAGCGCATGTCAATGTGGATTTGATCATTCAATCCGTCGGCCGTGACGGCACCAAAGACATCACCTTCACCGTCAAAAAATCCGACGCCCAAAAAACCGTCGATGCTTTGCAAGAATACTGTGACCACCTCAAAGCAAAAAAACTGTTCTTCGAAACCAACATTGCCAAAATTTCGGTTGTCGGCGCGGGGCTCGAAACGCACGAAGGTTTTGCCGCACGCATGTTTGAAGCGTTGTCGGATAAAAACATCAACATTCAAACCATCTCCACCAGCGAAATCAAAGTTTCCGTACTTATCGACCAAGCAGATGCCGACGTGGCGGTTACCGCCGTGCACAATGCACTCTTTGGCGAATAATTTTAATAACAAAGAAAAAGCCGCGTTTGCGGCTTTTTCTTTTCCGATAACGGGAGGTGAACGTTGTTGTCCTTTGGCATTTATTTGCATGCCCCTTTTTGTATTTCCAAATGTCCTTATTGCGATTTTTATTCCACCGCTGCTTTCAGCGAAGACGATTTGGACCGCTACACAGCGGCACTGATAACCGAAATCAAACAATGGGGCAGCACACTGGAACAACCTGCCGACACACTGTATTTCGGCGGCGGCACCCCAACGCTTCTCGGCGGCAAACGCCTGGCGACATTAATTCAAACAGTGCGGTCTGCTTTTTCCTTACCCGACACGGCAGAAATCACGCTTGAAGCCAACCCCGCCGACGAATTATCTGCCACGTTTTCTGCATTTGCCGCGGCAGGAGGTAACCGTTTGTCTCTCGGCATGCAAGCGGCAGAGGATGCACAACTGAAAATTTTGGGGCGCCGCCACACCGTAGCACAAACCGAGCGCACCGTTGCCACCGCCCAAGCGGCAGGTATTCACAACCTTTCTCTCGACCTCATGCTCGGTATCGCGGGGCAAACCCCCGCACATGTCAAAACGGCGGTTGAACGTTGTGCCGCATGGGGCGCTTCGCACGTTTCTGCCTATTTGCTAAAATTAGAAGACGGCACACCCTACGCCCTCTCTCCGCCCAAAGATTTGCCCGACGAAGACCAAACCGTGCTTTTGTATCACACCGCCGCTAAAATGTTGGAATCCCACGGCTTTTACCAATACGAAATTTCCAACTTTGCCAAATCGGGTTTTGAAAGTCGCCACAATCTCAAATATTGGCTGTCCGAACCATATTTGGGTTTAGGTCCCGCCGCCCACTCGTTTGTAAACGGCAAACGCTTTTTCTACGAGCGTTCCCTCTCCTCTTTCCTTAATCACAAACCGCCACAAGCAGAAAACCCCGATACCACGGCCATCCCCGAAAACTCGCCCGAAGAATTTGCCATGTTGCGGCTGCGGTTGACCAAAGGACTCACCGAACACGACTTTTTCACCCGTTTCGGCACCCCCATCCCCGCCGTGTGGCGTGAACGCGCCGCCGCCATCCCCTCGTCTTTAATCATCAACGATGCCGAGGGCATTCGCCTTACCCGCGACGGGTTTTTAGTGTCCGATGCCATTTTATCCCGTTTGCTATAACAAAACCAACGCCGCAACACGCTTTAACGCGTTGCGGCGTTGGTTTTGTCATTTAATATCGTTAAAATGTTCTTCCACAAAATCAATGATAGGCTGCGGGTCTTCCAAGCCGTGCGGGTGGTGTCCCATCATCGATTTGCAAACCGCTTTAATGGTCCCGCCGTTTTTCACGTAATAGTCATACAACACTTTTCCGTTTTCGGCATACATAACCACTTTGTCCGCATTACCGTATAACAACAAAATTGGAATGTTGTTTTCCAGCAACTTGTCCATATGGTCAATCGGACTGTTCCGGAACGAAATCAGCGAAGATTTGCTAAACCCATACGTGTTTAACAATTCCAATCGAATTCCTTCAAGGACTTCACACTCGCCCAACCCCGCCAGGCTCAAAATATTCAGCACCGGCGCATCCAAATATAACACTGCCACCAGTTCCGGATGAGCAATGGCCAGCTGTGCCGAAAGCAAACCACCGCAACTCATGCCCACGGGTACACCGCGCTTTTCCAAGTGATAGGTTTCACTCACATACTGCAAAAACGCCGCCGCACGCTCCACCACATCGGGAGTAGCCCAGCGATTGTCGTTTTCAATGTAGCAAACGTGGTATCCCTTTTCCACCATCGCTTCCTCAAAATTCGGAAACGCATCAAAATATTCGGCTTTCCACAACCAACGACCGTTGGCGGGAACGGTCGGTTCAATCACAATGGCTTTTCGGCCGTCAAATAAAAACTCGTGCGTAATCGCGTTTTCGTACATAAAGAACTCTCCTTTTTCCGCATTATAGCGGTTTTATTATACCAACATTCTTTTTAAAAAACAAGTACTTTTACGCGCTTTCGCCCTTGTTGCGACCTTTTAAAAACTTCTTAAACGGCACCATCACCAACAACCCTGCCACCATCAGCAAAAACCACACGAAAACCAGTGTGCTCCAACCAATATCGGCTACGGCATTGGCAAACAACGAAGAAGAAATTGCCGCCGCCATATAACTCATAAAATCCAAAAATCCTGTGGCACTCGATACCAACCCCGTGTCACTCAGGCTCGGGCAATACCGACTCCACAACATCGAAGCGGCACATTTTGCGGCAAAAATTGCAACAATGATAAACCCAACGTTCCATACCGCATTTTCAAACAAGAAAGCTCCCAAAAATCCAATTGCGGACAACGCAAACCACAACACAAGCGAGAGATTCATCTTATAACCCATTTTTTCATAAATAAAAATCGAAACAAACGCCGAAGCCGACCCAATCAAAGTGGAAACCGTAAATAAAACCGCCGAAGTCGAAGCAGAAAAGCCCAAATGCTGTGCAAAATAAGTAGGTAACCAAAACACCACCGTCGTGCGGATAATCCCCGTCAAAACCGAAATCAAAGTAAAACGGATAATCTCTCGCTCAATCAACACCTTAATTCCGCCACCGTTTTTCTCTGCTTTTTTAAATTGATTATACTTGACCAACCCTTGCTTTTCAAACAACGTAAAAAGCACAAACGCCAAAACCCCCATGATAATAAGAGCTCCGCCGCTTATGTAAAATACCACATGCCACAAAAAGAGTGCCGCCAAAACGCCGGCAAGAGGCGAACCGAAAAGCGAGGCAAAATTGTACCCCACACTACACCGCGTAGCATAAATCAAACTGTTGTTTTCTGCCACAACCTTCGTCATAGGCCCATAAATCATCGAAAGCGCAAACCCCATCAACAAATACGAGATATACGGTACCGTAAACGTATCGTCAAAAAGCGCAAACGTAAAATTAAAAATGCCCGCCAAAAACAGGCCAATGCTTATCATGTATTTTGCTTTAATACGATCACCGATAATTCCGTTAATCAACTGCCCAATCGCATAGGTGATAAAAAACACAGACGAAAGCGTACCAATGTTTTCCGTTGTAAATGTGGTACCCAAAATCATCTGCGGAGTAAGCACTCCCAAAATATTTCGCGCAATATACACCGCCAAATACGAAACCGAACACAAACTCCCTATTTTTATTGCTTTTTTTGCCTCTGTACTAATTGCCACAAAAAACACCTCAATCCCTTACGCTGTGAGAACTTATAACGTCTTTTAACTTATAATAATGCTCTTTTCCGCCAACGTCGATAACGCTTCGCAAAACCGAGCTGATAGCATCCAAAAGCAACAACTGCGACATCCGTATTTCCGCCGCGCTGCCACTAACAGAAGCCCCACTCGGCGGAGAAACCAACACCTCGTCCGAAATCTTTGCCAAAGGCGAGAACTTGTTTCCCGTAACCGAAATAATCGGCACGTCGTTTTTTCGGGCAATTTCCACCGCGTCGATAATTTCTTTCGTTCTTCCCGTAGAGGAAACCGCAATCACCAAACAATCCGCGTCCAACATCGTTGCCGAAACGGCACACATCAGCGTATCTTCCACAAAATTTGCGGGAATCCCCAGCTGTATCAGTTGATACCCAAATTCTTTGGCTACAATCCCCGAAGTAAAAACACCGTATATGTCAATTTTTTTGGCGCGTAAAATCTTATCCACCACGTTCTTCAAGGTTTTTTCGTCGTTAATTTCCAACGTGTTGCGAAACGCCGAAACCGTTTCTTCCATTTTCAGTTCCAAAGCCGCCATCACACTGTCGTTCTTGTCCACAACCGAAAACGGCACCTTGTCGTGCGCCGAAAGGCAGGTAGCTGTTTTCAGTTTCAACGCCGAAAACCCGCCGTCCGAAAACTTTTTGGCAAAGTTGTTAATACTCCCTTGTGACACTCCCGCAATTTGCGAAACTTGCGCCATCGAATAGGTAACAAACTGCTTAGGCTCGTTCAAAATCAAATCGGCAATGCTTTTTTCAATCCGACTCAAATATTTATACTCCGCTTTAATCTCTGCAAAAATGTTTTTTACCATACACCCCACCACACAAATTGATTTTTACTCATTTTTCTTTCGAGCAAAAATGAGTATATCACAATCGCCACTCTCTGTCAATAAAAAAAGACCTCGACTTTTTGGTCGAGGTCTTTCTTTGTGTTGGCGTCTACCTATCTTCCCGGGCCGCTACCAGCCAAGTATTGTCAGCGCAAGTGAGCTTAACTGCCGTGTTCGGGATGGGAACGGGTGTACCCTCACCGCCATCGACACCAACTATATTCAGAGCTTTGTATACCCTGAAAACTGAATAAA
>JAZNRV010000090.1:0-3738 GCA_045590855.1 Acutalibacteraceae bacterium | reverse complement strand
GGCCAACCCCGAACCCGATGCGTAACTGTCACCCACAAACAAAAATTTGCGGTTTTGCAGTGTGAACACGTCACCCGTGGGGTCGATTTGTACGTTGCAATCAGCGGGCATGTCCCCCGTGCCGACGTACACACCCGAACGACCGTGCAGCGCACCCGAAACATAAGCCTCGTACACGGTATTGGTAACGTTCTCTGCCCGCGTCATTACCTCTTGCCAAGCGGGTAACATTTCGCCCATCGGCGTACCTTCGTCACGCGCTTCAAACAGCAACCGCACAGGCGGGTAATGGGCAACCGCCTTTTCGGCACCGTCGTCCCCTACCTCGATTTCTACTAATTGCAAGGTTGCCGTCCCCGCTGCTGTCCATTTGCGCGGAACAGTATAGGAAACCACCTTGTTTTTCGCATCCAACAGTTCACTGATGTCGTATGCGCCGTTACCGTCCACAATCTCAATGCGGTATCGATGGCCGTTCACCACACTATCCAACGTGAAAGTGACAAGCGCAAAATTGTCGTCGCCGTAATACCCAGCAAGTTGAGTTTCTACCGGCGAATCATCCTCCATCGTCACCGATGGTACAGTGCGATTCACTTTAAAATTGATTTTGTAAATCGGTTCTGCCATATTACGTCCTCCTTTTTAATAGTAACGTTTGCCGTAGGGGTTTGATTTCCATCCGGAATTAAAAGCTTTCCACATAATTGATTTCTGCGTTTTTGTCAATCCCGAAGCATCAAGCGCAGCCCTTGCCTCTTCTTGGCTGATAGCACCGTTGTCGTTTTCATCGGCCACCTGTTTAAGTAGAAAATACTCATACAACGGAAGCCCTTGCGAAATCACATCGTGTGCCTTAATGGCTGACTCGTTCATTTCAATGCCAAGCACCTCACTGTTAGCGGATTGTTTTGAGTACGAATACACTTTGCCCAATAATTCCACTTTGGTATCGTCACTCAATCCACGGTATCTCTCGTTTGCAAGCAATTTATCAACCGCTTCCGTTATCATCTTGCCTGTCGCCTTTTGATAATCGGCTTTTTCGTGACTGCTAAGTGTACGTTTTCCGCCGTTTGGAACCTCTACATAATTTGGCGCTTGTGAAGGAATAACCGACGACGAACCCGTGACTTGATACAAACGATACATCTCATCTGCCGCCGCGCTGTCATACCCCTTAACAACATTTGCAGGGTTAAGGAAATTGTTGAAAATTCGATTCCACACAGAACCGTGCTGCACCTTTGTATTCCCCATTATATTTATTGACTCGGCAAGTGTGTTACGCGCACCGGGGAGTTTGTAAAGAACTTTGTTAACCGCCGTTTTCACCTCGCTGCCGTTTTCGTAAGTGTTTCGGATAGCGGGGTCGAAAACCGCTGCCACTTGTGATAACGCCTGCGGCAACATTGCGCTGGGGTCTTGGATAATGGTGTCAATCAATCCGGACCAAAACCCATCATTTCCAAACAAGTTTTGAATTGACTTCATAAACGATTGGTTGTAAAGGACTTGTCCGCCTACTTGAATAGCATCAATAATGTTTTGAACAAACCCTTTTGCTTCCCCTGTCAATTCTTCGTTTTGCTTGTTTTCAAAATAATCCGCAGCAATTGCCATAAGCGCGGCAGTTGGTTGCGCCCAATCGTATGTAAATGAAGAATTACCAATCTTGACAGAATACGGTTGATGCCCTTTTACATATTTTTCAAAATCCGCAACGTCCTTATCCTCTTCCTTATCTCCTGTCAATAATCCTGCCTTTGCTACCGCCATGGCAATAAATGTCATCAATGTGCCGGTAATACCATTCGAAAGGTTTTTGACGAAAGTTCTCTGCATTTGAGGAGTGGCTTTTCCATCTCTTACTGCTTGGCTAAATTTGTAGGCATCAGCTGACAATGCTTTTACAAGACCAGCCGGTGAAAAATCAAAAATGGCTTTGGTAAGGTTCGCGGGTGTTTTACTGAATTTTATAACAACATCACCAAGACCATAACCACCGATGTGAATATTGTTCATGATTCGCTTTAATCCGGAAACGCTTTTTGACACTTTGTTGTCGTCTTGCCACGTCCGTTCCAAAGCTTCATCAGTCGCAATCTCAATCATCGCCGCCGTCGGCTCTGTCACGTGGTTAGCTTTCATTTGTCCATTAAGTGAGTTAATAAACCACATTTGGTAAAACGAGCGGTCGCCGGCTTCAAGTAAAAACGAATTGAAGCGATCAAGTTTGTTAAGTGCTCGTGTAAAAGCATTGCGGTCGCTGAAATTATCGAGGCTATGCCCTTCAATTTCAAAACGTCCATTCTCAAAATTTCGAGTATTGATATGTCGCACAAAATCATCCCAGCTATTGAATAACCCTTCGGCAAATGCTTTGGCCGACAAATGCACGCCCGACTTTGTTCGCACCCCCGTACTTTTGGAAATCATTTTATCCAAACCAGTTCCGATGAAATCGCTCACAATGAACTGTGGCATTGCAAACAAGTTGCCTGTTATATTACGAATTTGAGTTTTGGGGTTAAGCAGCATCGCTGTGCGTTGCCACGCCTTGAACGATTGCCCTTTTTGCTGCGGTATTTTACTTTGAATACGCGCCGCAATTTCTGCAAGACGAACGTATTTATCCCTACCATCCGGCAACTGTGCAGCTTGTACAACCTTTCGGCGAATAAATTCAATATCCTCATCCGTCAATTTGAATTTATCCTTGTTTTCGCGCCCCCATTTGTTCGTTTGCTCTTTGAGCATCGTTTCATACGCTTTATGTAATTCGCGTTGTGCGTACAACTGCATACCCTCGGGAGTTAAACGGCCAAGAATCGAAAACGCTTGTACGGTTTGTCCGCTTTTGGTACCCACTTCTCTCAGTTTTTCAGCAATCAACACCGCGCCGCGATTATCACCAACTGCGTTGTATCGCCCCATCAAAATAAAGCCTGCGGCGACATCCTGCGCCGTAAATTCCGTGGATTCCTTGTGCAAAAATTCGCCAACGTACCGTCTGCCTTTTCGGTTGATTTCATTGTTGGCAGCACGGAGTGTTTCTTGGTTTCCGATACGGTCATATTGCATAATCGTGCTGTTGGAAGCCGCCAACGTTTTTAGTTCATCGTTGAAAATGTCGGCGTTTTGCAAGCTGTCATAAAACGAGCTATCACCGTCGCCGGTAACATTGCGTACCGTACTGTTTTTAATCGTCGGTGTAGTGACTGCATCCTCCGGCTTTAATCGCGCAATATCAATGGGGCTCAATTGAGGATGTCGACGGCGTATTTCTTCAAACAACAGCTCATCGGTAGCTTGTCCCACTGTTGTTTGCTCACGTGTTTCCGGCAACTTGCTTTGCTCTTGCACCGTTTCTTCGACATCCAAAACAGGAGATACTGAATATTTTTCGTTATCTTGCATATACTGGGTATTGACATTTTCCGCACTTTGTGGTTCAATGTCATTAATAGAGTAGCTTTCTTTAACGTCTTGGACGTACGCCTTGCGGATTTCTTGTAAATCAGCGAGATATTGAGAGCTACTCTCTTTTTTGTTTATTGCGTCTATCAACCCATATAAATTTGGTATTTCATCAATTCCAGTTTTTATCATCTGCTTGTTTACAAGCAATTTTTCATTGTGATATTCTTGGGTAACAGCTTCGACGTAATAAACAACGTTATTAGTGGCAACTTTTACATAAACTATTCCAGGTTTCCCTCGTGAGTTTGTTTTAAC
>JAZNRV010000089.1:0-14537 GCA_045590855.1 Acutalibacteraceae bacterium | reverse complement strand
TTGGCTCACAGAACGACATGGCTACGATCCGACTTAGTCCGCGCTGACCTTGGTATCAGTTACGAAATGGATTTGCTCCGCCAAATTGATATTTTGACCGGTTTGGGAATTGCGGTTAATAGTGTGGTTATTACGCAATATACCGGACAGGCTGCCGCCGATGCCTTTGTGCAAAAACTTAATGCCCGTGGGGTAAAAAATTATATTCATCGTCCCATCGCCGGGTATCCCGCTGACGTGGACCACATTGTCAGCGACGAGGGTTATGGTTCTAATCCTTACATTATTACCTCCAAACCCTTGGTGGTTGTTACCGCACCCGGTCCGGGAAGCGGCAAATTGGCCACCTGCCTTTCGCAAGTGTATCACGAACATCGCCGTGGCATTATGGCGGGTTACGGTAAATACGAAACTTTCCCCATTTGGAATTTACCTTTGAAACATCCGGTGAATTTGGCGTATGAAGCGGCTACCGCTGACTTGCAAGACGTCAACATGATTGACCCCTTCCATTTGGAAGCCTATGGTGTGACCACCGTAAACTATAATCGTGATGTGGAAGCCTTCCCCATTGTTCGTACTATTTTGTCGCGTATTACCGGCAATGACAAGTTTTATTGCAGCCCTACCGATATGGGCGTAAACATGGCGGGGTATGCCATTGTGGACGATGACGTTTGTCAACAAGCCAGCAAGCAAGAAATTATCCGTCGGTATTACAAAGGTCTTTGTGACTTAAAACAAGGACGCGAAAACGGCGAAACCGTTGAAAAGTTGAAGTCGATTATGCAACAACTGCAATTAAAACCCGAAGATCGCCCCGTTGTTCTCCCTGCCTTGGCAAAGCAAAACGCTTGCGGCGGTGCTCCTGCAGCGGCGATTCGGTTGCCGGACGGTCGCATTATCACCGGCAAAGCCACACGGCTGATGAGTGCTTGCAGCGGTGCTGTGTTGAACGCCATTAAAGTTTTGGCGGACATTCCCAAAGAAGTGCTCTTAATGAGTCCTCAAATTTTGGAACCGGTGTTAAAACTTAAATTGGAATTATTGCATAGTCACAGCAGCGTTTTGAAAACCGATGACGTGCTCACCGCTTTGTATATTTGCGCCGCTTCTGACAAAACGGCCGCGGCAGCAGTAGCAAAACTCCCACTTTTGCGCGGATGCGATTTACATTCCACACAACTGATTCACTCCGGTGACGAATCCACCTTGCGAAAGATGGGTCTTAACATTACGTGTGAACCGCAGTTCCCTGACAAAAGTTTGTATTTCGGTTGATTTTCCTCTTGACATTCGCCGAAAAATCCACTATGATTATTGAGTTGACAAAACTGTCAACTTCAATATGCCGCTGTGGTGGAATAGGCAGACACAAGGGACTTAAAATCCCTCGGTAGCAATATCGTACCGGTTCAAGTCCGGTCAGCGGCACCAAAAATCCCGTTCACTTTAAGTGGGCGGGATTTTTACTTTTTACGTCTTATCTCTTCACTCTTATTTTTAAATGAAATTTGTAACGGGATTTTTGAGAAGTAACAAGTAAGAGGTAATAGGTAATAAGTTCGGTGTGGTGTGGCTTTGCCTTGCTATTTTTATTTTCAGAGTATTACAAAAATATATCAATTATGGTATCATAAATTCACCACACAAAACTAAATATAGCAACTGATACGGGAATCGTTTTTTATTTTGGTAAAAACGCATTCTCTATTTTGGCATTCTCGTATGGGTTGCTAATAGTTTTGTGTGGTAGCAAACTGGAGTTATGCGTTTTTCGGTGTGTGTAACTTCGGTTGCACACACTTTTTTATTTGGAGGAAGAGAAAAAATGAAATTTGAGGCATTGAATTTGAAGGATACCTTAAAAATCTGAAAGTTAGGGCTTGTTGTTATTTTACTGGTTTTTTCGCTTGTTGCATCGCTTTTTTTAGTAGTGGAAATCCCCCATTATATCAAATCGACTTCAAGCTTTATTTGGGGTTATGGATATTTTCATACTGCATCAAACAGAAACTTGCTGTCGAATATCATTGGTGTTGCGGTCTTATTACCAATAGTTGATATTGGTTTGTTAATTTTTATTAAACTTTTCTCAAAATGGGAAAAAGATGCAACGGGATATGGCTGTCACAAAGATAAACATTTTATGTGAAGGAAAGTCTGTTTATCTTGAAATCAAAGATGTTGACAGATTTGATGTCTTACCCAAAAATTGCGAACCTACATTATTCAAATCCAAATGGACAGACGTTGGATATATTGTGTCCGGCGAGCAAACATACAAATTGTATTATTTAAAAAATATCCAACAAGCGAAAACCATCTTTGAATCAAGCAAGTCACAATTAGGCTAAAAAACTATTCGTCGGATTTTTTGGATTTTTGCACTCAATTTTACGCATAGTTCATTCGTAACATTAAGTTAAAGAGAGCCACTGAACGCCCAAGCGTTCATTGGCTCTCTTTCATTTTGTTTGATTATTCTTTGTCGTATCTTTTTACCGAATCGCGCACCACTAAATTCATCGGCAACAAAATACTTTCGGGGGTTTTGCCTTTTAATTTTTTATACAACAAATCCATGGCATAAACGCCCATTTCTTCTTTGTTAACACTCACGGTGGTTAACCGCGGTTCAATGTAACGCGAAAGGAAAATATCGTCAATGCCGATAACGGAAACATCCTTGGGAACTGACAAATGCGCTTTTTTGGCACCGCGAATGGCACCAATTGCCAAAATGTCCGTTGCGCACAACAAAGCAGAGGGACGGTCTTGTTTGCTGAGCAACGTCTGAACCGTACGGCAAGCGGCATCTTCGCCTGAAACGGATATGCTTTGTTGGTCTTTGCGAAGCGGCAAACCGTTGTCTGCCATGGCTTTTCGGAATCCGTGGTAGATTTGCGCAAAGAAAGAATCCACATCTTTGTTGGCAATCAATGCAATATCGCAATGGCCTTGGTCAATCAAATAGCCGGTAGCATCGTACGCTGCGTTGCTGTAATCGGGATTGATCGAAGTGATATCTTCCCTGACTTTAAGGACATCGACCACGACAAAAGGAATATCAATCTCATTAACTTTTTGTAGCAAAGAGGCACTGATATCTTGCAAGAAAATCACACCGTCAACATCACCCGAATAAACAATATCGGGTAATTCTTCGGTGTCGTTGAGGTATTTGCTCATTATCAGATTATACCCGTATTGAGAACATTGATTGAGAATTCCTCTGGCGATGTCAAAATAAAACAAATCTTCAAACGGTGAGGAAAACGAGTTGATAAGCAAGCAAATATTATAACTTTTGTTTTTCAGCAGTTTTTTAGAATTCAGATTTGGCTTAAAATGATTCGCGTCAATAATTTCTTGCACTCTTTTGCGAACCGCTTCGCTGACGCCCGGTTTGTTGTTGAGCACAAAAGAAACCGTAGTAACGGAAACACCCGCCATCTGAGCAATTTCTTTAATGGTAAGTTTATTCACATCCAAACACCCCTAATGAATCCATTATATATATACATTAATTAAAGAACATTGTATTTTGAATCTTTTTATATTGTATTTTGTTTTATTTTTCCGTAAAAAAGTAAATAAAATATTTCTCGCAACCCGCTTGACAACTCTAAAACGATTTAGTATAATCAAAATATCAGATTTGTTGTTTTTTAGACAAATTTGTATGCAAAAATTTTTATTTTTTTTAGGAGGATGACTTATGCCGGTATATGAGTCTATCAAAAATGCGGATAACAAGATTGTTATTTCTGCAAAAAGCAAAGATTCTGTCGTCTTCGGTTGGGATAAGGTTGTCGAAAAACTCGCTTCTCTTACCACCGCCGGAAAAAGCATTGCCATCGACGGATGGTACGGTATTGATTTTGCAAAAATCGCCAATGCCCTTAGTGCCAAACTTCAAGCTAATGGTTTGAAAGTCAACGCATTTGATGCTGTTGAACTTTACAAAACACGTGAAGAAATCATTGCGTACAATCAACCGTACGTGACGGATGACCCCGGTTTTGGTAAAGTGAATAAAACCGGTGTGATTGAAGATATTATGAACGTCGATGCCATTGCCGCCGCCAAAGCCAAATTGGCCGACAAAGGTGCCGTCACCATCATTTACGGCATGGGGGCTGCCATTAAAGCGTTTGAAGATGTTTTGGACATCAAATGCTACGTGGATAACACCCACCAAAAAGTGCAATGGGATATGTGGAACGGCAAGTTGCCCACGTTTGGTTGCACCGAACCCACCAAAGGCTACAACTGGAAAGAATATAACTATTCTGACTACTACATGTTAAAACGTCAAAAAGACTACATGTACGATGCCATGGATTTCTACGTTGAAAACTATTTCGAAGGCGACCTCGTTTTGGTTCCCGTAGAAGCCTACAACGAAATTATGTCCACCTTGGTAAAATATCCGATTCACGAAGTGAAAATCTTCAGCCCCGGTCCTTGGGGTGCTTACAGATACCACGATATGGACTATCAGGTAGAAGGTCTTGCCAACAACGCTTGGAACAAGATTGCCGGTCCTGAGTTGCGTATCCTTATTGACTTTGGCGGTGAAAGAAGCATTTCGATGCCGATGCTCAACGCCATGCAATACGGTGAAGAATTGGTTGGTTCTCTTATCAACAAACAATATCCCGGCTTGTTCCCGTTGGATATTTGGCTGGATGACGGTTGGCACCCCACTCCCCAACCGGCCGAAAGAATTTCCATGCCGATGCACATTCACCCGAGCAGCAAATACGTTGCCGACCATTTTGACGAGCCTTTGGGCCGTTACGAAACCTACTACATCGCCGAAGCATACGAAGGTGCCAACACTTGGATGGGCTTCCACGACGATGCCGATATCGAAGAATGGGAACGCCTCTGCGAGGAATCCAACAACATTACTCCGATTGAAAACTGGAAAGACTTTATTGCCAACTGGAGCAGTAAAGAAGGCGACCTTTACTTAATCCCGCCCGGAACCATGCACGGTCACGGCGGTAACCAAATGGTTTTGGAAATGGATACCAACCCGAGTATCAACGGTACGGAATATTCCTTCTTTGAATATGACTTTGCCAGACCGTCTTGGGATGACGATGCCAAAACCATGACCGGCAAACCGCTCAAAATGCACTTGGAACATGGCCGCAACATGGAAAAAACCAGACGTGCTTCTTGGGTTAAAGACAATCTCTTGTCCACTCCCACGGTTGTGAAATGGACCAAAGAATACTTCATCGACCGTTACAAGAGCCATTCGGTTATGCCGTATCACGTAGAACGCATTCACTTTGAAAAATGCGGTGAATATTCGACCGAAGGTAAATTCATGCACATGTTTACCTTGACTGTCGGTTCCAAAGTCACCGTACGTTCCAAAGCGAACCCCGAACTTTTTGCCGTGTGTGACAAGTTCCAAACATTGGTTATTCCGGCAAGTTTTGGTGATTATGAAATCATCAACGAAGAAGGCGGACGCGTTACTTGCGTTATCCAAAGATGGAAAAAAGGCTAATCCCCTAAAATTGAATTTATAATTTATACGAGCCATAGCGGAATATAGACTTGTTATTTTCTGCTATGGCTCGTATTACTAAACGGAAGTCTTTTAATAAATATTTTAGCTATTGGCGCTCATCCCGACGACATCGAAAATTCTTGCGACGGTTTGGGATTTGTTATGACGGAGTTTGTGGATATTTTGGATTATATTGATATCAAAAAAGCCATGTGCTATGAACACCAAAGTCTAATCAGTTGGATGCAAGACAACTACAAAGATACGCTTGCCGGCAAAGATTTCTTTGAAAATACCGATTTCCTACGAAGTTTCGGTTGACAGCATCACGCTATTGCAAGACAATGACCCGTGGTTAAATATGCAAAAACAAATGCAACTTGTTTTTTATCCGACAACGAATTGAAAGTTATCCACACCATTAAAAACGTGGGAACAAAAGCAAAACGTTGTTCGCTATGGGCCATTACATTGGTGGCTCCAAACGGCACCGAGCATATTCCGTTGCCTCAAAAAGAGTTTTCCTACTCTCCCGTTCACAAAGTAACCTCGTGGTTTTACACTAACCTTGGTGACACCCGTGCCGAATATCACGCTGACCGTATTGTGTTACATCATGCGCAGGTACCCAACAAATACAAAATCGGCATTGGGCACCCGGCAGGACCGATTACATACACTAACAAAGGTGTCGTTTTTGAAAAATCGTTCCCCGTGTATGAGGATATGCCTTACCCCGACGGTGACGTTTCGTTTGAAACGTTTATGTGTAACCACATGGTGGAAATTGAAAGCTTGTCCCCTCTTTATGATATTGCCGGTGGAAAATTCGCAACCCACACGGAAAACTGGAAATTTGACAAACAATAAAGGAGTACCTATGAAAATTAACGTTGCCGCGGTAGCATTGGCGCACCCTTTTGAAGTGGGATACGACGAAGCTATGCCCTTGCTGAATCAAACCGCAAAAACATTAGAAGCGCAAGGAATTTCTTGCGAAAACACCGGCGTGGTTATGCACGATTTGGAAACCGTTCGTTGCGCGGCGGAAAAATTAAAAACCTCCACCGCCGACGTTCTGTTAATCTGCATTGCTACGTGGAGTGAAGACCATCACTTATTAGACCTGCTTTCCTATGTCGATATGCCCATTATTTTGAGAGCGTATCCGGCATTTGATACCGGTTCTCTTTGCTGTGCTCATCAAATCGGCGCTGTGTTTAGAGACATCGGCAAAACGTGTGAATTCGTTTACGGCGATGCCGACGATATTGCGTGTACCAAAGAAGTAAAAACCATTGCTACCGCCCATGCTCTTAAGAACTGCATGAGCAAAACGCGGGTAGGCGCTATCGGCGGTCGCGTAAAAGGCATGACGGAAATTGCCTACGACGAATTTGCCATCAAGAAAAAGCTGGGCGCTCGCGTAGTTAACTTGGACGAAAAGGAAATGACGCAAAAAGTGGCCGAAATTTCGGATGCTGAAGCCGAAAAGTTGTTGGAAGAAAAACACGATGTGTTAAAACCTTGCAAATGCTCTTCTTCCAAAGAATCTATGTTGGAGTCCATCAAGTATTACAAGGCACTAAAAGATTTAGCCGATGAGTACGAGTTGGAAGCCTTGTCCGTAAAATGCTACACCACCTATATGGGTAAAATTTGCTTGGGATACTCGCTGTTGGCAGAAGAAGGCATTGTTGGTTCCTGCGAAGGTGACGTCACCAATGCCCTGACTATGAAGATGATGTACGAATTAAGCGAAAAGCCCATCAATAATACCGATTTGTTGTATATCGATGATGCTGCCAATACCATTTTGTTTGCCCACTGCGGTTCCTCCGGTTTTTCGATTGCAGAAGGCGATGTTGAACTCGCTCCCGTTCGCTTGGCAGAAACAGGTGTTTGCACCAAGTTTTTGGTCAAACCCGGCACGGTTACTGCCGTAAACATCTGCGGTCACGGCGAAGATTTGCGGTTATCGTTTATGGTGGGCGAAGCCGTACCGTGTGGTATGGAATTCCCCGGCAACCCTGTTAAAATCAAGTTTGACAAACCGGTCTCTCAAATCAACCGCGAAATCATGGAAAACGGTATCGGTCATCACTGGATGGTTGCTTACGGTGATTTTAGCAAGGAATTAACACATTTCTGCAAAATCAACAACATCTGTATGTACGCTATTTAAAGAAAGGACAAAAATATGAAACGTTCTGAAATTAATGCCGCTATGCGCGGTGCCTTACAATTGTTTAAGGAATACAAAATCACGCTCCCCCACTTTGTGTTGTGGTCGGCTGACGAATGGAAAACCAAAGGCGACGAAGTGACGGAAATTATCGACAACATGTTAGGTTGGGACATTACCGATTTTGGTGGTGGTGATTTTGACAAAATGGGTTTGTTGCTTATCACCTTGCGCAACGGCAATCAAAAGAATCCGCAAAAATATCCCAAACCGTATGCGGAAAAATTGATGGTTGTTAAAGAAAATCAAATCACCCCCATGCACTTCCACTGGAACAAGATGGAAGACATCATCAACCGTGGCGGCGGTAATTTGATTATCAAGCTGTATAATTCCACCGAGGATGAACAATTGGCTGATACCGACGTGGTTGTCAGCATTGACGGTGTCAAACACACCTTCCCCGCCGGCAGCGAAGTGCGTATTGAGCCCGGTCAAAGCATCACGTTAACCCCCGGCTTATATCACCGTTTTTGGGGTGAAGAAGGCAAAGGTACTCTCTTGGTACAAGAAGTTTCCATGTGTAACGACGACACTGCCGACAACCGTTTTTATGACGAAGTCGGCCGTTTCCCCGAAATTGACGAGGACGAGGCACCGTTGTATCTTTTGTGCAACGAATATCAAAAATAATTAATACAAAAAGGTGTGCGAAACATTGTACAATGTTTCGCACACCTTTTTATTTTTCATAACATACCGTTAAAACATACCCGTCAAGTGTTTGTTCGTCAAACACTGCCGAAACCGCGTTGCCATCGTGTTTTATGGTAAGTGTTTTACCAAACGTTACCTCCAATCTTTTGGGCGAGAGTGAAAGCCCACTCCCAAGGTACTTCATATAACTTTCCTTTGCCGTCCACAACCTAAAAAACAAAAATCTTCGTTCGTCTTCACCACAACTCATCAAATAATCATATTCCGTGTCTGTGGTGACTTTTTTTATCAGTTTTTCGGAAACTGGTTTTATTTTTTGAATATCAAGACCGATTTCCCGCTTGTAAAACACACATGCCGCCAACGTACCACTGTGCGAAAGGTTGAAAAATACAGACTCATTATCGGCAAGATAGGGTTTTCTATGCTCACCGTAGGCAAGAGAATACTCGGTAATTCCCAAACGCTGCAATTCTTGTTCCAGCAAAACTCCCGCACCTAACGAAAGCTGTTTATCCTTGCAAAGACGATAACTATCCACTTTTTTTCTGCGCTGTTCACTAACCGATTGATACGCCGTTTGGTACGCTTCTTTCTCGTCAAAAACCGCCGTATCCAATAGAGTTAGCATTGGCTGTGACAAAGTAACAGGTATAGTGTTCATAACGATATCCTATTCCTTATGATTTAAAATGAGGTAAAATTTTCTTCTTTTAACGACATACAGAAAAGAACTTGTTTGTTGGTTATATCCCCTTATATTAAGTTTTTTTCTGTTGCACATTGTTAACAACTTTATAAATCACTTTTATAAAAGTAGCCGAAACAATGATGCCTAACGCTAATGCAGATGCCTGTTGCAACGTGTAAAACGCTTTTTGTAAAAACGTTTCTATATTTCCTTGAAAAGCGTTTGCCATGGTATAATAAAGCGAACTACCGGGGATTAGCGGTATCAAAGAAGGGGTGATAAACGAGGTGGTCGGCGTTTTGAGTACCCTTGCCATAATTTCCGCATAGGTAGAAATCAAAAAAGCCACGATAAAATAACAAATCGGCTCGGATGGGATATACATATTTAACAAAACAAACAACAGCCACGATAACAAGCCGCCCAAGGAAGCCAGTAACAATCGTTTCCCACGAACGTTAAACAGTATGGCAAAGCCGATGGTTCCTACAAAACCCGACAAAATTTGAATAATTTCTACTTTTGTCATAACACGACACCTCCCAGAACGGTAACCAAAAAGTATCCCGCCGCAATGGCAAGTGCCGTTAACACCGCTTCTATGGAACGCAAAAGTCCCGCAATGCTGTCGCCGGTGAACAAGTCCCGTAAAGCATTGGTCAGACCGATACCGGGAATAAGTGACATGATATTACCGATAATGACTTTGTCAACGTCGGCTATCCAACCAAATTTAACGGATAAAAATGCCAACACGGTTGCAATGACTGCCGAGAAAAACTTTCCGAAAATTTTGTTGGAAACCATCTTGTCGCAAAAGAAAATTCCCAATCGGACAAGCGCTCCCACGCAAAAAGAAATCAGCGCCTCTATCACACTGCCGCCAAAAAACAACGTAAACGAACCCGCTATGATAGCATAGGAAACAAATTCTAACCAAAGCGGAAATTTACGGCAATGAACGGCTTTGTTGATTTTAGTTTCAATTTCTTCGTCCGTAAGGTTATGGGCGCAAATTTCTCTTGATAATTCATTGAGAAGATGGAGTCTTTCAAAATTGATATTGGTGGTGGTAACTCTGCGGGTCTGGGTATGTGTTTGTCCATCGGGTGTGTGAATGGTGACAATCATGCTGCTGGTGATGATAAACACATCCACCCGCCGGGCACCAAACGCGTGGCACATGCGACTAATGCTTTCCTCCACGCGATGCACTTCCGCGCCGGAAATAAGCATTTGTTCACCGATATCCATCACATAACCAAAGGATTTTAACATGGTAATACCCCTTTATTTCCTTTTCTGTAACATCGTGGCAATTATAGCACACACAGTCAGAATATTCAACACATAAAAGCGAAGAGGATGCTACACCGCGTAGCATCCTCTTTTCCCATTAATCCGATTGTTTTTTACCACATTTTCCGCCGCACTGTTTGGCAAAGGGGCAACCAACGCACTTCTCCCCGCGCTTTTTTGCGCGAACAAGATACCCTATAATACCTGCCGCAATCGCAACGAGTATTACAACAACAATAACATTTTCCATAATCAAAATCCTAACGATGTATTATAGTTTTAGTAGTCTCCAAAGCGTATTCCGTTTTCATCTTTTGATTGGTATTTATAATCAAACCAATGATAACAGCAACCATCGCCAATATAGCAATCAAACCGCCAATAGCAGCACCAAGGTTAAGAGAAGCGTTGGTGGCAAGCGAGCCGATGGTATAAACAAGGTAAGACACCGTATATCCAACGGCAAGTTGAAGGCCGATACCACCCCACAACCATTTTGCGCTCTTCATTTCGGCGTTCATGGCACCGATAGCCGCAAAGCAAGGCGGTGAATACAGATTGAACATCAAATATGCCAAGGCCGCCACCTTGGTAATCGCCATAATACCTGCAACTTCTCCCCCGGCGCCTTCCATTAGTGCCAGTTCTTCGGTATCAATCAGGTTGTCAAGACCAACAAAACAAATCGCCAACGTTCCGACTACGTTTTCTTTGGCAATAAAACCGGTAATTGCCGCCGCTGCCAACTGCCAAGAAAGCACACCGACAATCGGGACAAGCAAATAAGCAAAAGGAGAGGCAATAGAAGCCAGTATGGATTGGTCAGCTGTTTCGGCAACCTGTAAATTCCAAGAAAATGTCTGCATCAGCTGTACTGCCATATTACACAAAAGAATGATGGTGGTTGCTTTGACGATATACGACCAACCACGGTT
This sequence comes from Acutalibacteraceae bacterium, assembly GCA_045590855.1. Lineage (GTDB taxonomy): Bacteria > Bacillota > Clostridia > Oscillospirales > Acutalibacteraceae > RGIG3009. The sequence continues at coordinate 3,174 of JAZNRV010000089.1, read as the reverse complement.
ACACATGGACTTGAATGCGCCCCAAAAAGAAGGTGTTTTATATTCAGGCAGTTCGATAATAAAAAAGGATTTTCGAGCACGGTAGCCTGTAATCAAATTGATGAGCAAAGCCCCAAGGAAAATAAGAGCAATACCTGCAAAATACATCAACGCGCTAACCCACCAGGCATTCTCAAAGAAGGCACCGGCAAACAGCGAAATAACGGGGATTTTGGCGCCGCACGGCATAAACGGTGCCAACATAGCCGTGGCTCGGCGTTCACGCTCATTGCGGATGGTACGGCTTGCCATAATACCGGGAACAGCACAACCCACCGTAATCACAAATGGAATAACCGATTTGCCCGAAAGACCGACTCTTTTGAAAATCGGGTCAAGTACAACGGCAACGCGGGACATATATCCGCAATCTTCCAGTAATGCAATAAGAAAGTACATAACCATAACCAACGGGAGAAAGCCAACAACAGCCACTACACCACCGATAACACCGTCAACAAGAATTGCGGAAATGAGCGGATTTGCATTTTCAAACAATCCGCCAACCCAACCTTGGAAGATTTCCAGAAGCGGAACCAGTCCGGGAACAAAAGTGCCGTTTTCAAACTCATAACCATCTGCAATCCAAGCACCGAGGGTACTTTGAGAAATGTAAAATACAAGGAACATCACAACGGCAAAAATCGGTATACCAAGCCACTTGTTAGTAAGAATCGCGTCAATTTTATCGCCAAAATTTTTATCTTTGGTAAAAACCTTACGTGTTTCGACTTCTTTTACAATTTGATTGACAAATTCAAAACGTTTGCGGTCTTCGGCTTCTGCCACCGTCTTATCGGTCCAATCCATTTGTTGTATGTACGGTGCGTGTTGCTTTTTACCCGCTTGCGCCAAAGCGGTAGCGATTAATGTTTTCAGACCGTTTGCCGCGGTTGAAACGGTTTTCACAACCGGACAACCTAATTTTTGCGACAGTGCGTCGGCATCGATTTTGTGCCCTTTCTTTTTGCTGAGGTCGGTTTTGTTCAATGCCACCACAACCGGAATCCCCAATTCCAAAAGTTGTGTGGTAAAGAAAAGACTGCGGCTTAAATTTTCCGCATCCACAATATTGATAATAACATCGGGATTTTCGTTCTTGACATACGAACTGGTGATGCTTTCCTCACTCGTGAAAGGCGACATGGAATAGGCGCCGGGAAGGTCATCAGCCGCAATTTGTTTGCCGCTTGCATACATCTTCTTGATGGAGTGTTCTTTTATATCTACGGTAACCCCTGCCCAGTTACCGACCTTTTCGTTACGACCGGTCAGTGCGTTGTACATGGTGGTCTTCCCCGAGTTCGGATTACCCGTCAATGCAATTCTCATTAGATTCTTCCTCCTACTGCCTAACCCTATAAAACAAATAAATCAAGTGAAGTTAGCAACCGCTAACCGGTGGGCAAAAAATAACCCCTATACTTTTTAAAAATTAAACGATAATGGCTTCTGCTAACTGGGTGTCGATACTGTATCGACCGTCTTTAATAGAAACCGTACAACCGCCCTTGCGACGCGCGATTACCGTAATAGTTTCGCCACTATAACATCCAAGAGAAAACAAAAAAGCGTTTAATTCCTCATCATCGGTATTGATTTGCCGAATGATATATTCTTTTCCCTCAATCGCATCTTTCAAGGTCATATCTGCTTCACCGTGTTCTCTCATGTAATAGTATGTGAATTAGCAACCGCTAACTCGTGTTACGAAAAATCGGTTAGTCTTTGCTAACCGAAAAATATTTTACCACTGCTTCTATATTTTGTCAATAGAAATATAGGTTTTTTTGACATTTTAATACTAATAAATTTATAACATTGATTTTTCAAAGCGATAATGCTATACTTAAAACAATAAGGTGCGCTTATTATTTTATCAATGGGAGATATCGTCATGTTATTAAAACCATCCGGCGAAATGTATTTGGAATCCATCTATGTTTTATGCAAAACCAAAACCTCTGTTCGCTCCATTGACGTTGCGGAACACATGAATTTCAGCAAACCAAGTGTCAGCCGCGGAGTAGGACTTCTTAAAAAACAAGGGTACATTACCGTCGATGAAAACGGCTATATTTCGTTGACCGATAAAGGAAATGAACATGCACAAAAAATTTATGAACGTCACACCATTTTGAGTCGCGCGCTCATAATGCTCGGGGTGGACGAAAAAACCGCTTCCGAAGATGCGTGTAAAATTGAACACGTTATCAGCGACGAATCGTTTGCCGCGATTAAAAAGTATACTCAAAACAAATAACAAAACCCCGCCAAGTCGCTTGACTTGGGGGTGTTTTTTCGAGCTGGTGGACGAAAAAGAACCGGTCTAAAAACCTAATTTTCTTTAATTTTTAAATGAATTAACAAAATTCCAATAATCATCAACCATATTGTTTTCTTCTTGCCAAAAGTGGCACTTCTGAATTACTTCTTCATCTGCCATATCGGAGATTTTTTTCATTTTATATCTATGAACTTTTTTGCTTTTAAAATATTCTCTTGCAATTTGGGCATAATCAATTTCATTGTCAATTTTCATTTCTGCCACCACCTTTACAGAGATTATAGCATACGTTTGCGCGAAGTGCAACATCGTTGGCGGAGCCACCTCGTTTGTGCGAAGCAAAACACAGTTTGCCGTAAGGCAATCTCGTTTTGTGTCCACTTTCGCGAAACGATGTTCTCACTCTGCTCGAAATGATGTTGACCACAAGCGGTCAAACGATGTTGTGTCCTGCGGACACAAACACAAAAAGAAAAGCACTTCTCTCGAAGTGCTTTTCTTTTTGGAGCTGGTGGACGGATTCGAACCCCCGACCTGCTGATTACAAATTGATTTTGACGGTTTTTGTATCGTTTGGCAAAATGCGCAAACCCTTGATTTCATGCGGTTTTTAAGAGATTGGGGGTTGGTATCGTTTGCTATCTTTTGGGGGTTTATGACAACGTTAAACCCCAAATAAGCCCCCTACTTGGGGGTTGTTTTTTCGTGCAAAAAGAATGTGGTATAATGGTAATCGAAAATAAAAACAAAGGAGTCGATAACCATCATACGAAAGTGCAAACATTGCGGCGAGTTAATGCTATTGGAAGAAGGGGAACAGGATATACTGTACTGTTCCGAAGAATGTG
>JAZNRV010000088.1:0-19677 GCA_045590855.1 Acutalibacteraceae bacterium | reverse complement strand
CCGGTGTTGGCGGTTCCAAGACTGTCGAGTTAAGTTTTCCCGAAATATTAACACTGCCCGCATATAAATTTGGACGATAAAATTTTCCACCGTTGACTACGCACGCGGTCATCTGTGCAATGTGTAGGGGTGTTGCCAACAAATCGCCCTGACCAAAAGAAACGTTGGCCAAAACCGTAGGTTGCGACAACTCTTGCAATGTTGGAAACTGGGCGCGGGCGGTAGAAAAATTTACAGCGGGCAACAACGGGCTGTCAAACCCCAACAAACATGCCATTCGGTACAATGTTTCGCTGCCGGTTTCTTGCATCAATTGGATAAAATACGGGTTGCAAGATTGCGCGTAACCCTCCATAAGATTCAACGAGCCATGTCCCAATATTTGATGGCATTTGATACGATTGCTCCCTACCGGCAACACACCGTTACATAAAAACTCCCGTGTCAGGGGTATTTCGGATTCCAAAGCCGCCATAGCGGAAACCGTCTTAAACACCGAACCGCAGTTGTATGCCGCAACAGCACGATGAAAAAGCGGAGAATCCTCCGCCTCCAAATAGTCAGCTATGGCAAGAGGCGAAAAAGACGGAAAACTTGCCATAGCTAAAACATTGCCCGTATCGGGTTCCATTACCACGACGGCACCCTTGGAAAGTTTTTCAGCGGCAATCGTTTCCACCATGCTCTGTATGCGGCTGTCAATGGTTAATGCCACACCCGCGCGTGAACGATACAATGTATTTTCTACTTTTACGGGTTTTAGTTCCGAAACATTGCCCCGCGCATCGGTACGATACGTCACGGTTACACTTCCCGAAAATTCTGAAAGTTCTTTGTCAAAAAACAACTCCGCACCGCAAACCCCATGGGCATCATCGCCGACATACCCCACAACATGAGCCGCTAATTGTTCTTCGCTGTATCGTGTCGGAACCGTAAATTGTTGTATACCCGTTGTGGGCACCAGCGGACTTTTTGATGTAAAAACCACGGGTTTTCCGTTCTTTAATTCTTCTTGCACCCCTTGCCATTCGTTGGCCGACAAGGATTCAGACAACTGTGTCATTGCTGAAGGAACTGCAATGGCAGAAACAGCATAAACCGATTCACGATTGGTAAGCGGTTGCAAATGACAATCGTACAACGTACCGCGTGATGTTGCAAGTGTAACTTTGAGCGTAGATTGGTTTTCCACCACCGACAAATACGTTGTGTTGTTTAACTGGTAAAGTTTTGCCGCAACACCGCTAAAAGCAAATAACAAGGCTGCCAAAACACCGATTGTTCTTTTGTTCATACACAAAACCTCCGACAAGGAAAGTATTCCCTGTCGGAGGTTGTTTTAATCTTTGATTCTTTTACGAAGATAAGTACCGATAGGCAACGGTTTTGGAAACGGTAAACGCAATGCCATGGTAGCGTGAGGGGCAGATTCAATTTTTTCCCCGTTACCGTTTTGCAACCCATTTGCCGTGAGAGATATGGGTTGTTGTTGCGGAATCAACGCCTCTAACACATCACCGTCAAAAAAGCGGTTACGCTGTGATAATAACAAACAACCGTTCTCATATCCCGTTACTACGGCAACGGCCTGATATTCCCGAATATAGCCGCCCGATACCGTGTTTTGCGATGGCTCGTCAAAATAAAAACCGGTGCTGTATGGACGATGGCTAACGGTATACGGCTCGTGTTTGAGCCATTTAGGAAAAATGTACGACTCTTCGCAATCGCTCTGTTTATACCCATCCAGTGCCAAACGATAGGCGTTGGTAACACCCGCCACGTAATAGGCAGCTTTGGCGCGTCCTTCAATTTTAAAAGATGCAATACCGGCGCGGTGTAACTGCGGAATATGTTCGAGCATACACAAATCGTTAGCATTAAACAAAAATGTTTCGTGCCCATGTTCCTCAACCGTAAAGGTATGTTGGGGACGATTCGGCTCAATCAGTTCGTATTTCCAACGACAAGGCTGTGCGCAATCGCCTCGGTTACTGTCACGACCGGTCAGGTATGCCGAAAGCATACACCGACCGGAATAGGACATGCACATTGCGCCATGCACAAAAGCCTCTAATTCCAATTGCATGGGCGTATTTGCACGAATATCAGCAATTTCCGACAACGACAGTTCCCTTGCCAAGACCACGCGAGAAGCACCCAAATCGTACAACATACGCGCAGTGGCAGAATTGACCACACCAAACTGTGTGGAAACATGCCGTGCACAATGAGGAGCATAGCGTTTTGCTAAATCAAAAACGCCCAAATCAGCAATAATAAGCGCATCGACGCCGATATCCTCTAAGAATGACAAATAATCGGGCAGCAACTTCAATTCGTGTTCGCGCGGCAAGGTGTTGCACGTAACATATATCTTCTTACCACGTGAGTGGCATAAGTTAACGGCACGTTTTAATCCGTCCTCGTCAAAATTGGCAGGGGCACTGCGCATACCAAAATGAGCGCCCGCCAAGTATACCGCATCCGCACCAAACAGCAACGCGGCATGCAAGCGTTCTTCATCCCCTGCCGGTGCCAATAATTCGGGAAACGGGAAATTCACATTATCCATATGCACCAATTCCGTAACGTCTGCATATTTTTTCGTGTTCGGCAAAGGTTTTGGAAAAATAAGTTTTTCCGGTATCGTAATCTGTTGCAAAATAATAGCAATCTTTGGCATCTTCGGACGGTGCCAACACCGCATGAATCGCTGTCAAACCGGGATTGTTGATGGGACCCGCCGGCAAGCCGTCACACTCATACGTATCGTAATCTTTGTTTGATACGGAAAGCTCACTGTTGCCGGACAGCATTTTGCTGATATAATCCCCTGTGGAATCGCATTGCAGTTTGGGGAATTGTTCTTTGTTTTTTAAACGATTATCCAAAACACGAGAAACTTTTTGCATATCGATTTTGTTGGCGGCTTCCCCCTGCACAATGGATGCCAGCACAATCAAATCGTCCATTTGAATACCCTTAGCGCTCATAATGGAACGAATATTTGTGCCTACACGCGTGTTGAAGTTATCCAACATACGCCGAACCACCGTTTCGCCCGAGCAACCAACGTAAAATTGATACGTATCGGGGAACAAATACCCTTCCAATTTATACACACGCGCTGAGTATTTGGCGGATTTTTTAGCCTCTTTCAAGAACGGATAATCTTTGGTGTAATCCACTTCGTTGACAGCACGGTAAAATTCTGCCGCTGTGCACACTTTGTTGCTTTCCAAACGTTTGGCAATTTTATCAATGGTGAAGCCTTCCGGAATCAAAACGGAAACTGTTTCGCGCTCTTTTGCCGCTTGCAATGTGCGCATAAGCAGTTTATAACCCATATTAGGTGACACACTGTAATTCCCTGCCTTCCAGTTATCACCCGCTCCGGTCAACAAAACATACAAGCGAAATACTGCAGGTTGCTCAATAAGACCCTCTTCTTGCAGCATTTCGACAATTTCTTTGGTTTTGGCTGTTTCTTCAATGGTAATATCAATGGTACGTTCCGAGCGGTTTAATCCCGTAAAATCCAAACCGCCTGTCACGATGAAATATGTTAGTACACCCGAAAGTATAAACACACACGCTGCGTATAAAGACGCTTTCAAACAGCCCTCTTGTTCCGATTGACCGGAAGATTTTTGTGAACGAACCGAGGATATCGTCTGAGGTTTGGACGTGGGTTCGTGTTTCGGTGTTGAGGGTTGTTCCTTAACGGCTACCGCTGTGGTGACAGGCTCGGGGTCACCGTATTCGTCATCCAAATCCAAGTGCAATTCAAACACCGGTTTTTTAGCCACGGGCGCAGAGGGTTCCTCCGTTTTGGACGAAAGACCTTGTAATTCGTCCAAAATTTCATCAATTGTCGGCTGTTTATTTTCATTAGGCATAAAAACACCTCCGTGTTCGGTTCTTGCCAATCTACGGTCTCGTAGTACGGCGAATAAAATTTTCGGTTATCAATAATTGTACAGGACGGTCAAAACGCCCGTGAGGTAATCTTCTGCGGATACACGAACTGTAACAAATACCAATCCTATCCCCCTCGTAGCCGGCCAAAAAACGGTCGTAATACCCTTTCCCATAACCTAAACGGTATCCGTTAAAATCATAGCAAAAGGCGGGAACGATACACAAGGAGTAAGAAAAATCGGTTACCAAATTTTCTTTTTGCGGTTGGGGCTCCAAAACACCGAATGTCCCCGGTGCCAAATCTTCCAACGAAGTAATATAATAAAATTCCATCTGACGGGTATCGGGAACACAACGCGGTACCGCTACCCGCTTTCCATCGGCCAACGCTTGATGTATGATGGGATAGGTGTCCACTTCAATGGGGGTCGATACATAAACCAGTATTTGACGACAGTTTCGGTACTGCCACAAAGCACGTACCCGTTCGGCAATACGCCGGTCGCAATCCCGACGAAAATCCGGTTCCATATTGGTGCGAACAGCACGATACTGCTCACGCAGGCGGGTCTTTAACCGCCGAATATCTTCTATTGGCATTGCATGGTGTCCCCTATCTCTTTAGCCTTTTCGGGTGAAATTAACCGTGCTGCGACAGTTAATGCAAAATCAACCGCAACACCCGCGCCTTTGGCAGTGATACAGTTGCCATCTGTTTCCACGGCATTTCCCGTTGTTGATGCGCCACGCAAGTAAGATTCAAACCCCGGATAACACGTGGCACGTTTACCGCTGAGCAAACCACGTTTTCCAAGCACTAACGGTGCAGCGCAAATGGCGCAAAGCAAGCAATCCTTGCCTACTTGTTGCAAACAGGTATCCACTATCGGCGACTCATCCAAATGGGTTGTCCCAGGCATTCCGCCCGGCAACACAACCGCTTGAATTTTGCTAACAGGCGGCAAGGTGCTGCTGTCTGCCGTGACGGTAATACCATGGGAACCGGTAACAGACAACCCATCAATGCCAATGGTAACAACGTCCAAATCGGCGCGACGTAAAACGTCTATCGTTGCTAACGCTTCTATTTCTTCAAAACCTTGTGCTAAAAACACAACGACCATTTTTAAAACTCCTTATACAGGCGATTACTGATAACATCCATTGGCAACGGTTCACCGTTTTCGCCGCAGGAAACCACAACCCAACCCCATTTTTGAGCAGCGTACAACGCGCTTTCGCGGCAGGTTTTTAAGTATGTCAAATCGCGTTCGTGGATGTCTTTTTTACTTTCTTCCCCTTGATAGCGTGACGAAAGCAACTGCTGCGAAATTTCCAGCGGCATATCCAAAAAAATCACTTTATCGGGGCGCGGCAATCCGAGCAATTCGTACTCGTATTCTTCGAGCCATTGCAAGTAAGCATCCCACTCTTCGCGGGGCAATTTCCCCATTTGATGAATGGCGTTCGAAGTGGTATACCGCGCGGCTAAAATCAATTTCCCCGATTCGTAATCTTTTTGCCAAAACTTTTTATAACTGGCATAGCGGTCCACCGCATAAAAAGAGGATGCGGCATACGCATTAACCGCATCGGCTGAACCACCAAATTCCCCTTGCAAGTACATTTGCACCAACGCGGAAGAAGGTTGCTCATAATCCGGAAAACTAATTTGCGTATAATCACGATTTTGCGAGGAAAAATAATCGTTTAAACGGGCCAACTGCGTGGATTTTCCGCTACCGTCCAACCCGTCAAGCACTACCAAATGACCCATTATTTGGTTTCCCCCTCTTGCAGCGCACAGTACTTTTTGCGCATTTGATCCGCCTCACCGCACGTCATCTTTCCTTCGGGACACGCACCGCAAACACAAGACGGACCTGCATTTTTGAACAGGTGCGGTGCTGCTTCCACGCACAAATGCAACATACGCTCTGCCAATTCGCGAATTTCCCATTGTGCACGATTACAGCAACGGTGACGGAAGAAGTTAAGCAAACTGCGCGCGTTCATGGTGACAATCATTTTGGTTGTACAAGCGTTGGGTAACACAAAACGCGCATCCTCGATAGCCTTTTTTTCGGCAGCGCGTTCGGCGGCTTTTGCTTCCATGCCGGATGCCAAAAACGCGGCTTTGTGTTTTTCCTTCAAAATTGCTGTCAGTTCTTCGTATTGGCGTTGGTCTTGTTCCATCGCTTGCTTAAAGACCGCCTCAGCTTCGGGAATGGCGGCGATTTCCGGCGGCAAAACGTATTCAAACTGTTTTTCTGCCACATACCGCTGACTTTGCACACTGTACGATGCCAAACGATGACGTGTAATCTGTGCCAACAGTGCACGCGATACACCCTCGATACCAAACGTGAACGAAGCGTGTTCAATGGGGCTCTCGTGCCCGATTTCGGCAAGCATATCCACAAAAGATGCTGTCTTTTCTTCTGTAAGGCCTTCGCGGATACCGGCAATGTCTGACGGTGAATAGCAAAGCCGCGCCGCAGCGGCAACCGTATGTTCCGGAAATGGTGTGTGAGCAATAAGTGTTACATTCATACGAACACATCCTTATAGCAATAATTAAACAAATTATAGCATAAAGCAAAAATTTCTTCAAGTGTTTTATCCCACAGACTGCTTTTTTGGTAAAAAGTATTGATTTTGCCTTATTCTGTACGGTATACTATCAAAAAAGGCAGTAAAACGAGGTGATGGGTTTGGATATTACCGTGCGGCGAAAGCGGATTGTTACCGCTTTTTCACTTATCGTCGCTTTCTCGGTTTTTGTGTGGCTGTCGGTATTTATTACTCGCCAATTTTTATCTTTTGAAAAATCACCCGAGGAATTTAAAATTTTTATTGAGTCCTTTGGTTGGACGGGACGGTTCGTCGCGCTCGGTTTACAAATTTTGCAGGTGATTATTTCCTTTATTCCCGGCGAAGTGTTGGAAATCGGCATTGGCTATGTGTTTGGCGCGGTGGAAGGTACCTTGCTCTGCTTAGGAGGCGTCGCTTTTGCTTCCTCGCTGATATTTTTGCTATCCAAACGTTTAGGCATACGGTTGGTGGAAATCTTTGTAAGCCGCAACAAGATTGATAATTTACGTTTTATTAACAGTGAAAAGAAGTTAAAGCGATTAACATTTATTTTGTTTTTTATTCCCGGAACACCCAAAGACATTCTTACCTACTTTATGGGGTTAACCAAACTGCGATTACCCGAATTTTTGATTATTTCATTGTTGGCACGCATTCCATCGGTGGTATCTTCCACCATTGGCGGTAATCTTATACAACAACAAAATTATCAATCGGCAGTGGTGCTGTTTTTGATTACAGGGGCTGTTAGTTTGGCAGGAATGGCACTGTACAACTACCTGCTGAACCGTCGTAAACCCAAAAACAACAACACATAAAAACGCTTGGCATATGCCAAGCGTTTTATGTTATAAGAAAAATTTTCTTAAATCGGTTACGGTTTGAGCCAAACGGTCGGTGCCTGCTTTGACCAATTCCTCACGGCTACCGTAACCATACAACACCCCTACCGATGGCATACCCAAGGATTTGGCACCCTCAACATCGTAACGGCGGTCACCAATCATTACGGTTTGAGAACAATCGGTTATATTCATCCGCGAAAGTGCTGAAAGAATAACCGCTGTTTTGTCGGCGCGTTTTTCCGCCATATCGCTACCGGCAATACAAGAAAAATAGGAAGTCAGGTCAAAATGGCGCATTAAACGGCAAGCATACATTTCCGGTTTGGACGTTACCATAATCAACTCGTAACCCGCTTGTTGTGCATCGCGTAAAAATTCGGGTATACCGTCGTACACTTTGTTTTCATACAAACCGATATCCGCAAAATATTCGCGATAAACACGCAGTGCCTCCCACGCTTGTTCATCGGTTAAACCGTATCCCTGTGCAAAGGTTTCCAGCAGTGGCGGTCCGATAAACGAAAACAATCGATTTTTGTCGGTTTCCTCAATCCCAAAATGCCGCAAGGCGTGCACCACCGATTTGGTAATACCCTCGGCAGGGTCGGTAAGCGTTCCGTCCAAATCAAACAACAGAAAACGTGTGTGCCGTGTTAATATCCGTTCGTTAAAACGATGTAAACGGTATTCACCGGTTACGGGATGCGGGTTTTGGTAATCGGCGTATACCAAAGAATCGTCCACCCACGCTGTCCCCCGTTTTATCTTAGGGGGGCGTTTGAAGCGTTCATCGGTTTCCATGAGCCGTTTGTGTTGTTTACGCAAGGTTTCGTTTTGTTGTAAGCAAGCGGGGAGCAATCCCGATGGATTGGTTGCCAAACGGTCGCATACCATGACATTACGCAATACCGTTTTATCAACCGTGTCCCAGGCGCTGCAAACGGCAAAAATGGCCTCGGTATAGTCGTCCAACGACAGCGAGCCCTTCGGCAAACAATCGGCCAATAGTGAAAAAAGAGCAAAGGGCGTTTTGCCCGTCACTTTCAGTAAATACCGTAACGTGCGGCGAAAACGCCTGCTGTTATACAAGCGTTCCAGCACCTCTTCTACACGGTGTAATTGTTGCAGCTCCTCGGCAGTTAGCCACGGAGTAGATGTCACCTCATACGGTGCAATCGGTGAAAACGTGCAGGGATATTGCGCCGCATTTTCCCGCATGGGCGCGCCGTGAAGTAATTTGAGAAATCCCATCTGCAACATATGCGGTTGCAGAAAAAAGGCTTTATTAAAGCTCTCAGCAAAAATCACCTTATCTTCATGTGGTAAGCCGGCAATTAAGTCAATATGAACCGACACGTTGTCACAAGCTAATACCTTGCGAATATTTTGGGAAAGATGTGTACAATCGGTTTTTCGGCAAATAGCCGCAAGAGTCGGTTCGTGAAACGATTGAATACCGATTTCCAATTGAAACAACCCTATCGGTGCTTCCGATAAAACGGTAATCGTTTCTTCGTCCAACAAATCCCCCGCAATTTCAAAATGAAAACATACATCGGTGGGAATTTGCGTACCGTAGTGTGCAACAATAAAACGCAACAAATGCAAGGCGCGTTTACGGTTGGCATTAAAAGTACGGTCGACTAACTTGACAGTTTTTGTTCCGCTGTTTGCCAAAAGAAGAAGTTCTTTTTCGGCGCGTTCCAAAGGATAATATCGCACGCTCCCGCAACGTCCCGAAAGGCAAAACGCGCAGGAAAACGGACAACCGCGGGAGGTTTCCAAATACGCAATGCGTCCGCCAAGGGTTTCAAAATATTCCGAGCAATACGGACTTGGCGGAATTTCATTGGTAACGTACGGCGTACCGATAACAACATCATCGCCCACGCGATAAGAAAGACCGGGCACATTCGAATACTCGTCTTGACAAGATAACACATTTAAAAGCTGTGCGAACGGTTTTTCCCCCTCGCCGGACAACACAAAATCGACATCCTCGTAAGTTTGCAAAACATGTTTGGCGCAATAACTCACTTCCGGTCCACCCCACACAATCCGCGTGTTTGGCAACAGTTGATGCACGCGTCGTGTTAGTTCGGCTACCGATAAGATATTCCAAATATAACAACAAAAACCAACCGCATCGGGTTGTTTTTCGACAATCCGCCTCGCCACGTTTTCGATAGGTTCGTTGATGGTTCCTTCCACCACCGATGCAGTAATGCCTTCCTCCGAATAGGTACGCACACCGGCGAGCAAGCACCAAGGTGCCAGTGAAGAGTGAATATATTTTGAATTCAAACAGCAAATTACCGCTTGCATGGTCATCCCACCTTTTGAAATGATTATACTCCATTCAAGCCGCAAAGACAAGTAAAGCATTTGACTTTTTTACAAACGACCTTTATAATAACTTTACAAATTAAACAGTACTGTTACAGAAAGGAATTTCGATGATAAAACGAACTAAACTTATTCACCGTTCCTTGCCCAATTACACCCGCGGTGAAGAACTGTTCAATATGATTTCTCACATTGTCGGTGGCGGTATCAGCGTCGTTATCTTGGCAATTTGCGTAGTATATTCTGCTTTGTTTCGCGATGCGTGGGCGGTGGTCAGCAGTGCGGTATACGGCACCTCGTTAATACTGCTATATACCATGTCAAGCGTGTACCATGGCTTGATTCCGCCTATGGCGAAAAAAGTGTTTCAAGTATTAGACCATTGTACCATCTACTTTCTGATTGCCGGCACCTATACCCCTTTTACACTGTGTGCCATTCGCCGCATCAATCCGACGATAGGTTGGGTTATCTTTGGCGTGGTTTGGGCTTTAACCGCTTTGGCAACAACGCTTACGGCAATTGATTTAAAAAAATATGCCAAGTTTTCTATGATTTGTTACATCGGTATGGGATGGTGCATTATCGCCGCCGGAAAAATAACATACGTTGCTTTAACACCGGTGGGTTTCTTTTACCTTCTTGCAGGTGGTATAGCCTACACCGTAGGAGCTGTTTTATACGGACTTGGGAAAAAAGGACGATATATTCATTCCGTTTTTCATTTATTTGTTATTCTCGGCAGTATCCTTCACGGCATTTCTGTTTTGTTTTATGTTTTATAATCGATAAGAAAAACAGCCGATGATGCGAATAATTCGCATCATCGGCTGTTTGTTTGATTAACTTATTTTGCCATAGAAGCCACTTCGGCAGCAAAATCGTCTTCGCGTTTTTGCAAGCCTTCGCCTTTTTCAAAGCGAGTGAATTCCGCCACTTTGAGAGCACCACCCAAAGATTTAGCAACTTCGGCAACGTATTTTTCAACGGTAAAGTTACCGTCCTTAACAAACGCTTGTTGTAACAAGCAGTTGTTTTCATAGAACTTACCGATACGGCCATCCACCATTTTGGCGATGATTTGTTCCGGTTTGTTAGCCATTTTGGGATCGTTTTGAATTTGAGCCATCAACACTTCTTTTTCGTGTTCGAGGTCAGCAGCGGGAACTGTGCTCTTATCCAAATAAGACGGGTTAAGAGCAGCAATTTGCATGGCAACGTCTTTGCCGCATTCCACGAATTTGGCATCGTCAGCAGCAATGCCTTCGTTTTCAAAGCGAACCAAAACACCAATGCGACCGCCGCCGTGAATGTAGGCAACGCAATCGCCTTCGTAGCGCACAAAACGACGAATGCTCAAGTTTTCGCCAATAACCAAAATTTTGTCACGCAACGAATCAGCAACAGTCAAACCGCCACAGGGTTTGGTGAGCAAATCTTCCACATCGGCAGGATTGGTTTCCAAAATAACTTGGGCCACTTCGGCAATGAATTCTTGGAATTTATCGCTCTTAGCAGCAAAGTCGGTTTCGGAGTTGATTTCCAACACAACGCCAACTTTTTTAGCAGTGTCGACGGTGGCATATACCAAACCTTCGGCTGCGATACGGCTGGCTTTCTTAGCAGCGGCAGCCAAGCCTTTTTCGCGCAACAAGTCAACAGCTTTTTCCATATCGCCGTTAGCTTCGGTCAACGCTTTTTTACAATCCATCATACCAACGCCGGTTTTTTCACGCAGCGCTTGTACATCTTTAGCAGTAAAAGCCATGTTCTATTCCTCCTTGCACCGTTACGGGCAATCTATTTATTCAGCAGCTGCCTCAGCGGCAACTTCTTCGGTTACTTCTTCAGCGGGAGCTTCTTCGGCAGCGTTTTGTTCGCCTTGGCGGCCCTCGATGATAGCGCTTGCCATTGCACCGGCAATGAGTTTTACAGCGCGGATAGCATCGTCGTTACCGGGGATGACGTAATCCACATCGTCCGGGTCACAGTTGGTATCGACAATAGCGACAATCGGAATACCCAATTTTTTCGCTTCGGCAACAGCAATTTTTTCTTTGCGCGGGTCAACAATAAACAACGCACCGGGGATTTTGTCCATTCCTTTGATACCGCCCAAGAATTTTTCCAGTTTTTCAATTTCGTGGTTTAATTTGATAACTTCCTTTTTGGGGAGCAAATCAAACGTACCGTCTTCGGACATAGCTTTCAATTGTTTCAAGCGAGCAATACGACCGCGGATGGTGCGGAAGTTGGTGAGCATACCGCCCAACCAGCGAGCGTTTACAAAGTAAGCGCCGGCACGGACTGCTTCTTCAGCAACGGAATCTTGCGCTTGTTTTTTGGTACCGACAAACAAGACGGTTTTGCCCTCAGCAGACACATCACGAATAAAAGCATACGCTTCTTCGAGTTTGCGCACTGTTTTTTGCAAGTCAATGATATAAATACCATTGCGCTCGGTAAAAATGTAGGGCGCCATTTTGGGGTTCCAGCGGCGGGTTTGGTGACCGAAGTGGACACCGGCTTCCAACAACTGTTTCATGGATACGACTGACATGTGAAATCCTCCTTGGTTTTTACCTCTACGGGAACTGACGATTGATTACAAATTTTCAATCGCATCTCCGGAATCGCGCTTGCGACACCGCCGGAGCAAAATTACCCGTATGCATTATGCCGTGATATTGTATCACAAACGATTAGAAATAGCAAGTCTTTTTTTAAAAAATTAATGGCTATTTCCAAAAATTCCGCTTAATATACTGTTTCGCCGTTTACGGCTACCGGAAGCGTTTGTCGAACAAAGCGGTAACGGGTGATTAACTAAGATGGTTTGCTCCCCTATCACCTCGATTTCTTTCCAACAAATCACAATATCCTCCTCGTGTCCCAACAGCCCAAAACATTTGGGTCGTCCGTAAATGACGATTGCCGTCAACTGGGCGGTACAAGTATCAATCTCCACGTCGTCAACACACCCCAGTCTCATTCCGTCACAAATGTTAATCACTTCTTTGTCGTGCATGTCCGTAATTCTGCAAAACATAGGCTTCCCTCCCCAAACAGCCTATGCCATAGCCAAGTAAAATATTCCAAAAAAAGACTTTCTCACCAAATGTGAGAAAGTCTTTTCCTTATTGCGTTTGTGTTGTCAGTTGCGCTTGTTTGAATTTTTCCACGTAACTATCGACTTGTTTTTGACAGTGGGTGTTTACCGCAGCAATACCGTTGCCTAACAACTTCATCGTGCGGTCGTAGGAATAACCCGCTTCTACCGCTTCTGCTTCACTAAGCCCAAAAGCTGTTTTCCAGTCTTTTCCCTTTTCCAACGGTAAAGCAATGTATTTTTCAAACAAAGTGTTGGTTGGGTAAGCCGCGCGTATCATCCCGCGTCCCATACACCAAACAGGCACCACGTCCACACCGGTCAGCATGACGGTACCGTCTTCATAACGAGTTGCCGTGGCATAGAAGATAACACCGTCTTCGGTGTGACCGTTATCGTTACAGTTGGTACCATGCTCTAAACGATGAGTATCTTTGCTGCGGTCGGCCACGTCGGCATAATCACAACCGGCAAAATGCCACGAATCCTGAAAACAATTAGGGCTATTTGCCTTGGTACCGCCCGCCATACATTCAATTTGTTGACCGGATAACAGATTACCCGAGGAGTACAAACAAACGGTAGTATTACCGGTTGTTTCATCGGTAATAAGTTCAATCGGTTCAATTTTGTGCGGATGACCACCAACAATTAAATCCACACCCAATTCACACATTTTCTTGGCAATGGCGGTTTGATTTTCATTGGGTGTTAAGGTATATTCTTGTCCCCAGTGAATATACAGGTATACCAATTCGGCACCTTCGGAACGCATTTGTTTAATCAATGTTTCGGCATCGGCATAAAAAGCAGGCAAATTGGTATTGGAAAAACAGTTGGTGTTCCAGTAACTACCATACGAATAGTTCAAAAAACCGATTTTTATGCCATTGATATCTTTTATCAAATAACGTTTGTCTGCCGTATTAAGGCGCGAACCCGTAAATTCCATCCCTTCAGCGGTTAAAGTTTCCATGGTTTTTTTCATACCGGCAACACCGCCATCGGCAATATGGTTGTTAGCGGTAACACCAAGTTTATACCCCGTTTTGGAAAGCGCGGTTACTACCTCAGCGGGAACGCGGAACGGTAACGACGAATACTTGGTACCCGTTGCCACGGAAAATTCAATGTTTACCACGGAGTAATCCGCTTTTTTAAGATACGGTGCCAAATTTTCAAAGCAATAGTTAAAATCATACACGCCGTTTTGGTAAGCACTTGCGCGGACACCGTTATGAATCAAAACATCACCGGAACTTCCTACCGTTGCTGTAGATACGACAGCCGGTGCTTTGGGACCGGTGTTGGTAGTAGTTTTGTTTTCACTGTTACCAACAACTTTACCGATGCCGTTTACGGCTAATATGACAACACCGACAATAATCGCCATTACCGCCAACAAAGCAAGTATTATCAAGAATCGACGCGCTGTTACTTTTTTTGTGCGTTTCGCATGTCTTCTGGGAGGCATAAACATTCTCCTTTTTTATGATGTACATCTATTTTACATAATTCACGCTGTCAAGTCAATCCTTGTCCGCAAATTTGGAACGCCAAATACGTTTGCGCATACCATAACAATAGAAATTGTTTTTGCGAGGCGTAAAACCATGAACACCATAGGGCTACACGAATTAGCAATAGGACAATGCGGCATTGTTCATCAAATACACACCATCGGCGCCATGCGAAGACGGTTACTCGATATTGGTCTTATCGAAAACACCGTTGTGGAATGTGTTGGAAAAAGTCCCGCAGGGGACCCACTTGCTTTTTTAATACGCGGTGCCGTTATCGCGATTCGCTGCGAAGACTGCCGCACAATTCATATTTTAGTAGAAGAGGAGGACGAACCGCTATGGGATTAACTGCAAAATCCGCCGGAATCCATGCCACTGACAGCGGTTTACACCTTGAACGGTCATCGCCACAGGAAAAGGTTGTGGCCTTGGCAGGTAATCCCAACGTCGGGAAAAGCACGGTATTTAACGGATTAACCGGCATGAAGCAGCATACCGGTAATTGGCCGGGAAAAACCGTTACCAACGCCCAAGGTCACTGTGTTTCATCCGAAAACGAATATATTTTGGTAGATATCCCCGGTACATATTCGTTGATAGCACATTCAGCAGAGGAAGAAGTAGCACGAAATTTTTTATGTTTTGGCAAACCGGATGCGGTTATTGTTGTATGTGACGCCACCTGCTTAGAACGCAATTTAAACTTAGTGTTACAAATCATGGAAATCACAAACAACGTGGTGGTCTGCGTCAACTTAATGGACGAAGCAAAGCGCAAAGGTATAGGGGTGGATGTTTCGCGACTATCTGAATTGCTGGGAATTCCGGTTGTCAGCACCATCGCGCGTCAAAAGAAAAGCCTGTCTGCTGTTTTAGAAACGCTTGATATGGTCGTCCGCTTTCCCCTTGACGGTAAATCATCTGTCACCTACCCCGTTGCCATAGAAAGTGCTATTGCACAGATTTCACCCGCGTTGTCAGAAATACTAAACGGACGTCTGAACAGTCGTTGGGTAGCATTGAAAATACTGGAAAACGATACCACCTTATTAGGAGAAATCAGCAACTTTTTGAAAACCAATCTTTTGGAAAATTCCACAGTACAAGAATCGGTCAAAACCGCAAAGCGAGAACTGCGAGAAAGCGGGTTTACCGACAACACCTTGAAAGACACGCTGGTAACTTCTTTAATAACAACCGCCGAAAAACTTTCACGCAACGTTGTCACTTACAATACTCAAAAATACAACCAAACCGACCGACGCATCGACCGTATCTTAACCGGAAAACGAACCGCATACCCGCTTATGCTTTTATTATTAGCAATCATTTTTTGGTTAAGCATTGTCGGTGCCAACATTCCTTCGCAATGGTTAACCGCTCTCTTTTCAAAAGGCGAAATCTTATTAAGAAATTTTTTCGAGTTAGCAAAGGCACCAAACTGGTTACAAGGAGTTTTAGTAGACGGTGCTTATCGTGTACTAACTTGGGTAGTGGCTGTTATGCTCCCTCCCATGGCAATTTTCTTTCCGTTGTTTACCTTATTGGAAGACGTTGGCTATTTGCCACGCGTAGCGTACAACTTAGACCGCCCTTTTCACCGTTGTCATGCTTGTGGTAAACAAGCACTAACCATGTCCATGGGATTTGGATGCAACGCTGCCGGTGTAGTAGGAGCGCGTATCATCGATTCCCCACGTGAGCGGATGTTAGCCATACTCACTAATAATTTTGTTCCTTGTAACGGACGATTTCCCACACTCATTGCTGTGCTCAGTATGTTTTTCATCAGCACGGCAGGTATAACGGCAAGTTTCACTTCTGCGTTAATGCTCACGTTTGTGATTCTTTTGGGAATTCTTTTAACCTTTGCCGTTACAAAACTACTATCGCTCACCTTGCTTAAAGGTTTGCCCTCTTCTTTTACGTTAGAACTGCCACCTTTTCGTCGACCGCAAATCGGGCAAGTGATTATTCGGTCCCTTTGTGACCGCACGTTGTTTGTTTTGGGCCGAGCGATTGCTGTGGCGGCACCGGCGGGCATTGTCATTTGGATACTTGCCAACACAACAATCAATGACATTAGTTTGTTGATTCACCTTGCCTCTTTTTTAGACCCGTTTGCAAAACTAATGGGGTTGGATGGCATTATTCTAACAGCATTTATCTTGGGCTTTCCCGCCAACGAAATTGTGGTACCCATTATGCTGATGGGATATCTGTCGCAAGGCGGTTTAGTTGAAGCCGAAAATCTTGCGTTTGTCAAACAAATTCTTGTACAAAACGGGTGGACGTGGCAAACTGCCGTGAGCATGTTGCTGTTTTCGCTGCTTCATTGGCCTTGTTCCACCACCTTGTGGAGTATCAAAAAAGAAACCGGAAGTTTCAAATGGACAGCAATCGCCTTTTTACTTCCCACCATCATTGGTATGATTGTTTGTATGTTATTCACAGCACTTATATGATAAAAACGCGTACTCCATCGTGTGGAGTACGCGTTTTTTGTTAAACCATGGGTATCAACAAAACTCGGTTTTCTTGTAATATCTCTTCCGACAGTTCATTTTCCTCTTGCAGTTGCCACGGTGACGTGTGTTCTTTTTTGGCAATATCCCAAATCGATTCACCAATTTTAGCAAAATACGCCTTTAATGAGCAACCTTTCATCCCTGTTTCTTGATTATAAGGAGCACTATCATCAACCGACAAAGCGGTAACAGCTAAACACGTGTGTGAAGCCAGACACTTTCGTGTAAAGGCAATTTGCAGTTGTAACTCTAAATGTGTACCATTAAGACGATATTCACAGTCCATAATCGTTAGCTGTACGGATAACTGCTCGCAACATTCCTCAAAGGTCATGCTTGTATCGGATGTCCGTTCGTAATATGCAAGAATCCCATTGACGTCACGGGTTATCATGCAAACGTTTAAACGAACTTTTGCGGTAGCGACATTTTCCTCACAAAGCGTTTCGGCAACTGTTATATCGCACCAAATATCAACAATATCGGCAATGTCACTATCCGGTAATTCAATGGTTTCCCGAAGCGTTTGGTTTCCGTGTTGCAAAGAGATAATTTGCGTAGGCATCAAACGTTGTGTTTGCAATTTTAACGGATATCCCGTATGGAAAACATCGGTCATTACCGTGCAACACTCTTCGGAATAAGTTCGTAATGTCAACGATACTTTCAGCATAACGGATAATAAACTGTTGTCCTCATTGGCATTTTGTGTAACATGTACATCGCACAACAAAATAGCTGCCTGACAATCACATGATTTTTCTTCCGTCAATCCTTCAATATCCATAATCTGACTAAACGGTATACGGCTTTTGGTGCAACCAACTGTACCGTTTTGAGCATCCGTGACATAATAGGTTCGAAGCAGAATGTCCCCCTTTACAATCGCCTTTTCCGGCAACTGTTTGCACTCTGTTATCACCGCAACGGCTTCATTGCGCAATAACTGCTCGGCGGGTAAGTTTCTGCCAATTTCCAACACTTCGTTAATGGTAAATTGTTTTTGCGAACAAGCATCCAGCAGCGTGCTATAAACTTTTTCGCCTTTATAAAATACGTTTTTGTTTTCTGTTGATTCTACCACCTCAACCGGCATTTGCGACAAAAGCGTCAATCTTACCGAAAAAGCGCCATGAACATCCACACCACGTGGACCTGTTGCACGACAATTCAAATAACCGGGTTTTGCTTCCAACGTAATATCGTCAAAATTTTTAAGATTTTTCACAGTGAACGCCGCTGTAAACGGTTGCGAATATTCAAAACTGCGCACGCATTTCCGTTCCTCGTCTAAGTACAAAAATTGCAAATAAACCGTTCCGTCTGCCATGACACGGTCGCCGCTGATTTGGTGAGATTGAACCACCGGTTTCAGCAAACATTTTAAAACAGTGGAAATTTCCGGAAGATAATCCGGTAAAGTGAAATTACAATCAACGGGGCATTCTGTGACATCATCAAACACCGTTTCCGGTATCGCGATAGTACGGATGGTGGTTTCTATTTCCATACATCTCTCTCCTTTTTGCATTTTTCGTTGTATCCCACTTATATGCAAACCGAGAAAAAAATATGCAAAACCCCCGCCGAAAAAACGGCGGGGGGGGTAGAGTCAATCCATATCTCTCTTCTTAATTTTAAAGAATCGCCTCAGGATGCCTCCGAAGAATTTTGGACTTTTCACAACAACAATTTGCATACCAAATCCCCCTCACACGATTTCAGCACCGAATTAACGAAATGCCGGTCAACACCAAACAAATCGCCGCAACAATCAAGATGAATCGTACCGGACAAATCACCGCAACCAAAACGCCTGCTCCAAATGCGGCAAAACAACCACCATTACAACTGTTTCTTCTCACCGATACTCTCCCCTTCAATGTTTAATACGGCTGTATTAACAGAATATTCGGGGATAAAGAATGTGTGACAATTTTAACGCCAAAAATTTTCTGACCAATCAATGCGGTTGGGTTCTGCCAACACTGCACGTACGGGTGCACCATCTGCACCGGCAATTTTAATGGGTGCCGCCATCAATAAATAGGTTTCGTTGGTTTTTGCTTTGGTCAAATCTAACCCTTCCAGCAAAACCATACCTGTGCCCAATAATTGACGATGTACTTCTTGCGAATATTCCGCCGGCGCAACCGAGGGAGATTCCACACCAAGCAAAATAATCCCCGCAGTCGAAAGCACAAATGCCGCACTGGGCGAAAGTTGAACGTCACCTTTAAACAAAACGCGCTTTTTGCAATACGGCACCAATCGTTCTGCTTCATCTCCCAATAACAATCCGTTGCATTCCAACACCACACATTCGCCGATACAAGCATCCAAATCCACCTGGTGAATCGGCGTTCCGTCCGGAATAAAATGCTTGGGAGCATCCATGTGCGTCCCATTATGTAAGCAAGCAGAAATAGCGGAAGTGTTTGCCGCGTCCCCTAAAGAGATGCGTGTCAACGGTTGAATACGCGGTGCCGGGTCATTCCCATACACCGGAGCATTCAACAATTCTTTTGAAATATCAATTAAATTCATAGTTATCCCTCACTCACTATTTTTTCATTATGACACATATTGAGAAAAAAAACAAGAAAAAAACACCAATCTTAAAGCTCGTACCCTTAAGGATAGTAAAAAGGATGTGTAGAAATTTTGAACAAGTCCAGTAAAAACGGACAATGACAAAAAGGACCTCCTATGGTAGAATTAAAACAACTACCATAGGAGGTATTTTTATGCCAAGACGAAAAGGAACACTCAATACGCCACAAAAAATAATTGATGAGATAGTT
>JAZNRV010000087.1:0-5752 GCA_045590855.1 Acutalibacteraceae bacterium | reverse complement strand
CTCTTTCGTATTCTTTAATATGTCGATAACTTCTTGGCATAAAAAATCCTCCTATGGTAGTTGTTTTAATTCTACCATAGGAGGGTGTTTTTTTCTATTGTCCGTTTTTACTGGACTTGTGCACTGCTGCAAGGTAAGATAGTTCTTTTTTGTGCTTGTCAAACAAAGGAATCCATGATATACTTTACTGTATTTTAAAGACCAAAGAGGAACAAAAATGGGATACAAACTGATTGCCAGTGACCTTGACGGTACGCTGTTTAATAGCAAAGGCGAAATTAGTGAGCAAAATTATAATGCCATCAAAACGCTGTACGAAATGGGCGTTTATTTTGTGCCGACATCGGGCAGGTCATACGGCGAGATGCCAAAAGTGCTCAAAGAAAACCCATACATACGCTATTACATCGGGTCCGACGGCAGCACGATTTATGACAAAAAGACAAACACAACACACTCAATCTGCTTGCCGAGAGAACTTTCGCACTTTGTACTCGATAAATTTTTTGAATATCCCGTTAATATGATGTTGCATGCCGACAACCACTCGTATGTTGATGCCGACAAGCACAATATCGATGACTACAAAGCGCACAATTACAGCGAAAACTGGATAAACTTTGTTTTTGAAACAAACAAACCGATTGGCAACTTTAAAAAGTTTGCTTATACCAAAGATGTTGAGGCGTTTGTTACTTTCTTTAAAAATCATAACGAACTTCTCCGGTGCAAAGAGTTTTTCAGTGCACACCCCGAGCTTTTGGTCGCACAGTCAAACAAGTATAATCTTGAAGTGTTTTGGAAAAACGCAGGAAAAGGCAACGCTGTTTTAAAACTTGCCGAACTTCTCGGCATTGACCAAAAAGAAACCATCGCGGTAGGGGACAGCACCAACGACCTTACTATGATACAAGCGGCAGGACTCGGACTTGCTATGGAAAACGCTGTCGATGAATTAAAAAGCGTGGCAGATAAAATCATCTGCTCAAACGAGCACCACTCGACAAAATATATTTTAGAAAACTATATAAAGCAATAAGATAAAAGGATGTGTAGAAATTCTACACATCCTTTTGGTTTTGTTGTTCCAAATACCGCTTGGCTTGCGTGTTAAATAACGTGCTGTATTTTCCTTGCAACGCCAATAACTCTTGGTGGTTGCCTTGTTCCACCAAACACCCGTTTTCCAACACCAAAATGCGGTCGGCGATGGTGGCGCTGGACAGGCGGTGCGACACAAAAATGGTTGTTTTGTCGTTGCGCAAACGGTCAAATTGATTAAAGATTTCTTGCTCCGCCATGGGGTCCAACGAAGCAGTCGGCTCGTCCAAAATAATAATATCCGAATCGGCATAAAACGCGCGAGCAATCGCCAATTTTTGCCACTGACCAATGGAAAGTTCCAAGCCGTTTGCCTCAAATATCCGCATAAGCGGTGTTGCGTATCCGTCAGGCAACTCCTTGATAAACTCGGCAGCCGTGCTTTGCATGGCGGAAAACTCCATTTGTTCGGCACCGTTTTCTTTGTCAATATCCCCAAAACGGATGTTTTCTTCTACCGAAACGGCGTACTTTCCAAAATCCTGAAAGATAATGCCAAACGTTTGGTACAAACTTTTGACGTCGTATTCTTTCAAGTTTTTGCCGTCCAAAAATATTTCACCCTCGGTGGGGTCGTATAACCGTGTCAGCAGCTTGATAAGCGTGGTTTTGCCCGCACCGTTCAAACCAACCAACGTCACCGTTTCACCGGGGTTGATGGTAAAACTGATATCTTGCAAAACATACCGTTTTGTTCCCGGATACCGAAAACTCACGTGGGAAAATTCAATGATATGTTTGGTGCTTTCGTGTTCTACCGTCAAAGCGGGGGTGACGCTTGGGACAACCGATTGCTTTTCTTTCATAAAAACAACCAAGTTGTCAATGAACAACGTTCCCTCATAAATCACGCCCGACGAGGTAATCAACAAACTCACGCAAGAAGCAATGGCAGTCAGCGCTCCGGTATACAACGTGTAATCACCGATTTTGATGTTGCCGACAAACACTTGCTTGGCTAACACAAAATAAAACACCAAGTTGATAATACCGGTCAATGCCGCAAACAGCAAATGCCACAATCCTTCGTGAATAATCAACCGCCGCAATCCGGTGTAATACTTTTTAAAAACCGCCAAAAAACGCTTAATAAACGTGTCGGCAAGGTTGTACAACCGAATTTCTTTGATAAGGTCTTTGTTCACCAGCAAATCGGAAAAATAATTCATTTGCCGCCGCTCTTTGGAACGGTGCCGCATGTATTGAAAATTTTTGCGACGATAAATAAAATTGACAATAGCGGAAGGAATGGATACCAGCAACACCAGCAACGTAATCCACGTCAGACCGGGAGCGGTAATCAAAATCGTCAAATAGCTGACAAGCTCAATGATGGAACTGATAGCGCCAAACGTTTCGGTCAAAATCATAACGGGTCGGTTGCCCGCTTCACGGTTGGCATTTTCCATTTTTTCATACAAAACGGGATTGTCAAAAGAAGCAATGTCCAGCTGTTTTGACTTTTCCATAATTTGTTTTTTGACTTCCCGCACCACCTGTTCACCCGCAATGCGGTTGACGGAACGGCTGACGGTATTCACAATTTGAAGCAACAATCCGTACACGAACAAGGCCACCAGCAAAGAAATAATACCGGATGACCAAAATTCATTTTCCGGTAAGCCGCCCTTTTGAATCACATTTTGTAACTCGTTTAAAACGTTCTTGGAAATAAGCGAACCGATAACCGGCGTAACACCTTTGAATACCGCCACCAAAAACAACACAAACGGAATCCATCGACCGGTATTCCAAACCAGTTTAATAACATACCCAAACCGCAAAAAAAAGCCGGAAAGCAACTCTTTTAAATAACGGGGGATATCCGAAACCGATTGCGGTGCCCGCGGTCTATCGTAAGCAAAGGGAAGCCGTGGTCCTCTGGGATATTCAGCCATTGACACTCCTCCAAAACGAACAACGTTGCTATTATTGTATAACGCACCTGCCTTTTTTGTCAAGGAAAGGCAAAAGGCGCGAATCGGTTTTATAAACTTTTTCTTGTGACTTTCTCTAAAATATGGTACAATAGATAAAAATCGTTCGGAGGAACCGTATGGCTGACCAAAAGAAAAAATCAAAACAATGGATTTTTAAACGGCATACCGTTATCAGAAATATACTGTATTTTCCGCTTTTTTGGTATTGCAAACTGGTTTACGGCATCACGGTTGAAAAATTCAACGGGGATAATAACCGCCCGTATTTCATATTGTTCAATCACCAAACCGCGTTCGACCAGTTTTTTGTTTCCCTCAGTTTCAAAAAACACGTATACTACGTTTCCAGCGAAGATTTGTTTTCCAACGGTTGGCTTTCACGATTGATAACGTGGTTGGTCGCGCCCATTCCGTTTCGCAAATCCACGTCGGATATCGCGGCGGTCAAAAATTGTTTGCGCATTGCCAAAGAGGGCGGCAACATCGGCATGGCGCCCGAGGGCAACCGTACATACAGCGGTGTAACCGAACATATCAAACCGTCGGTTGCCGCTCTTGCCAAAGCACTCAAATTGCCGATTGCCCTTTACCGTATCGAGGGTGGCTACGGTGTGCATCCCCGTTGGAGCGATACCATTCGCAAAGGCAAAATGCGTTCTTACGTTTCCCGCGTGATAGAACCGGAAGACTACGCCGATTTAAGCAAAGAAGAACTTTTTGATATCATTCAAAAAGAACTGTATGTTGACGAACGAAAAGACACCACCTTGTTTTACGGCAAACGCAATGCTGAATATCTCGAACGTGTCATGTACTATTGCCCGTTTTGCGGGTTGTCAATTTTCGATAGCGAGCGGGATACCATCACCTGCCGTCGTTGCCGTCGGGAGGTACGCTATCTGCCGGATAAAACCTTGCAAGGCATCGGTTTTGATTTCCCGCACAAGTATCTAAAAGACTGGTACGATGCCCAATGCCGCTTTATCGTGGATATGGATGTTTCCGTTTACGGCGATTCACCGCTGTTTAGTGACACCGTTTGTTTTAGCGAAAACATTTATTGTAAGCGCAAACAAAAAATTGACGAAAACGCCACACTCACCGCCTACGCCGACCGTTTGGTAGTGGACACAGCAAAAGAGCGGTATACGTTTTCTTTTGCCGATTTGTCAGCGGCAACCGTGCTGGGTCGTAACAAACTTAATTTGTATATCCATAACCGCATTTTTCAATGCAAGGGCAACAAGCGGTTTAACGCTGTCAAATATTTGAACGGCTATTATCGCACCGTAGGGGCAGAGCAGGAGGGCAATTATGGCAAATTTTTGGGATTATAGTGTGTGGGGCGGTACAAGCCTTGTGGCGGTACTGCTCATGAGTTTGCTGGTTGCAAACGTTCTCAAACGCAAAATTCCGCTTCTCAAAAAATCGTTGATTCCCACGTCGGTTTTGGGCGGGTTGCTGTTGTTGGTCGTTTCCATTGTTTGCAAATCTGTCAGCGGTGTCGATTTGTTTAACACTCCCTTCTTTGGCGGGAACGGCATCACCATGCTCGAAACGATTACCTATCATTCCTTGGCAATCGGTTTTATTGCCACGTCGTTCAAACCCTCCAAAGAACGCATTAACAAAAAACGTACCGTCGAAGTGTTCAACACGGGTCTTACCACGGTAGCCACGTACCTCATTCAAGGCATTGTCGGTTTGGCAGTCACCTTGTTTGCGGCAACCTTTATCTTCAAAGACTTTTTCCCCGCGGCGGGCATTTTATTGCCTTTCGGCTACGGTCAAGGCACCGGCCAAGCCATGAACTACGGCAACATTTACGAAATGGACTACGGCTTTATCGGCGGAAAAAGTTTTGGTCTTACCATTGCTGCCCTTGGTTTCTTGTCGGCAAGCTTGGGTGGGGTTATCCACCTTCACCTCTTAAAGCGCAAAGGAAAGTTCCAAGGCACAGGGGAGGAAACGGCCGAACAATTCAGTTCTGACGATATCCAAACCGCCGAAGAAATCCCCATGAACGGCAGCATGGATAAAATGACGGTGCAACTCGGCTTTGTTTTCGTGGCATATTTTGCCGCCTATTTGGTTATGTACGGTCTGGGCGAACTGCTCCCGGGACTCAAATCCATTTTGTACGGTTTTAACTTCCTGTTTGGTGTGCTCATAGCAGTCGCCGTCAACTCCGTGTTGGCAGCTTTGCGCCGCAAAGGGGTTATGAAACGGCAATATATTAACACCTTTTTAATGAATCGTATTAGCGGCTTCTTTTTCGATATCATGATTGTCGCGGGTATTGCTGCCATTCAACTCGATGTCCTCAAAGGATATTGGGGCATCATTTTGGTGCTGGGTGTTGTCGGCTTGCTGATTACCTACGGCTATGTTTTGTTTGTTTGCCGCAAATTGTTTCCCGATTATTCCGAAGAACAGTTTTTGGCAATGTACGGTATGCTCACGGGCACGGCGAGTACCGGCATCATTTTGTTGCGAGAAGTAGATAAAAACTTGTCCTCTTTTGCAGCGGAAAATTTGGTGTACCAAAACTTACCTGCCATTGTTTTTGGTTTCCCCATGATGATTGTGGCAACATTGGCGCCCAAAATCCCGCTGATTACACTGGGCATTATTGTTTTATATTTTGTTATCTTAAACATCATCTTGTTCCGTCGCAAAATCTTCAAAAAGAAAAAATAATCAAACGCCCC
>JAZNRV010000086.1:0-3489 GCA_045590855.1 Acutalibacteraceae bacterium | reverse complement strand
TCACTTTTCACTCTTCACTCACAAACTGCCCTCGACGCCCTGCTCAAACTTGACTTGCCGTTGTTTCCCGCACAACCAACGCGGGTTCAAGAACAATGTGTTCCACGATTTTTTCTTTGTTCAAAATTTGCCAAAGCAGTTTTTGAGCAGCGGTTTTCCCCATATCAAACTTTGGTTGCGATATGGTAGAAAGCGACGGTATGGTGTGAGAAGCCGGCGCAATATCGTCAAACCCCATAACGGCAACGTCTTCGGGCACGCGATACCCCTTATCACGAAAAGCACGCATCGCGCCCAGAGCAATCCTGTCACCGGCAGCAAAAACCGCTTCGGGTTTTCGGTTTTGGCAAAGCAACTCTATAACGGCATGGTACCCGCCCGAAATGGAACAATCGCAAACCTTGACGTTTTCTTTGGTGTACGCAATCCCCGCTTCTTCGAGCGCATCCCGATACCCGTCGATACGCTCGTTAAAGTTGGGTATGGTGAGCGAGCCACCCAAAAAAACAATGTTTTTGTGCCCACATTCAATCAAATGCCGTGTTGCCATGTACCCGCCGCGATAGTTGTCGGTAACAATGGAGGTATACGTATCCCCCATTTTTCGGTCCACCAACACAATGGGAACGGTAATGTCGCTGTATTGCAAAATTTGCGAATCGGCAGTACCAATAAAAACAATCCCATCCACGTCCTTGCTGACCAGCATGGTAATACATTCTTTTTCCAACGCGCTGTCGTTGTTGGTGTTACACAAAAAAATGTTATACCCGTTTTCGTGGGCAACGTGGTCAATCCCTTTGAGAATCTCAGGGAAAAACTCGTTGGAAATATCCGGCACAATCACCCCAATGGTGCACGTTCTTTTTATTTTCAGTGCACGTGCCAAATGGTTGGGACGATAATGCAGCGTGTCAACGGCTTCCATAATGCGGGCATACGTTTCGGGTTTTACTTTCTTTTTCCCGTTCAAAACGTAAGAAATGGTACTCAGCGAATACCCCGTCGCATTCGCAATATCCTTCAACGTCGTCATAAGTTACCTCATCCTCGGATAATATACGTTCATTATAACAAGAACCCGCCAAAAACACCAGCCTTTTTGCAAGGATTTGCAAAACATCTCACAAAACCCTTGACGAAACAAAAACATCTCCATTATAATAAAGTCAAACGTTTTACCAAATTGAGGATTTGATTCGCGATGCCGAAGCCCTCATGATGAACGATGAAATCTGGCAACAAGAACCCCGCAAAATCTCCACCGGTCCGCTGGCCGATGCCGAAATTTTCGACCGCAGCAAAGGCTAATCACACATAACAAACCTCCCCCGCCGAACACTCGGTGGGGGGACTTTTTGCGTGCGGCTATCATCCGCACGTTTTTTTGCGCAAATTGTGCGCCAATCAAGGCCCCCTTTACACAAGGGAGGCTATAAAAACTTCCACGCGCCACAGGGCATATCGTGTGCGTCAGCACATATCGCACCCAAGGGGTATATCGCAAATCTCGCAAGGGATTTATATCGCTGCTAACAAAAAATGCTGACCCGAAGGTCAGCATTTTATTGTTAGCAATTAGCCCTTAATAGCAGCCTGAGCAGCAGCCAAACGAGCAATCGGCACGCGGAACGGCGAGCAGGACACATAGTCCAAACCGATTTTGTGGCAGAACTCAACGGACACAGGGTCACCGCCGTGTTCACCGCAGATACCGCAGTGCATTTCGGGACGAACTTGTTTGCCGAGGGTAACAGCCATTTCCATCAACTTACCAACACCGGTTTGGTCGAGCTTCGCAAACGGGTCGTTTTCGAAGATTTTGGTGTCATAGTAAGCAGAAAGGAACTTACCGGCGTCGTCGCGGGAGAAACCGTAGGTCATTTGCGTCAAGTCATTGGTACCGAAGCAGAAGAATTCCGCTTCTTTGGCAATGTCATCGGCGGTCAAGCACGCACGCGGGATTTCCATCATGGTACCCACTTCGTATTTGAGGTCGGCACCGGCAGCAGCGATTTCCGCATCAGCAGTAGCCACCACAATGTTTTTGACGAATTTCATTTCTTTCACTTCGCCGGTGAGCGGAATCATGATTTCCGGCACGAGGTCCCAATCGGGATGAGCCTTCTTCACGTTGATGGCCGCACGGATAACCGCAGCGGTTTGCATTTTGGCGATTTCGGGATAAGTAACCGCCAAACGGCAGCCACGGTGACCCATCATCGGGTTGAACTCGTGCAAGCCGGCAATGATGTTTTTGATGTCGGCCACCGTTTTGCCTTGTGCTTTTGCCAACGCTTCGATATCGGCTTCCTCGGTGGGAACGAACTCGTGCAGCGGCGGGTCTAAGAAACGAATGGTAACCGGGCAGCCTTCGAGAGCTTCGTAGATCGCTTCGAAGTCACCTTGTTGTTAGGGAAGAATTTTTGCCAAAGCGGCTTCACGTTCTTCGACGGTGTCGGCGCAAATCATTTCGCGGAAAGCAGCGATACGATCGGCTTCGAAGAACATGTGCTCGGTACGGCACAAACCGATACCTTCGGCACCGAGTTCGCGAGCTTTTTTCGCATCGGCAGGGGTGTCGGCGTTGGTACGCACTTTGAGGGTACGGAATTCGTCCGCCCAAGCCATGATGCGGCCAAATTCGCCGGCGATTTCAGCATCCACAGTGGGGATGATGCCGTCGTAGATGTTACCGGTCGAACCGTCAATAGAAATGTAGTCGCCTTCCACGTAGGTTTTGCCGGCCAATTCAACTTTCCTGTTTTCTTCGTCCTTTTTGATTTCGCCGCAACCGGATACACAGCAAGTACCCATACCACGAGCCACAACGGCAGCGTGAGAGGTCATACCGCCACGCACGGTCAAGATGCCTTGAGCCGCTTTCATACCGGTGATGTCTTCGGGCGAGGTTTCCAAACGCACCAAAACAACTTTTTCGCCTTTTTCGTTCCAAGCCACAGCGTCGTCAGCGGTGAACACTACGCGACCGCAAGCAGCACCGGGCGAAGCACCCAAGCCTTTGCCCGCGGGGGTAGCGGCTTTAAGAGCTTTTTGGTCGAATTGCGGGTGCAACAAGGTGTCCAAGTTGCGGGGGTCAATCATGGCAACGGCTTGTTTTTTGTCAATCATGCCTTCGTCTACCAAATCGCAAGCGATTTTGAGAGCCGCTTTGGCAGTACGTTTGCCGTTACGGGTTTGGAGCATGTAAAGTTTGCCGTCTTCCACGGTGAATTCCATATCTTGCATATCGCGATAGTGGTCTTCGAGGATAGCGCACACTTCTTGGAATTGTTTGAAAGCGGCAGGGAATTTTTCAGCCATTTCGGCAATCGGCATGGGAGTACGCACGCCGGCCACCACGTCTTCGCCTTGTGCGTTGGTGAGGAACTCACCCATCAAGCCGGGTTCGCCGGTAGCAGGGTCACGGGTGAACGCCACACCGGTAGCGCAGTTGTCGCCCATGTTAGCAAACGCCATCATTTGCAC
>JAZNRV010000085.1:0-4448 GCA_045590855.1 Acutalibacteraceae bacterium | reverse complement strand
TAAACAAATTATCAAAAAATAGTTTTGTGTCAACAAAAAAGGCTTACTGGGGAGAGCGGCAAGGTCAAAATCCTTGTCCATGAAAAACGCCGCGATTCGAAAGCTTTTGCTCCGTTTCGCGACGTTATATATTATTTATTTTTCAATCGGTTTATATTGCATACGGGCGCCGTATAAATGCCAGTACGTTTTCTCCACATTCGGGTCGTCAAGAGCGCCGAATGCCCACGCACGGTTTGTGAGCATATTACAACGGAATTCATGGTCAAAGCCACCGCCGTTTACGATGTAATACGGTCCGCCGTTCGTCCAATGTGCAGGATGGTTATACAGATAATAATAGGCACCGAACCCTTGAAAAGCAATCATATCCTTGCTATAAGAGGCGCCAAAAACGTGGCCCTCACTTTCTATTAGGGAACTAACCCAATAATTGACGCCAAACAAATCCGCACGCGTAGTACCGTTGTCTGCATTGACCGGCAGATTATGCACGGTCGCTACGTAAGGACCGTTGGTTTTGTTAAATTCGTAATCGCGGATGTTATCACAAACATACATAGTCCTATCCAAAAACGTTACATCCGGGAAAAATTCCCACAAATTACCAACAATGTTTTCAATCCAGCGATAGCGCATCGGGTCAAGATGAAGCAACGTTGTGATTGCAAAATCGGCCCGACCGGTATGCCAAACCAGAGCACCGCTACCACACGTTTCGGTAAAGTTGGTACCCAAGGCACCCGAACCGGCAAAGTACGTTTCTGCTTCAACGTTGATGGGCTCTCCATCAAATTCTATACAAAGGAGGTCGTCTTCCGTATAAACGTCTGTAATGTGTCGCTGTGCAACGATATAACTTTGTTTTTCACGGCAAATGGTAACGGTAGAACCCACAAGCATACGTTCCAGCATATAAGGAGTGCTATCTACTTTCACCACATTCGTATTTGTTGCGGTTTCGCGTACAAGTCGAGCAGGAACATCATAAGGTTGCGCATATTGTGACGACCCGTATCCCCAAATGGCACCGGTGTTACGGTTGCCGAATTCCACGGCTACCAAAGTCCACAACGCATCTAACGTACGATTGTCGTACAAGGTGTAGCGGATACCGTTTTTTTGTGCCGCGTTCAAATAAGCTTGTGCAGGGGTGTTACTGGTAGGTAAAACACCGGCAATGGATTTTAGTGTGCCTTCTGTACCTTCATAACCGTTTAACGTAACTTGTCTGTCACCTTCTTCAATATAGGCTTCAAAAGCACCGACGTAAATGGCATCCAGTTCTTTACCGTCTTCAATAAAGGCGGGATGCGGTGTTCTGCCTTTTTCGGAGACCACACGATATTCATAGCCGTCTTCTTGAAATTTTTCGACGTAGAATTTTGGGATACGGACAAACACATTGCCGTTGCTGCCGTCTAATGCGAAACCTTCTTCGCCTTCAAAGATGACCACATCTTCCCCATCAACTTCTTTTATGTTGCAACGAACCATTTCCGACCACGGATAAATATTATCGAAGTCGCTGCTGCCGTTTTTAGCACCAACACCGATATCAGCGGTTAAACCTTCTGCTGCAAAGCAACGGCTGCCTAAATCATCGGGATCGGTTATACTCCATTTGACACCATATCTCGGCGCCGAAGGCGATAATAAAACCAAACCGAGAAATACGCTTACTGCCAGCAAGGCTAAAATCAGAGAAACTATGAGCCAACGTTTTTCGATTTTCATTCTTTTTTCTTCCTTTCTTTGCATCTTTTTTACAAAAAAGAACCATCAAATACGGTGTATCCGTTAAGTTGTCTTGGTTTTCACAAATAGCAATAGGACTTCGTTTTTCGATAATTTAGTTGTGTTGTTCAATCGTCTGTCCTGTACGTTTTATGATACTGTATTTCAAACAAAATGTCAACTCTTGGAAAACTTGAACGCTGTCACAATTTGAAAAATTCGATAAAGAGGGGCACGTTACATTTTTACACGGATTTTTTAAATCAACTGCAAACCTATGCCCCCGGTGAACCGCTGTCGGTTTACGTTAAAAATTTTTTTGCTTTCTTGCGGTGTTACTCAAGAGCAACTGAAAAAAATCAAACAAATCATCAAAAAATGATTTATATGTGAACAAAAAAAGACTTGCTGTAACAAGTCTTTTTTTATACAATTTTTTATTCTTCTGTGACTTCTTTTAAAATGGAACGAAGTTCCTCTACCCCTTCGCCGGTAATGGCAGAAAAAGGAACCATGTGTATTCCTTCGTAATCCGAAAGCTCCTCTTGCAATGCTTCCAATCGTTCGGCGCGTTGCGTTTTGTTGAGTTTATCTGCTTTGGTCAGTACCACAATAAAGGGTAATTCACAATGCGTCAAATATTCCAACATTTGATAATCGTCGGTGCTTGGCGGATGGCGCATATCAATCAGTTGTAACACCAATCGCAAATCGCGTTCGTCATCAAAATAATGTTCAATGGTTTGGCTAAACCGTTTCTTTTCCGAAAAAGAAAGTTTGGCATAGCCATAGCCCGGCAAGTCGATAAGACGTAACGTATCCAATTTATAAAAATTGATGGTTGCTGTTTTACCGGGGGTGGAACTGGTACGCGCCAAAGCTTTGCGGTTTACCAGTTTGTTAATCAAAGATGATTTACCGACGTTGGAACGCCCCGAAAAAGCGATTTCCGGCAAGATAGAGGGTGGTAATTGACTGCTGATACCGGCAGATAATTCAAACACAGCCGATTCAATTTTCATGGGTCTTCCCTCCTTTAACGCAATGCCGTTTTAATGACGGTCTCTACGTTGCGTGCGGTGACAAATTTCACGTTTTGTTTTACTACTTCGTCAATTTCTGCCAAATCCGCCTCGTTATCCTGCGGAATCACCACCGTCGTCAAGTGGTGACGGTAAGCCGCCATAGTTTTTTCTTTCAAACCACCGATTGGCAAAACGCGACCGCGCAATGAAATTTCTCCCGTCATAGCCACATCGTGACGTACCGGTGTATCCGTCAGCGCAGAAACAAGGGCGGTTGCCATGGTCACACCGGCGGAAGGTCCATCTTTGGGGACAGCACCTTCGGGAACGTGAATATGAATATCCTTGGTTTTGTAAAAATCTTCCTCGATATTCCAACGGTCAGCAGTTGCACGCACGTAACTGACAGCCGCTTTGGCGGATTCTTTCATTACGTCACCCAAAGAACCTGTTAATTCAATTTTGCCGGTTCCGTTCAGTACAGCCACTTCAATCGGCATGGTTTCTCCGCCAACAGCCGTCCAAGCCAAACCGTTAACCACACCCACTTCGTCCCTTTTGGCTTCATTTTCCTCTTTAAAACGGCGAGGACCAAGAAATTCTTGCAAATTTTTAGCCGTCACACTCACGCTGCGCGCGGTATCAGAAACAATTTTTTGCGCACACTGACGGCATATTTTGGAAAGACACCGTTCCAAGTTACGCACGCCACCTTCGCGAGTGTAACCGTCAATTATCGCGTAAATAGCATCATCGGAAAAACGAAGTTGCCGCGCGGTCAAGCCGTTGGATTTTAATTGTTTGCGAACAAGATGGTCGCGCGCAATGCGGAATTTTTCTTCGGTAGTGTAACTGGAAAGAGTAATCACATCCATACGGTCAAAGAGCGGTGCGGGGATATTTTCAGCGTTGTTTGCCGTTGTAATAAACAACACCTGCGAAAGGTCATACGGAATTTCCACGTAGTGGTCAACAAACGCATGGTTTTGTTCCGTGTCCAACACTTCCAACAATGCCGATGCCGGGTCGCCGTTATGACTGTTTCCCAACTTATCAATTTCGTCTAATAAAACAACCGGATTATTTGATTTTGCTTTGGTAATTGCTTGAATCAATCGACCGGGCATTGACCCGATATACGTTTTGCGATGACCACGGATTTCCGCTTCGTCGCGAACGCCACCGAGCGACACGCGAACATATTGGCGTCCCAAGGCCTCTGCAACAGACTTTGCAATGGAAGTTTTACCAACACCCGGAGGACCGACAAGGCAAATCACTTGCCCCGCTGTGCCGCCCGTTAACTTGCGAACGGCCAACACTTCCAAAATCCGTTCTTTTACTTTGTTCAGCCCGTAATGGTCGCGGTCTAATATTTTTTTTGCTTGTTCCAAACCTTGTTTTTCTTTTGTCGTGGTATTCCACGGCAAGTTCAAACAGACATCCAAATAATTGCGTACAACCGTTGCCTCGTGCGAACCAAACGGCATTTTGGCGAGTTTATCACATTCTTTGAGCAGTTTTTCTTCAGATTCTTTTGGCAAAGAAAGGGCTTTGATTTTTGTGCGCAATTCATCCGCTTCGCCCATTGGGTCATCTGCTTCGCCCAATTGCGAAGCAATCACTTTCATTTGCTCGTGCAAATAATAATCCCGTTGATTTTTTTCCATATTGGCTTGTACTTGC
>JAZNRV010000084.1:0-23980 GCA_045590855.1 Acutalibacteraceae bacterium | reverse complement strand
CATTTTTACAACAACCAACGCATACAACTAAAAACAAAACTGACTCCCCTTGAGAAGAGAAGTCAGTATGTTGCTTAAAATTTAATTTCAACTACCATAAAGGCCTTTTTTGTACTGTCCGCACAAATTGGGGCAGTTCAGTACGAGTTGCCTTTTTTATATTTTCTTAACCTATACGATAAAATCCGTCTGTCAAGGCGGCAAATTGTTGGAGCGAAAGTTCCTCGGCGCGAGCGGTGGGGGAAAGATTTACTTTTTCCAATACTTCCCGCACGACTTCTTTGGAAAAACCGGCATTGCACAAGGAATTCGCAAGCGTTTTTCGCCGTTGCTGAAACGCCGCGTGAATCAAGCGGAAAAATAAAGTCTCGTCCACCAGTTTGCACGGTGGGGTTTTGCGAAGCCGCAGTTGAATAACGCTGCTGTCCACATTGGGTGCGGGCATAAAACTGCCGCGCGAAACCGAAAACAAAATTTGAGGCTCGGCAAAATACGATACTGCCAGCGAAATGGCACCACACTCCCGTGTGCCGGGTACGGCACACAACCGCTGGGCGGCTTCCTTTTGCACCAGCACGGTAATACTTTCAAACGGCAAGCGGCTTTCGAGCAGATGCATCAAAATGGGCGAGGTAATGTAATACGGCAAATTGGCGCACACCACAACGGGTAACCCTTTGGCGTGGGTGTTCAAAATCTCTGCCAAATTCAGTTTAAGCGCATCGCCGGAAACAATCGTAACGTTATCGTATTCCGCAAGCGTTTCTTGCAAAATGGGGAGTAGGCGAGTATCCAGTTCAATGCTGATAACGCGTTTGGCAACCTGCGCCAATTCCTTGGTCAGCACACCAAGCCCCGGTCCAATTTCCAAAACCGCAAAATCACCGACAAGGTCGGGATGGCAGCTTTGCGCCATGCGCGGACAAACCGAAGGGTTAATCAAAAAATTTTGACCCAATGCCTTGGAAAACGAAAACCCGTGACGGGACAAAATTTCCCGAACGGTGCGGATGTCGGTTAACGTCGGCACAAAACCCCTCCCTTAAAAATTGCTGATAACAAGCATTATCCTATCATATTTTTGCAAACTATGCAACAAAAAGACAACACTTTCACAAAAAAGAAAAAGATTTACATTTTGTGGAAATTTGCGTGGAAACTGTGAACGAAACGACAAAAAAGGCAATCTTTTTTCATTTTCAAAAAAGTTTTCCACAAAACTTTTAACTTTTCAACAGAAAAAAGCGGTGGAAAAAATGGGGAAAAAACAGATTCCTTTTGAAAAACGGTTGCGCAATGCGTAAAAGAGCAGTATAATGAAAAAAACAAAATTTCGGGAGCAAACAGCATGAAATTCACAGCAGGACAATTTGACGTAGCGGTTATCGGTGCCGGTCATGCCGGTATCGAGGCGGCATTGGCGGCGGCACGATTGGGATGTCGGACCGCTATTTTTACCATGAATTTGGATGCCATTGGGAACATGCCGTGTAACCCCTCTATTGGTGGAACAGCCAAAGGACATTTGGTGCGCGAAATCGATGCTTTGGGTGGCGAAATGGGAAAAGCCGCCGATGCTACGTTTTT
Source organism: Acutalibacteraceae bacterium (assembly GCA_045590855.1). Classification (GTDB taxonomy): domain Bacteria; phylum Bacillota; class Clostridia; order Oscillospirales; family Acutalibacteraceae; genus RGIG3009. Next base: position 22,393 of record JAZNRV010000084.1, on the reverse strand, counting down.
GCAATCGCGGATGTTAAACCGCGGCAAAGGTCCCGCGGTGCATTCGTTGCGCGCTCAAATTGACCGTCGTCAATACGGTGCCTACATGAAAAACGTGCTGGAAACAACCGAAGGGTTGTTGATAAAACAAGCGGAAGTGACCGACCTTGTGCGCGCCCAAAACAGCGAATGGTTATTGACCACCAAATTGGAAGAAGAATATACCGCCAAAACGGTTATTTTGGCAACCGGAACGTTTTTGCGCGGCAAACTGTTTATTGGCGACGTTTCGTACGATGGCGGGCCGGACGGGTTGTTCCCCGCCGCCACGCTGACCGATTCGCTTTTAGCTTTGGGAATGTCGTTGCGCCGTTTTAAAACGGGAACACCCGCGCGGGTGCTGCGTTCGAGCATTGATTTTTCCAAAATGGAAGTCCAACCGGGGGATGAACCGGTGGTGCCGTTTTCGTTTGAAACGGGCGGTGTTTTGGAAAACCAAGTGGATTGCCATATCACGTGGACAACCACCGAAACCAAACAAGTGATACTGGATAATTTACACCGTTCCCCGCTGTATGGCGGGAAAATTCACGGTGTCGGACCGCGGTATTGTCCCAGTATTGAAGATAAAATTGTTCGTTTTGCCGACAAAGAACGACATCAAGTGTTTATTGAACCATGCGGATTGCATACACAAGAAATGTATTTGCAAGGGTTATCCTCTTCCTTGCCGGTGGACGTGCAACTTAAACTTCTGCATACCATCCCCGGTTTGGAAAAGGTAGAAGTCATGCGCCCTGCCTATGCCATTGAATACGATTGCTGTGACCCGTTGCAGTTGGCACCTACGCTGGAATGTAAAGAGTTTGAGGGCTTGTACGGTGCGGGACAATTCAACGGCAGTTCCGGTTATGAAGAAGCCGCCGCCCAAGGTTTGGTGGCGGGTGTCAATGCCGCGCTCAAAGTAAAAGGCAAAGAACCGCTGATTTTGGACCGTGCATCCAGTTATATCGGCACGTTGATTGACGATTTGGTAACCAAAGGGTGCGCCGACCCGTACCGCATGATGACCTCGCGCTCGGAATATCGTTTGGTTTTGCGGCAAGATAACGCCGACGAACGACTGACACCGTTTGGCAGAAGAGTCGGTTTGGTGGATGACGGTCGTTGGGAGCGTTTTTGTAAGCGTCAAGAACAAAAAGCGGCGGAACGAAAACGTTTGCAAGAAACCATTTTATCGCCCACCGAAACGTTAAACGAAGTGTTGAAAAACTGCGGCACCACGCCTGTGGTTTCGGGCATTCGGTTGGAAGAATTGTTACGTCGCCCGCAACTTAATTACGAAAATTTGACGAGCGTGGATACTACCCGCCCGTCCCTTGACCCGCTTGTCAGAGAACAAGTGGAAGTGGAAATCAAATACGAGGGCTACATTCGCCGTCAGCAAGCCGCCATTGATGAGCAACGGCGGTTGGAAAACCGATTGTTACCGGAAGATACCGATTACACCACCATTGTCGGGTTGCGCAAAGAAGCACAAGAAAAACTGGGAAAAATTTGTCCGCGCAGTATCGGTCAAGCCTCTCGTATCAGTGGTGTCAGCCCTGCCGACGTGTCGGTGTTGCTGGTGTGGTTGTCCACCAGGGGAGGTAACACATGATTGATAAGCAACAATTAAAAGCATATGCTGCCCGGTACGGTGTGACGGTGGATGATACCGCTGCCGAAAAGTTTGACCGCTACGCACAATTATTGGTGGAATGGAACGAAAAAATGAATCTGACCGCCATTACCGAACCGCAGCAAATTGTGGTCAAACATTTTGTGGATAGTTTGACGGCGGTGCCGCTTTTGCCGCAAAAGGATACGGTTTCGTTGATTGACGTGGGAACAGGGGCAGGGTTCCCTGCCATACCCCTTGCCATTGTTTGCAAAAATTTGCAAGTGACGTTGTTGGATAGTCTGAATAAACGGTTGCTTTTTTTGCAGGAAGTATGCCGCGAACTCGGTATTTCCGCCAAGACGGTTCACGCGCGTGCCGAGGACGGCGGAAAAGACCCCGCACTGCGCGAAAAATTTGACGTGGCAACCGCACGCGCGGTGGCGGCGTTGCCGACACTTTCGGAATATTGCTTGCCGTTTTGCAAAGTGGGCGGTGTGTTCCTTGCCATGAAAGGACCCGAAAGTGACGCGGAATTCGAGGCGGCAAAAACAGCCGTTACGGTTTTGGGTGCCAAGCAAAAGGCAGTGCATTCTTTGTTTTTGCCTGCTGCCGACAGTGAAAAACAAGAACGGCGCATTTTTGTGTTTGAAAAAGTAAAACCTACCCCCGCCAAATATCCGCGACCGACCGCCAAAATCAAAAAAGAGGCATTGAGGTAACAGCCGATGAAACAAGAAAGAATTGACCGCATCAGCGAACTGACGCGCATCTCCCGCGAACGGGAACTAACTACCGAAGAGCAAAAAGAACGCCAAGCACTGCGCGAGGAATATATACAAGCTTTTCGCTCAAACATGAAAAGTGTTTTAGATAACACCACCGTCAAACGACCCGATGGCAGTGTGGTATCGCTCAAAGACCAAGCCAAAAAAAGAAACACACATTAAAAAAAGCCCCCCGACAGCTGTTCTGTCGGGGGGTTAAAATTATTTAGGAAGCCGAAAAGTTTCCGGCAAGGTTTTGGTCGGCAAGAACCATATATGTTTTGCCGGTTGCAAACTTGGCAGGGGAACCATCTTCTTCCGTCAGGGTAAAGCCATCGTTTTGCAAGGTGAATTTGATGGGGCGCATCTTACCGCCGCTAATCATATACCCTTTACCGTTTCCGGTAGCAAAATCGTACGTAGTGGTCTTGGAGGTTTTTTGCTCAACGTGTTTTTCGGCATATAATACCACCACGTTTGTTACTTTGATTTGGTTATCTTCCAAAGAAAGGTGGGGTTTGCCGTTTTCCAGTGTGCCGATTTGTTTGCCGTAGGTTTTGGAGGCACTGTCATAAACAAACGAAACCGTATGGCCGGCAGTGGATTTCAGTTGCACTTTTTGAGCAGGTTGCGTGCCGACGACCTCACCAAACGTAAAGGGTTGTTTGGAAGCGGTGGTGGAATAACCGCTTTTTTTGATGCGAGCTACCATTTTTTCGCCGGAGGTGGCAACACTGTGAACGGTATCCATCACGGCTTTGAGCTCGGTATCGCGCCAGAACGTGTTGGAATCGGCAAGTGCGTCAATGTGTGTCATGACACCGGATTTTAAGGTGTTCAAAGCAAACGGACTACCGCCGGCGTGGCAGTAAATGGCATCCATGCCGCGTGCCATTCTGACAAACGGGGAACGCGCACTGCGTGTGGGGCCGAATTTTTCCGGAATGGAAGAAGCGTTGCCAAACAACACTAACAAACGCGGAATGGCGCCTTCGGTTTCCGATTCCAAAATAAAGTCCGCTTTATCAATGCCCGCTTGGTTGCCGCGGGTCGTGCCGTCGTTGGGAACCATAACGCCAACGGGACGATTGCCGTCGGCTTCGTTTAACGAAAATTCACCGGTAAGAACATTGAAAAGTTTACCGTTTTGAGAAGGAGGCACGGTTGTGGTGGGCGCTCCCGTGGTGGTACCGTTCGAGGTGTCATCGCCTTGCGGAGCGCAACCGCAAAAACCTACGGTTAACAAACAAGCTACCAAAAGAATAGCAACAAAACGTTTCATAATACGACTCCTTTTGCCAAAAAATAATCTTTGTCACACATTATAGCACCTTTTCGACAAAAACACAACACATTGACAAAGAAAAAATAAGTGGTATAATAAGGCAAAACTTGCCCTCATAGTTAAATGGATATAATAAACCCCTCCTAAGGGTTAGTTACAGGTTCGATTCCTGTTGGGGGTGCCAAAAAGAAACACTTCCTTTTGGGAAGTGTTTTCTTTTTGTGTTTGTGTCCGCAAGGACACAACATCGTTTGCGAGTTTACTCGCAACATCATTTTGCCGAAGGCTAACATCACTCCGCTTTAGCGGACACAAAACGATGTGGCTACGCCAACGATGTTGCACTTCGTGCAAATGTATAGTATAATAAGTGACACAAAAACCCGATTATACTTAGCACAAAATATCGGGAAATACAAATTGCCTTTTGATAAAATAGGGGCAGACAAGGAGGGATAATATGGACTGGATCATGGGTTTGCAAAAAGCTATCGACTATATCGAAGATAATTTGACAGAAACGATTGATTACGAGAAGGTCGCGGCACAAAGCTTTTCATCGAGCTACCACTTCCAACGTGTGTTCAGTGTTATTTGCGGTTTCACCATCGGTGAGTATATTCGCAATCGTAGGTTGTCGCTTGCCGGTACGGAGTTAGCCACAACTGATGCAAAAGTTATTGATGTAGCGTTGAAGTATGGCTATGAAAGTCCGGACAGCTTTGCAAAAGCATTCCAAAAGTTCCACGGTATATTACCATCACAGGCTCGCAATGATGGCAGTAAACTGAATTCCTATTCCCGTCTTGTACTGAGATTTTCTTTGGAAGGCGGTAAACCTATGAATTACAGAATTGAAAAGAAACCTGAAATGATACTTACCGGATACAAGGCACATTTTACTGGAGCGCCTTACGGGAAGGAAAGAGAACGACAGGAAGAGCAACTGTTTACTACAACTAGAGGAAAACAGTGGTTTCTTCGTGGAGCATCAAGGAATGTTGATGCCCATTGTGTAATATCCAATATTACAGAAGAAGGATATGACTATTATTACTGCCATTTATTAGATGGCTGGGAAAGAGAAAATCTTTATAACAAAGAAGTTACGGGTGTTGATTTTGTTGAGGATTTGGGATTAGAGAATATTGTTATCCCCGAAACAACCTATGTAGTATTCGAGACAAGCAATGTCAAAAGTCCGATATGCGATTATTTTGACCTGCTTAATTTGAGAATACAGATTTTGACAGAATGGATGCCGGAAATGGGTTTTCAGTTAAAGAATGCACCGGAATTGGCAGTATACCATTGGCAACCTAAATCAGAACGTAACGTTCAAATTTGGATGCCGATAGAAAAAATCAAATAACTAACAGAGTTTTTCAGTTTTCAGGCACATTTAAGTCGTGCCACTAAGTTCAAACTACCCAAAAAGAAAAGTCACACATCGTGTGGCTTTTTCTTTTTGGTTCTCTTCGCTTTTCTCTGTTCTCTTTTCACTCTTCTCTAAAAAAGGCGTGACTTTTCCAGATAAAAGATAAGGGAGAAGAGATAAAAGATAAGGGTGTGGCTTCGCCACGAAGTGTATATCCAATGCTTTGCATTGATTTCCCTTGCACCATTGCCAAAGCAAAAAAAATAAAAGCCGTGATTTCACGGCTTTTATTTTTGCACATTAGGGTTGTTTGTTCTGTCAAGCAGATAATCTATACTTACATTATAATATTCAGACAATTTTATTAAAACTTCTGCTGTTAAGGAAATTACACCTGTTTCGTATTGTGAATATGTGTTTTGCGATACGTTTAAATATTTTGCTATATTTTTTTGCTTAATATCCCTATCTTCTCTAATTCCTCGCAAATTCTTAAATTGCACAATAACCACCTCACAGACATTATGCGATATCTGTTATAAAGATATTGACATTTATCTGTAATACAGATATAATAATTTTGGTGACGATTAACGAGGAGGTATTATGTCAAACTTTAAAAAAATAGTTTCTTGCTTTGTTGCTGTTGTGTTAATTATGTCTTCTGCCACGATGAGCGCGTCTGCCGCAAGTGAAAAGTGGACAAATAGATATCAAACGTTAAATTCATCAATAGCTGGTCCTCAAAACAAAGCTAAAACACAAAACTTTACTATACAAGGAAAAAACAATAAGAAGTTGTATATACAAATGCACGTGGGATACAACAGCACCTTATACAGTTCGGCAAAGAGAAGCGGATATACGGATAAATCGTATTATTACGATACAATCAAAGATAAAACTCGTTTTGATGTTACTGTAAAAGATGCTAAAGGTAAAATTGTAGCAAATTATAAAAATGTGAAATATGGTCATGTAACTGTGTTTAAGTGCACAAAACAAAAGTACACAGTTACAGTTAAATCCTACTTTTCGTCCTTTAATCATGCATATGTATCTCATCGAGGGGCATCTTTTTATGCACAATGGAGTGCTTCATACTATTACAAATAATTTCAAAATTTTATAAATTAACATAGCTAGTCGTCACCGAACCTTTAGTTGTATTGATATATACTACGGATTAACCAGTACACCGAATCGCCTAAAAGGCAAAAATTAAAAGCCGTGATTTCACGGCTTTTTTTGTTGTCAAAATTTCGTAACAAAAGAAATTTTTGTTTCATCAATATTTTTCCGTTTCTTTCAAAGACTAACAACGAAAAAGGTTTGCAAAAAGGAGAAAGAAAATGAAAAAGTATGTGTGGTTGGCGGTAGCAACCGTTTTGACAATAGGCGCGGTTTTCGGTGTGGGAGAATGGCTAAAACCCAAACCGTTCACCGTTTCGGTGGTAACGTTAAAGGAAAAAACGGTGCAACAAACGGTCAAATGCAACGGCAAGGTGGAAGCGACTAACAGCAAAGAAGTGTATGTGGAAGCACCGTGCGTGGCGGGAACGGTTTACGTCAAAGAAGGACAAAAAGTAAAAAAAGGACAACCGCTTTTTTCGGTGGACACACAGGCAACGCAAGCGGTGTTGTCGCAACTGTCCGGCGGAATAACAGACGGTGTGGGTTTGCCCATGGCAAGCGAAGTGGTAGCACCGATTGACGGTGTGGCGGCGGCGGTCAACGTGCGTGCCGGTGAAACGGTGGATTATACCGCGCCGTGCGCCGTGATTACCACGGGAAACGCTCGACAAATTGCGGTGGCAATCCGCGAACAATATTTGCCGCTGGTCAAAGTGGGGCAATCGGTAACGGTTTCGGGAGTAGCTTTTTCAAAAGCGTACCGCGGCACGTTGGAAACAATTGCGTCAACTGCGCGGCAACAGTATGTCGGCTCACTTTCGGAAACGGTGGTGGATGCCGTGGTGTCGCTGGAAGATACGGCGGCGGATTTGCGCGTGGGATTGAATGCACAAGCGGGGATTGTTGTCAGCACCACCGAGAACGCGTTGTTACTTCCCTACGAAACGATTGGACAAGACGAAAAGGGAAAGGAATTTGTGTATGTTTATGACGGAAAACAAAATGCCTATCGGCGGACGGTGGAGTTGGGGCGAGAAACTGCCGACGGAATTTTGGTGGTGTCCGGCGTATCGGCAGGTGAACGGGTGGTACAAAATCCCGAAGATTTATCCGGCGAACAAGTTGCCGTGCGGGTGGAATAATCCATGGAACTGATAAAAACAGCGATTCGAAACCTGCTGCGCCGCCGCGGGCGTACCGCCTTGACGGTCAGCGGTATTGCGGTGGGAATGTTGATGGTATCACTGGTATCGGTTATCGGTAACGCGGGAGAAGCTTTAGCAACCAACGAACTCAACAGCATGGGTGTCGGTGGTCTTTCGGTGACAACCGACGACGGCAGCATTTTGTTAAACGAGGAGGCGTTAGAAGAAATTCGCGCCTTGCCGCAGGTTTCTTCGGCAATGCCGCTGATGATATATTACGGTACGGTTTGCACTGCCAAAAATAATCAAAGCGCGGTACTTTGCGGCATTGATGCGGGGGCGGGGCAAGTGATTTCGGTGGAAGTCATGCACGGGCGGATGCTTTCGCACAGTGACGTGGATGCAGCGGCGGCCGTTTGCGTGTTGGATGAAACCACGGCAAAAGCCGCCTATGGCAGAGGCAACGTGGTGGGAAAAACCATTACGGTACAAGTGGGCAGCCTGTCCGAAACGTTAACCGTAGTAGGGGTAACCAAAACCGGAAGCAGTTTGTTGCAAAACATGGCGGCAATGATTCCGGGGATGGTATATATTCCGTATACTACGCAACAAAACTTGACAGGACAAATAAACTTTGACCAGTTTGCCGTGCGCGCCAACGGCGAGGCAACCGAAACAGCACAAAACGCTATCAAACGCGTGCTTAACCGCCTCTATCAGGGAAGCGCCTCGTTTCGCACCGATAATTTGGCGGCGCAAAAAGACCGATTGTTGCGGCTTGTCGAACTGATTGCGTTGGTACTCACGGTGCTCAGCGCGGTTTCGTTGGTGGTTTCGGGGTTTGGGATTGTGACAGCCATGCTGTCTGCCGTGAACGAACGCAAACGGGAAATCGGTGTCAAAAAAGCGGTTGGTGCCTCACAAAAACGCATTTTGGCAGAATTTTTGGTCGAGGCGGGCCTGCTTTCTGCCGCGGGGGCGGTTGTCGGCATGTTACCGGCGGTTGTGTTGGCGGTTGTGTTGCCGTTTTCGGGTGTGGCGGTTTCGGTTTCGCCGTGGCTTTTTTTGAAGTTGCTGGGGTTCTCTGTTGCGGTCGGTGTAGTGTTTGGGGTGTACCCCGCTTACAAGGCATCAAAATTACAACCGGTAGAAGCCTTGCGGAGTGAGTAGACAAGATTCTCTGTTTTGTACTTTTCAAACCCAAAAAGATATGGTATACTGAACTGTATTATAGGGCGGAGGTTGTTTATGAAGCAAGAAAATCGGTTGGTGGGAAACGGTGTTCGCAGTTTGGCATTGCCGGATACCCGCTTTAAAACAGCGCAAATAACGGTGGCTTTGCTATTGCCGCTGCAAAAAGAAACCGTGGAAGAAAACGCATTGCTTTCGCGGTTGTTGGTGCGCAGTTGTGCGCGGTACCCCGATTTTACGGCGTTGCATAAACGGCTGAACGAACTTTATGGTGCATCGGTAAGTGGCGAAGTTTCCCGCGTGGGGGAAGTGCAGGCGTTGGTGTTTACTGCCGAAACCACGGCAGACCGTTTTGCCTTGGAAGGCGAAACGGTTACTGCTGCGTGTGCCGAATTGTTGCGGGAAATGTTGTTTCGCCCCGCGTTTGTTGATGGAGTTTTCCGCTTGGAAGACGTGCAAACCGAACGGCGGTGTTTGGCAGAAGAAGTACGCGCAGAAATCAACGAAAAACGGTGGCATGCCCGTTGTCAAGCCGAACGGTTGCTTTGCCCCGACGAAGCATACGGGATTGGGCGGTACGGCTCGGCAGAGGTTATCGAAAACCTAACCCCCGAAGCCATGACGCGTGCGTGGAAGCGGGTGTTACAACAAGCATCGGTACAACTGATTTTGCAAGACGACAAAGCCCTTGCAGAGGTGGAAGAGGCTTTTTGTAAAGAGTTTGCGGCAATAGAGAGGAGAAATCCCGTGGTGTGTTCCACGGATACCGCAACCCGCATTCCCACTTTGCGGCGCAAAACCGAACGCATGGAAGTGGGACAATCCAAACTGGTAATGGGTTTTCGCACCGATTGTGCCGAGCCGAGTGAAAAGGTTTCTGCCACACGGTTGATGAATGCGTTGCTTGGTGGCACCGCCACCTCGCTGCTTTTTCGCAACGTGCGGGAAAAGTTGAGTTTGTGTTATTATTGTTCTTCAACGTACGACCGTATAAAAGGGGTTATGTTAATACAATGCGGCGTGGATGAGAAAAACGCTGTGCGTGCCGAAACGGAAATTTTGGCGCAACGCGAACTCATTTGCCGCGGCGAATTTACCGACGAGGATTTGGAAGCCGCACGGCGCAGTGTGGTACAAAGTTTTGAAGCGGTGGGCGACTCGCAAAGTGCACGTGCCGCATGGTACGTGGTGCAAAGCACGGGAGAAAAAATAAGTTCCCCCGAACAAACCCGCGAAGAAATTGCCGCCGTAACACGTGAAGACGTGATTGAAGCGGCGAAGAAACTACAATACGAATGTGTATATTTGTTGGCACAAAAGGAGGATGCTGCCCATGAGTGAATGGAAAACGATGCAGTGTAACCACACCGGCGAACGCTGTTATTTTTTGCAGCATTCTTCCGGATTGCCGATTTACGTTTGGCCAAAAGAAGGGTATGCCTCTGCTTATGCGGTGTTTGCCACCAAATACGGGTCCATTGACACGGCGTACCTGTCTGCCGATACCAACAAAGTGGTGGAGTTGCCTGCGGGCATTGCGCATTATTTGGAACATAAATTGTTCGAAAACGAAGATTGCGATGCGTTTGAACGGTATGCCAAAACGGGTGCGTCGGCAAACGCGTACACGTCGTTTGACCATACCGCGTATTTGTTTTCTTGCACACGGCAACTGAGCGAATCGTTGGAAATTTTGCTGGATTTTGTGCAAAAACCGTATTTTACCGAAAAAACGGTGGAAAAAGAACGCGGAATCATTGGACAAGAGATTCGTATGTGTGAAGATTCCCCCTCGCGTACGGTTTTTTGTAACTTGTTAGAGGGGCTATATCACAACCATCCCGTGCGAGTGGACATTGCGGGAACGGTGGAATCGATTGCCGAAATTACACCCGAATTGCTGTATGGTTGTTATTACCGTTTTTATAATCTGCACAACATGGTGTTATCGGTGGCGGGGAACGTTACGTGTGAACAGGTGGAAGAAATGGCGGACAAGTTGCTCAAACCCGCCCCCGCCTACGATTCCAAACGACCGCCCGTGGACGAGCCGCATATTGCATATCGTGCCGTAACCGAAGTGAAAATGCCGGTGGCAGAACCGCTTTTTTATTTGGGATACAAAGTTCCGCAAAACACAAAAGAGGGATTACTTGATGCTTCGGCAGAAGAAATGGCGGCTGCGGCGGTGTTGCAAGAATTGTTGGGCGGACGTGCCAACCCGTTGTATGCGCGGCTGATGAACGAGGGGTTAATTAACGCTTCGTTTGGTGTGGAATATTTTGACGGACCGGGATATGGCGTGTGGATTATCGGTGGCGAATCTCAAAACCCGCAGGCGGTTTGCGAAGCGTTTCGCCACGAGCGAGAACGCATGTTGCGTGAGGGGATTTCCGCCGACGAGTTTGACACGGCGCGCAAAGCGGTGTACGGGCAAATGATTTCGCATTTTGACAGCGTGGAAGGGTGCGGCGACATTGCCGTGGATGCACATTTTGGCGGGAGAGACCCGTTCTCGTTGTTGGATGCGGTGGCGACTCTTACCAAAAACGCTGTTGAACAACGTTTAAAGAATGATTTTGACGAGGAAGCCTCGTCGCTTTCGATTGTTAATCCGCTTTAAGGAGGGTGCTTTATGGAATCGTACATTGAATTTCCCAAATTGGGATGGAAATTTGCCGTAGAAGACACCATTGTCTCGCTGCCCTTTTTTGGAACGGAACTTACCATCAAATGGTACGGCGTGCTGATTGCCGTAGGCTTTTTGCTTGCTGTATGGTATGCGTTTCGCAATGCCAAACGATTTGGTATTCGTCGTGACCCGATGATGGACGTGGTGTTGGTTTGTGCGTTGTTTGCGTTTGCAGGTGCGCGGCTATATTATGTGTTGTTTTCTGACAGCCGTGCAGAATATTTTGCCAATCCCCTTGAAATCTTTGCCGTGTGGAACGGCGGACTTGCCATTTATGGCGGCGTGATTATGGCATTTGTTACGGCGCTTTGGATGTGTCGGCTCAAAAAAGTGGACACCTTGCGCATGTTTGACATGGGAGCCATTGGCTTTTTTATCGGACAAGCGGTGGGTCGTTGGGGCAACTTTTTTAACCAAGAGGCATTTGGCTCTAACACCACGTTGCCGTGGGGTATGACGGGAAGTTGGATTTCGAGCTTTTCCAATTCGGCTTCGGGGTACGACCGTATGTTGCCGGTACACCCGACCTTCTTGTACGAATCGTTGTGGTGCTTCTTGGGTTTTTTGTTGTTACATACGGTGTCCAAAAAAGCATATCGCTTTAAAGGACAGTTGTTCTCGCTTTATGTAATATGGTATGGTACGGGTCGATTCTTTATTGAAATGCTGCGTACCGACAGCTTGTATCTGGGGACCATGAAAGTTTCGTGTCTGGTCGCGGCGGTGTCGGTGTTGGCGGGAGTTATTTTGTACCTTGTTTTAAAAGGAAAAGCGCAAGGGGATTCGGTCGATGAGGAAACGATTCCGCTTGCCGAAGCAACAGAGGAGGAAACAGAAAATGGCGATTTGCATTGACGGAAAGCGCATTGCAGCCGAAGTGCGTGCCGAGTTGGCGGGTGAAGTAAAGGCTCTGTGCGAGGCGGGTGTCGAACCTTGCTTAGCTGTGATTATTGTGGGGGACAACCCTGCTTCGCGTATTTATGTGAACAACAAGAAAAAAGCGTGCGCCGAGGTGGGTATTCGTTCTGAGGAAATTGCGTTGCCTGCCGATACCACACAAGAAGAATTGTTAGCGTGTATTAAAACGCTTAACGAACGAACGGACGTCGACGGCATTTTGTGTCAGTTGCCGCTGCCTTCTCCGTTGGATGACAAAGCGGTAATTGCCGCAATTGCACCGAGCAAAGACGTGGATGCTTTTCATGCCGAAAACGTGGGACATATTATGATTGGTGATTTTTCGTTTTTGCCGTGTACCCCGGCGGGCGTGATGGAATTGTTACACCGCACAGGTGTTGCCGTGGCGGGGAAAGAGTGTGTGGTAATCGGCCGCAGCAACATTGTGGGAAAACCCATGGCGATGTTGTTGCTTCACGAAAACGCAACCGTTACCATTTGCCATTCCCGCACTGCGGATTTGGCGGCGGTTTGTCGCCGTGCCGATATTTTGGTTTCTGCCGTAGGAAGAGCCGATTTTGTAACACCCGACATGGTCAAACCCGGTGCGGTAGTGATTGACGTCGGCATGAACCGCAACGCGGCGGGCAAATTGTGCGGCGACGTGGCAGACGGTGTGGACGAGGTTGCCGGTTACTTAACGCCCGTGCCGGGCGGCGTGGGGCCGATGACAATTGCCATGTTGCTTAAAAACACGGTAACGTCGGCAAACCGTCGGCTGAAAAACCTGTAAAAAATTTTTCAAAATCCCCTTGACAAAACCATAAGTGGTGATATAATAAAAGTATAAAACGAACAAATGTTCGATTTTTCAAAAAAGACAGCAGGGGGATATACAGATGATTTTTTCAGTGGTTGTCGCAGCGGTATTTGGTGCGATAAGTTTGTATATGATAACAGCGGCACAGTATTCGGTCACACGCAAAATGGCGTGGATTCCGCTTTCCATGGCGGCAATGGAGCTTGCCATGGGCGGTGCGTTGCTTTGGTGGGAATATCCGGTGCTGACTGCGGTTTTGATGCTTTGCCGTATGACGGTGCTTACGTGCTGCGTGGTCTCGATGAAGCGGGATGCCGCCATGGCGCGCAACCGTCGCCGTCGCCGCGAAGTGTGGCGTTATGTGACTGCCGAAATGGCAAGAGAAGCAAGGGCGCTGCCCGTGCCGTTTTCCGCAAAGCACTGCGCATAAAATGTTAAACAGTTGCACCCATCTGTATTGATGGGTGCATTTTTCTTGCTTTTTTGGGAAAAATCCAGTACAATAGAGCTTATGAAACGAGGGTTTGCCATGCAAAGTTTTTTGACTGTCGGACAACAAGTGTTGGTGCTGTTTATATTAATCTTTTGCGGATTTGTGCTGGGTAAGACGGACGTCATGAATGAAAAGGGCGCCAAAGTTTGTGCCGATATTGCACTGATTTTGGCAACGCCGTGCGTGATTATACAATCGTTTATGCGCGAATATCGTCCCGAAATGTTAAAAAAATTGTTGGTTGCCATGCTGTTGGCAACAGCAATCCATTTGCTGGCAATTGGTGTGGCGCGATTGTTGTATCCGAAAACGGATGCGCGTGAGCGTGTGTTTCGGCTGGCGGTGGTTTTGTCGAACGCGGGGTTTATGGCACTGCCGCTGCAAAAAGCCGTGTTGGGCGAGGAAGGCGTTTTTTACGGTGCCGCCTACGTGGCGGTTTTTAACTTGGTGTTTTGGAGTTACGGCGTGATGACAATGGATACGTCGGGACAAAAACTTTCTGTTCGAAAACTGCTTGTAAACCCCGGTACGATTGGCGTGGCGGTGGGGCTTATTGTCTTTGTCGGGAGAATCACGTTGCCTGAGGTAATCAGTGCGCCGATGCGGCATTTGGCTTCGCTGAACACACCGCTTCCCATGCTGTTTGCCGGATATTATCTTTCCAATATTGATTTTGGCAAAGCGATACGTCAAAAAAATTGTTACGGTGTAATGTTGTTGCGCTTGATAGCCATTCCCGCCGTTTGCATTGCACTAATCTATTTGTGCGGTGTGCGCGGTATACTGTTGACATCTATGGCGATTGCGAGCACGGCACCGGTGGCGGTGGGGGTTTCCATGCTTTCGGGACGTTATGAACAAGACACCGAAACAGCGGTAAACTTGGTGGCGTTATCTACGTTGTTTTCTGCCATTACCATGCCGCTGTTGGTGGCGGTTACGCAACTGTTACCGTCATAATTTGCCAAATAGTGTTTTTAAAAGCAGGGTTTTTCGAAAGAAAAATCCTGCTTTTTTTCGTGAAAATGAACCAAAAATTTCCGCAAATTTTTATGTGAAAATTTCAAATATTGCTTGCTTTTTATTAAAAAAAGGGGTATAATATGGGTACTGTGGTGCGAAGTGGAGCAAAGTGGTGAATTTCCACACTTTCCACAGAGTTTTCCACAATCCCCTGCAAAACGAGAAAACACAAAGGAGAAACCTTCGATGTTATACGGAAGATTCCAACATAATATCGACGCAAAAGGCAGACTGTTTGTGCCTGCCAAATTGCGTGACAAGCTGGGCAGTGCGTTTATTGCCGCGGCCGTCATGGACCATTGTGTTTGCTTGTATTCGCTTGAAGAATGGAACAAGTTGCAAGAGGGTCTGGCGCAAATGCCCATGACCAAGGCTCGCAAATTGCAGCGGTACCTTTCCGCCAACGCAGAGGATGTGCAAGTCGATTCGCAAGGCCGTATTTTGTTGCCCAAACATTTGCAACAGTATGCGGGTCTGGAAAAAGAAGCCTTGGTTATCGGCGCCGGCAACCGTGCAGAAGTTTGGAACCCCGCCGCGTATGAAGCGGATGTGGCAAGCATGACTTCGGAAGAGGTTGAAGCAGAGTTCGCCGAACTGGGATTCTGATATGGAACAAAACGTCACGTATCATCGTCCGGTTTTGTTGGACGAAACCATAGACGCCTTGGCCATTGTTCCTAACGGCATTTACGTTGACGGAACAGCTGGTGGCGGCGGACATTCGTTTGCGATTGCTTCGCGGTTAAAAAACGGTCGTCTGTTGGCGCTTGACCAAGACCCCGAGGCGGTCGAACAGGCCTCTCGTCGACTGGAAGGTTTGCCCGCAACGGTTGTTCACCGTAACTTCCGCTTTATGGGCGACGTGCTCGACGAGCAAGGCATAGAAGCGGTAGACGGCATTTTGTTAGATATCGGCGTGTCGTCGCATCAGTTGGATGCGGGATATCGAGGGTTTTCCTTCCATACCGATGCACCGCTTGATATGCGCATGAGCCGCGAGGGTGTTTCGGCGGCAGATTTGTTGGCAACGTTGTCAGAAAAACAACTTTCGGATATTTTCTTTCACTTTGGGGAAGAAAAGTTTTCGCGGGCAATAGCAAAGGCTGTTGTTCGGCGCCGAACCGAAAAACCGATTACCACTACGGCAGAATTTGCCGATTTGATTTGCGAAGCGGTTCCTGCCGCAGCGCGACGCAAAGGACATCCGGCGCGCAAAGTGTTTCAGGCGTTGCGCATTGCGGTGAACGATGAACTGACGTGTTTGTCCGAAGCGTTGGACGTTGCGTTTGACCGATTAAAAGTTGGGGGACGCTTGGCGGTGATTACGTTCCACTCGTTGGAAGACCGCATTGTAAAACAACGGTTTTCCGCTTGGTGTGAGGGTTGTGTTTGCCCAAAAGATTTTCCGGTTTGTGTTTGCGGGCGTACCCCCGCCGGTCGGTTGGTTTTGCGCAAACCGATAGAAGCAAGCGAGCAGGAATTGGCAGAAAATACGCGCAGCCGCAGCGCAAAATTGCGGTGCATTGAAAAATTACACGAATGATAACGAAAGGGAGAGTGGAGAAAATGGCAACGTATGGTTCCGAAGCGTATGATTTATCATTGTTTGAGTCTAAATCTGCAAAAATAAAAGCTCTCCCCGGTAAAAAAGCAACCAAAGTTGACAAACGGCGTGCCCGTGCCCAAAAAATGCTTAACGGATTGGTAACCACCTTGGTCGCCGGCGGCGTGTTGTTGGTAATTGCGTTTATGATTTCCAGCCAAGTGCGCTTGACGGAAATGAACAGCAATATCGGCAAGGCGCAAACCGAACTTAGCGAGGCTATCAGCGAAACCAAACGTTTGGAAAGTGAATTGGCAGCGCAAACCTCTGCCCAAAGCGTAGAAGCGTATGCGGAAAGCGTTGGCTTGCGACAAGTGGAATCCGGTCAGATTGATTACATAACCGTAACACCGGCACAAACGGAAACGCCAGCGGAAGACGGTCTTTTGGAAAAAGCCTGGAATACGCTGACGGCATGGTTGCGATAGAAAGTTCTATATCGAGGTCACTGCGGCATACATAATACCGTAGACCTCGGACGGTGAGAGTTGGGATGGGTTTACGCGTCTTGACTCTCTTTTCTTTCCAAAAAGCGAGGTGTACAACATGTCAGAAAACAAAAAAACATTGACAAAGCTCATGCGAATACGCACGTATTCGGTCGTGGGTGTTACGTTGTTGTGCTTTGTTCTGTTGTCGGTACAACTTTTTCGTATACAAGTGTTGCAACAAGACAGTTGGCAACAAAAAGCGGTGGCTCAGCAGTTGGCGGACGTTGAAATTTCTGCCAATCGCGGGCAAATTTACGATGCCAACATGTCGGTTTTGGCGTTAACGCGTGAAGTGTACACCGTGGTAATGGCACCCAATAATATTCGCCAAGAAACTACCCGTCAGAAAATTGCCGATACGTTGTCGGTGATGTTGGAAGTTGACCGTGAAAAATTATACGAACAAACGACGGATAGCGATTCAAAATACAAGGTAGTCAAAGCAAAAATTGACAAACCGTTGGCGGAAACGTTTATTGCCTGGGTGAACGAGCACCGATTGGGCAGCGTGTTTCGCGTGGTTGCCGATTACAAGCGGGAATATCCGCTGAAAAACTTGTTGTCGTCCGTGTTGGGGTTTGTGGGAACAGACAACGTTGCCAGAGAAGGATTGGAACTTAAATACAACGAGTTGCTTTCGGGCACGGCGGGACGGATGGTTTCGGCACAAAACACATATGGAGACCGTTTGCCCACCTCTTTGCAATACGAATATACCGTAGATGCGACCGACGGCAACAGTTTGGTGTTGACGGTCGACCAATATATTCAGCAAGTAACCGACAAATACTTGCAAGACGCCATTACGGAATTTAAGGCTACCAACCGTGGTTGCGCCATTGTTATGGATGTTAAAACCGGTGCCATTTTGGCAATGTCGACAAAAGGTGACTATGACCCGAACAACTACCAAGTCATTGCCGACCCGACGATTGCCGAGCAAATTGCCTTGTTGGCGGACGACGAAAAATCTGCGGCAATCGCCAAGGCGCGTACCGAGCAATATCGTAACAAAGCCTTGGATTTTTACGAGCCGGGTTCGGTGTTTAAAACGTTTACGGCTTCCATGGGTTTGGAAGAAGGCTTGGTCACGGAACAAAGTGCTTTTTATTGCGGCGGTTCTTTTAGCATTGCCGACCGTAACATGAAATGTTGGATTCACCCTCGTGGACACGGACAACAAGACTTTTTACAAGCGATTGCCAATTCGTGTAACCCTTCGTTTATGACTTTGGGAACGCGCGTGGGCGCAAAACTCTTTTCCAAATACTATGTTGGTTTTGGATTCACGGAAAAAACCGGTGTTGACCTTTTGGGCGAGCAAAACGTTACCAGCGGGTTGTTCCATACCGCCCAAACCATGTCGCCGGTGGACGTGGCTGCCTCTTCGATTGGGCAAACGTTTAAGGTGACACCGCTTCAAATGGTGACTGCGTTGTCGGCGGTGGCAAACGGCGGGTATTTGATGCAACCGTACATTGTTCAAAAAGTATTGGACGAAAACGGCAACATCATTTCCAACACCGAACCGACGGTAAAACGGCAAATGATTTCTGAAAGCACTTCCAAACGTGTGTGCAATATGTTGGAAAACGCCGTGAGCAGCGGTTCTATTAAAAATGCATACATTTCCGGA
This sequence comes from Acutalibacteraceae bacterium, assembly GCA_045590855.1. Classification (GTDB taxonomy): domain Bacteria; phylum Bacillota; class Clostridia; order Oscillospirales; family Acutalibacteraceae; genus RGIG3009. The sequence continues at coordinate 4,199 of JAZNRV010000084.1, read as the reverse complement.
TACCGTGTTGGCGGTAAAACCGGTACTTCTGAAAAAACCGAAACCAAGTCGGAAGAAGAAAACGACAGAAACGTAGAAATTATTGCTTCTTTCGGTGGTTTTGCACCGGCTGACGACCCCAAAGTAGCGGTGCTTGTGATGGTGGATGAACCGCAGTACTTAAAATCCGGTGGCGGTGTAGCCGCGCCGGCTGCCAAAAAAATACTCAAAGATATTTTGCCGTATTTGGGAGTTGAGCCGAACTACACCGAAGAAGAATTAGCTTCGCTGGACCGTACCGTACCAAACGTGGTGGGGTCCACAACCGCGGCGGCGGCAACCACTTTGAAAGCGTCTACACTGACATACCATACGATTGGCAACGGGAAAACGGTATTGCAACAAATTCCCGAAAGCGGAACCACCATCCCCAAAGGTGGTTCGGTGTGGTTATATACCGATAATAAGGATATTCAAATGACAACCGTTCCCGACTTTAAAGGGCGCTCGGTTGCACAAGTTAATCAAGCGGCAAACACCGCCGGTATTAACGTGCTGTTGTCGGGTGTCAGCGCGACCACCACCGGCAAAGCGACAGCTACGCGGCAATCCGCAACACCGGGTCAAAAAGTTCCCAAAGGAACCGTTGTTACGGTAGAATTTACCTACGCAGATAATATTTACTAATCTAGCGTAACCCGACAAATCCGCCTTTTCAAAACGGAGTTCGGATTTGTCGGGTTACCCTAAACGAAGGGGCTCCTGTTTATGAAATCTCGTCATCAACAGGATGTTTCAATGCGGGCACCGTCCCGTCGGATGTGGCAAAAAAGCACCGCGATTTTGTTGGCGGTTGTCGTATGTTTTGGTGCCGTGGTTTGTAAACTGGCAGTGCTGCAACTAAACCAGCACGGCACGTGGCAGGCACTTGCGGCAGAGCAACAATTAACAGACAGTGTCATTTCGGATAAGCGAGGGGATATTGTCGACCGCAACGGTGTGGTTTTGGCACACAGTGTGGAAGTGGCAACGGTTATTATGATGCCGTCTGAAATCCCCGATGAACAAACGCGGAGCATAATTTGTGACGAGTTGCCGACCTTGTTGGAGGTTTCCAAAGAACGACTCGAAAAGCAGACGCGCAAGACGGGTTCGCGTTACGAAGTGGTCAAAGCCAAAATTGACCATGATGTGAGCACCCGCTTTATCGATTGGGTGCGCGAACATAATTTGGTTGGTGTTTTTCGAATTATTCAAGATTATAAACGGGAGTATCCGCTCGGCTCAACGCTGTCTTGTGTGTTGGGGTTTACCGGAACGGATAACACCGGACTGGAAGGCTTGGAAGCCAAATACAACGATTATTTAGCCGGAAAAGCCGGCCGCGTCATCACCACAAAAAACGGGTGGGGTGACGCGCTACCCAACGACATACAATATGAGACCACCATCGATGCCAGAGAGGGAAACACCCTGCAACTTACCATCGATAGTAATATTCAGCGAATAGTGGAAAAATATTTGGAGGTTGCCGTAGCAGAAACTGGTGCGGCAAACCGAGCGAGCTCTATTGTCATGGATGTCAAGACCGGCGAAGTGTTGGCAATGGCAACCAAAGGAGATTACGACCTCAATCACCCTCGCGTGTTGCAAAACCCCACGCAGGCGGCTGTGATTGCGAGCTTAGCAGATGATGTGCGTGCAGACGCTTTTTTGGAGGCGTTGCAAAAGCAATGGAAAAACAAAGCCATTTCGGAATTTTATGAGCCGGGTTCGGTGTTTAAAATTTTTACTGCTTCCATGGCGATACAAGAAAAATTGGTTTCTGAAAAATCGCATTTTTTTTGTAACGGAACGTATACCATGACGGGTGTGCGAACCATGAAATGTCACGTGTATCCCCGCAGCCACGGCAGCCAAAATTTGGCACAGGCAATTTCTCATTCTTGCAACCCCGCGTTTATGACGATTGGTTCGCTGGTGGGGACTACGTTGTTTCCGCAATATCACGAACGCTTTGGGTTTACTTCGCTTACCGGCATTGATATGTTGGGCGAAGCGCGTGTGACCCCCAGTTTATACCACAAAGCATCCGCCATTACGGCGGTGGACGTAGCAACCTCCTCGATTGGGCAAACGTTTAAAGTTACACCGATTCAAATGATAACCGGTGTGTGCGCGGTTGCCGGTGACGGACAACTTCGTCAACCGTTTGTGGGGGCGCGTGTAACTTCTCCCGATGGTGAGGTGTTGTTCCAAAACAAACCTACCGTAAAAGGGCGTGTCATCTCAGAGGACACGGCATCTCGTGTATCGGTGCTTTTGGAAGGCGTGGTTGACGGTGGCGGCGCAAAAAATGCGTATGTTGCGGGATACCGCGTGGCGGGCAAGACAGGCACTTCCGAAAAAACCGACCAAGCGGTAGGAGGCGGAGGGCGAAAAAACGTTGTTGCCTCGTTTTGCGGGTTTGCGCCGGCAAACGACCCCAAAGTGGCGGTGATTGTTATGATTGACGAGCCGCAAACATATATCCGCTACGGCGGCACGTTGGCGGCACCCGTGGCACAAAAAATCTTGGCAGAGGTGTTGCCGTATTTGGGTGTTGAGCCTCAATACAAGGTTGAAGAACAAAAACAGTGGCAAGTAACCATGCCCGACGTGGTGGGGAAAACAACGGCTCAGGCACAAGTGTTGTTGAAAAACAACGGGATATCGTGTCATTTGAAAGGACAAGGAACCGTAACCGCGCAAAGTCCCGCCGCGGGAGAAACGTTGCTCAAAGGTGGTACGGCGGTGCTGTATACCGACACGCCGTCAAACGAAACGGTTTTGGTGCCGTCGGTGGTGGGCAAAACGTTGTCCGAAGCAAACAAACTACTTGCCGATAGTGGTTTGAACGTGCAAGTACACGGTTGGACTGCCGATGTAAAAAATGTAAACGTAACGCGACAAGCAATCGTCAGCGCGCAAAGCAAGGCGCAAGGCACAAGTGTGCCGCGGGGAACGATTGTGGATATTACTCTTCTTTATCAAGATGCCATAGCGTGAGGTGTAAACATGAAACTTCATGAAATGTTAAACGGAATAGACTATAAAAGCAACCTTTCTGCCGAAACGCCAATTACCGCGCTTTGTCGCGATTCTCGCAAAGTGGAAAAGGGGTGCGCCTTTGTTTGCATTGTCGGCACCGGTGTGGACAGCCATGCTTTTGCCGAGCAAGCGTTGGCAGCAGGTGCCGCTGCCGTAGTGGTCGAGCGCGATTTGGGTTTGCCCGGGCAGATACTGGTAAAAAGCACGCGGTTTTCGTGGGCGGTTATGTGTGCCAACTGGTTTGGTCGTCCCACCGAGCGGTTAAAACTGGTGGGGATTACGGGAACAAACGGAAAAACCAGCACGTCCTATTTGTTAAAAAGTGTGTTGGAGCAAGCGGGATACCAAGTGGGGTTAATTGGCACGATTCAAAACATGATTGGTGACCGCGTGGCAGAAACCGCACACACCACCCCCGATTCTTATGAATTACAAGAGTTGTTTTGTCAAATGGCGGATGCGGGTTGTGACTATGCGGTGATGGAAGTTTCTTCACACGCATTGGACCAAGAACGTGTGGCGGGTTGTCGGTTTGAAGCCGGCATATTCACCAATTTAACACAGGACCATTTGGATTATCACAAAACCATGGAACAGTACGCCGCAGCAAAAGCGAAGTTGTTTTCGCGGTGCAAAACGGCTGTTCTTAACAAAGATGACGCGTGGCATGATGTGATGTGTGATGGTGCCGCTTGTCAAACGGTTACCTTTTCTTTGCAAGACGACAGTGCCGACTACACGGCGCGAAACGTACGGTGCCGACCCGATGGCGTGGATTTCGAATGCGTGGGCGTGGGCGTCATCGGACGGATTCGTTTGGCAACGCCGGGACGGTTTTCGGCATACAACGCTTTGGCGGCGGCAGCGTGCGCATCGGCGTTGGGTGTGGAGTTTGATACTATCAAAACCGCCCTTTGCGGGTTTGGGTTGGTCAAAGGTCGCGCCGAGGTAGTGCCGACGGGTGAAGATTTCACGGTGGTAATTGATTTTGCACACACGCCCGACGGTTTGGAAAACATTTGCGAAACGCTTAACACCTGCAAAGCGGGACGACTGGTAACCGTGTTTGGTTGCGGCGGTGACCGCGACCGCACCAAACGTCCCAAAATGGGGGCGACCGCTGCTCGTCT
>JAZNRV010000083.1:0-3695 GCA_045590855.1 Acutalibacteraceae bacterium | reverse complement strand
AAATCCACCTTGCGGCGCGGTAACTGCTCCAACATTTTGCTTTCCTCTGTTCGGTATGCGCTAATGAGAGAGCGGGCGGCTTTGTGGCACCCAAGCTCTTCCGCCCTATCTTGCAGGGCAAGAAGCAACCGCGTTTTGGTTATCTCGTCCGGGCTGTCAAAGATTCGGTCAAAGGTTTCCGTGCTGAGCAGCTGCGCTGCTGTCATTTGTTGTATTTGGTTTTCCACTCGTTTGTTTTCTCCTTTCCTGTTCCAAAGCGTCCAGTTGATACTTTGCGTGTTCAATATTGCTGATGGCTTCCATAAAGGCGGCTGACGGTTCGTGCTCTTCGGAAGCGGGCCGTTGCTCTTGTATAATGCGCTCATACCGCAACCACCTATCGTATGCCGCCCAATACCGTGCATCCAACTGGGCAGCGGCTTTTTGCTGTTGTTCGCGTTCCTGTCGGCGGCGTTGCACTTCCGCTTGTGCCTTGCGGTAGGCGGTGAGCGTGGGACGTTGCAACAAACAAAGCCTAAAATCGGTATCGATTCTCTGTAACGCGTCTTTGAAATCCACGTTAAAGAATCGGCGCACAAAGTCTATGATATCCCCACCCGCTCCGCAGCCGAAACAATAGAACGTGTTATTGTGTGAGTAGATGGTGAAAGACGCATCCTGTTCGCCGTGGAACGGACAACGCATTTTCCCGCGTTTGATGGCTTCCCCGGTGTAACGTTCAATCACGTCTTGCAACGTTACGCGTTCTTTGATTTGAGCAACAACGTTTTCATAGTATGCGTGGATAGTGTTCACTCCCCTTTCGTTTGACAAAATCCCCCGCTTTGGGGTATAATAGATACAGAGGGCGATACCCTCTGTACCGACACACCTACGAGCGTTACAGGCGCATATCGTGGGTGTGTTTTTATGTTCTTCATTGTTCCGCTTCCTCGAATCGTAAAAAGCGGAGTAGGTTGCGTTTTGTTCGGCGCGGTAATATCTCTTGCAAGAGCCACACAACCACGCCCAAAAAAGAAAGTTTTATCGTTGCAATTAAAAAGCACGCCATGCCGTTATACTCCTTTCTCACGTTGCAGTGGTCGCTCATCGGCGCCGAGTAACCGTTCCAGTGCATCCATATTGATAAGTTGTTTTGTGCCAACAGGAACGTGCGGAAGTGTGCCGTTCTTTACCATTTGCCGAATCGCCCACGCGGAAACGGCGGTGGCAGGGTCGGCGGCTTTTAATTCCTTGGCGGCTTCGTTAATCGTTCTCATTCGAATTGCCATAGTTGGTCATTCTCCTTTCTGTTTGAAAAGCGCTGCGGCTTTGTTGTATAGCTCGTCCATCCGATTGGCAAGCTGCATAAGTGCCGTACATGGGACAAACAACGTTTGCGGTCCCACCGTGAACGTATTGGATGCGGCCGCCACACTGATGGCAGAAAAGGTTTGCGACACGGCCGCAATCTCCTGTGTGCAAAATTCCAATTCATTTAACAAGGCTTGTTGTTCGTTGTTCATGCTCTTTCCCTCATTCCTGTGAAAAATTGTCGGATAAGTGATTGTTCGATATCTGTTAGGGAATCTTCGCGTTTTATCCGGCGTTCGATACTCTTTGCGGTGCGAAACGCCGTAGGATAATTTACATTGCAACTGCTCATGATTTCCGAAACACCGGTAATACCAAGCGCAATAAGCACACATTCGGGCATAAGTATTTCCGCTGCATAATTCATGGCTTCCCGCTCTCGGCTCTTGTGTGGCATATTGCGGTTGTCATCCGAGTGCTGCCACGCTCCGACGTGTCCTAACATGATATGTCCTATCTCGTGAGCGCAGATAAAACGGCACCGCGAAGCGGGTTCCTTTTTGTTTGCAAAGATTACCGGCAATCCCTTATAAATAAAGCTGACACCCAACAACTCGTCGTTTGGGGTTTGGGGTTCGACGGCGATTCCGTAATGCTCACATATCTGTGTAATATCCACGGGCAGTTTACGAACGTCACACGACAATAGCGAAAGCTGTGCAACCTCTCGCGCACTGTAAAGATTGTCAAACATTGCTGTATTCCCCGTCATACCCAAAATTTGCGCGTTCTAAATCATGGCAGTAATGCACGGCAGCGGGTTGTTTTATCATGCTTAAAATCACTTGGTTACGGTCTTGTAACAACACAACCGCATACACCGGCAATACACCCTCGAAGATAGCGGGGCGGATTCCGTAGTGTCGGGTGATTTGTTCCGGCTGTGCTAGGAATTTGTAACGCATACTTTATCCGCCCCCTTATGGTTTCGTTCTCTTTCCAACTTTTTCAGCAAGTCAAGTACTTGTACTTTTTCCAGTGGGTGTAACTTGCTGAGATACTTTTCCCAATACGCGCGTGCTTCTTGTTCTGTCATCGTTACGCCCCCTTACTCTTTCGTTTCCATGCGCAGCTTTTCCGCCAACATAGTGATAAACTCGGAGTTTGTCGGCTTGCCGCGTTTGGGGTCAATGGTGAATCCGAAAACATCATTTTGAAAATCCGAATCTCCACGTTTCCATGCTACCTTTATGGCGTTACGCATAGCCCGCTCGGCACGCACTGCCGTGGTTCCGTTTTTCTTTGCTACGGTAGGGTAAATTTGCTTTGTCACGGATAACGCTTTTTTACCGCTTTCAAACGCAAGTACAATGGCATCGCACAAGTAACGGTACCCCATAAGGTTTGCCGGTACGCCGATACGATGAAGCATATCGGTTATTTTGGTTTCAATGTCCTTCATAGTTGTTTGCTCCTTCAAAACGTGTTGTGCTATTTCTTTTGGTTTCATGGCTCTTGTTCCTTTCTTTTTCGTCGCTTATAAGCGACTTTTTAGGCATAAAAAATTTCCATTGTTTCCTGCACGGATAGCCCGAAGTAATCTTTGAGCGTTTGCACCTCTGCCCTTGTAAAGTCAGTTTTCTGTGCAAGTTTTTTATAAAGTGTTGTGCGGTTAATTTGTAGGAAACACGCCACGTCACCAACTGACTTTCCGCTTTTTTTCATTGCGGCTTCAAACAGATTTCTTTTGAACATAATAACACCTCCTTTTCATAAAGTCGCTTATAAGCGACAATATAATAATATCGCCTTTTCCTCTTGCTGTCAACACCTAAAAGCGACATTTTATTATTTTTTCGCAAAAAAGTGTTGCATTTAAGCGACAAGCGTGGTATGATACCATTGACGAAAGGATGTGCCATTCAATGGATATTCGCGATATTATTGCAAAGCGTAGGAGAGAGCTTGGCTTTTCCTTGGAACACCTTGCACAGCTTGTGGGCGTATCAAAGCAAACCGTACAAAAGTGGGAGTGCGGAAAAATTAGTAATATGCGTCGTTCAAATATTTCTGCACTTTCAAAAGCCCTTGGTGTTTCCGTCGAGGCGCTTATGGGTTGGGAAGAAACCGACAAAGGGACAGCCACGTTGCCGGCGAACATTCTCCCGCTTCCGAAAACGCGTAAAATCCCCTTGCTTGGCACGATTGCTTGTGGAGAGCCGATAACGGCAGCAGAGAACGTCGACCAATATATAGAGGTAGCCGACGATATTCATTGTACGTTTGCGCTGCGGTGTAAAGGGGACAGTATGATTGATGCGCGAATCATGGACGGCGACGTTGTGTATATCCGCGAACAACCGCAAGTAGAAAACGGCGAGATTGCGGCGGTACTCATTGAC
>JAZNRV010000082.1:0-3038 GCA_045590855.1 Acutalibacteraceae bacterium | reverse complement strand
CGACTTCCAAGTTCGGTGATATCGGGATGGTTCCCACTAAACGCTTTGCAGCAAGCGGCGCACAGACCGCAAGGGCGGTGCCCTCCGCCGGTGCAAAGTGCAGCGGCGGCAATCAAACGCGCTAAGGTACGTCTGCCGCTGCCGACATCGCCTTCGATGAGAATGGCATGCGGGAACGAGCCGTTATCGATTTGCGCGGACAGCAGGTTTTTGGCGGCGGCGTTCCCCACAAAGGGAGAGCCGTCGGGTAATTGGAAGTTCATAAACTCTCCCTCCTTTTCTCAAAACTACTCCATACTACACAGTATACCTTATTTTCTTGCTGCTGACAAGGTTTTTCTTGACTTTTCATAAGGAAAGACGTACCATGAGCATATGAAAGGGGAGAGGTTTGCTTGAAAACACGGTACGGCGCGATATTCGGCTTGCTTGCAGTGATTTTGGCAGCATCGTTTGCCATAACGGCGTTTGTCGGTGTGCGTGTGCCGACAAAACCGTCAGACGAGTTTTCGGTAGTGGCAAGTTTTTTTCCTTTGTATACGGCAGCGTTACAAGTGGTTGGTGATTGCGAGGGCGTTACGGTCTCTTGTCTTACGCAACCGCAGACCGGGTGTGTGCACAATTACCAACTTTCGCCCACTGAGCGGATGCTGCTTTCCAAAGCGGACGTGCTCATACTCAACGGGGCGGGGGCAGAAGCGTTTTTGGAGCAAACATTGACGGCAATGCCCGACTTGCCGTGTGTTGACACTTCACAGGGAATAGTGTTGCAACAAACTTTTTGTGAACACGACCATGAGCACGACCACGACCATACGGTCAACGAACACGTTTGGTTGAGCCCGTCGCGGTATGCACAGCAGGTACGCCGCTTGTGCGAGGGGTTGTGTAACCTTGACCCCGCCCATGCGGCAGAGTATACGCGCAACGCCAACGCGTATATTGACAGGATAAAAAGCGTACAAACGCGGTTGGAACAGATGACTTTGCCGTTTACGCATGTGGTGTTATTCCACGATTCGGTGGCGTATCCCGCTGCGGATTTGGGATTGGATGTTATTGGTGCTGCTCCGTTAGGGGACAACGGAGGGGCTTCGGCGGCCGATTTGGCAGAAATTGCGCAACGCGTTAAGGGGAAAGCGGTGTTGTTTTTGTATGACAATCAATACCCTGTGGCGTATGAGTCGCTGCGTGAACATGCAAGCAGTGCTGCAGTGGTGACGTGGGACGGTGCGACAAAACCATTGGCGGGGGTACCCGCAAAAGATGTGTGGCTGGCGGCCATGGAACAAAACTTGCAACAACTGGAAGGAGCGATAACGTGAGTCACTGCGGGCTGCATTGCTTGAAAGTGTCCGAGATATCGGTGGAAATTGACAAACACGTACTGTTACAAAACGTCAGTTTACACAGCCATTGTGGGCAGTTGACCGCGATTATCGGCAAAAACGGCGCGGGGAAAAGCACATTGTTGCGCGCGATTTTGGGAGAAATACCGCACAAGGGCAACGTGGAATTTTCCGGCCACAACGGCACACCGGTCAAGGGGCAAAAACCAAAGATAGGGTACGTGCCGCAAGCGGTGGCGTTGGACCGTCATTCGCCCGCTACGGTGGGTGACGTGCTGATGTCGTTGACGTCGGCGTATCCGGTGTTTTTGCCAAAGCGTCGCAAAGCAACCGAAAAACTAAAAACGCATTTGGCACAGTTTTGTGCCGAGATGTTGTGGGACCAACCCATGGGAAAACTTTCGGGCGGAGAAATGCAGCGTGTGTTGCTGGCGGTAGCAACAATTGGTGAACCTGATTTGCTTGTTTTGGACGAGCCGGTTTCCGGTATGGACCAACAAGGGTTGACCGAGTTTTATCGGCTGTTGGACGACTTGAAAAAACGGGATATGGTAATTTTGTTGGTGTCGCACGATTTGTCGTTTGTGCGTGAACATGCCGAGCGGGTGCTGCTGCTTGACAAAGCCGTAAAGGCTTATGGCACGCCCGAAGAGGTGTTTGCCACCAAGGCGTTTGCCGCGGTTTTTGGGAAGGAGGGGCGGCCTTGATACAAGCGATAGGCGAAATGCTGACGTATGATTTTATGCGTCGTGCTTTGTGGGGCGTTTTGCTGATGATGCCGCTGTTTTCCTTGCTGGGGACAGTGGTGGTTAACAACGGCATGGCCTTTTTTTCCGATGCGTTGGGACACTCTGCGTTGACGGGTGCAGCGGTAGGCGTTTTGTTTGGGCTTGCCGACCCGCAACCGATTATGCTCGGTTTTGCAGTGGTTTTTGCGTTGCTTATGAACGCTATTCGCCATTCTAAACTTTCGTCCACCGACACGGTGATTGGCGTGTTTTCCTCGTGCGGTGTGGCGCTTGGGTTAGTGTTACTTTCTCGCAACAGCGGGTTTTCCGGGTACCAAGCGTTGCTCATTGGTGATGTGTTATCCATTACCGAGAGTCAGTTGTGGATTTTGGCGGTGACACTTGTGGTGGTCGCCGTGGTGTGGGTGTTTTGTTTTAACGGCTTTTTTGCCGTGTCGCTCAACCCGTCGCTTGCCCGCAGCCACGGATTGCCGACCGTGTGGCTGGATAACTTGTTTGTGGTGGTAATTGCCGTGGTGGTGATGTTGGCGGTGCGTTGGGTTGGCTTGTTGCTGATTAACGCCATGTTGGTTTTGCCCGCGGCGGCAGCGCGCAACGTTGCGCGCGGAATGCGCGCGTATTTGCTGCTTACGGTGGTTTTTTCGGTGTTTTCGGGGTTGTTGGGACTTGTCCTTTCGTACCTGAATGCCGTGGCAACCGGACCGATGATTGTGCTTGTCAGCGCGGCGGTGTTTTTCGGAACGTTTTTTATGGCGTGCAAAGAGAAATAATAAAGCAAGCAAAAGGGCTGTCAAACAAGTGAACAAGTCCAGTAAAAACGGACAATGACAAAAAGGACCTCCTATGGTAGAATTAAAACAACTACCATAGGAGGTATTTTTATGCCAAGACGAAAAGGAACACTCAATACGCCACAAAAAATAATTGATGAGATAGTTAG
>JAZNRV010000081.1:0-10803 GCA_045590855.1 Acutalibacteraceae bacterium | reverse complement strand
GTTGAACACCACGATTCCCTGCTCTGCGCAGCGGTCCAGCGGAATGTTATTGACACCGGCACCCGCACGCGCCACTGCCAACAACGAGGACGGCAGTTCCATTTCGTGCATGGAGGCGGAACGCACCAAAATACCTGCGGGGTTTTCGGCAGCGTCGCTGACGGTGTAGGCATCGCCAAACAAGTCGGTGCCGCAAGCGGCAATTTTATTGAGCGTTAAAATATCCATGGTAATTCTCCTTAGGCGTTTTCAGCTTCAAATGCTTTCATGAACGCCACTAATTTTTCCACGCCTTCGGTCGGCATGGCGTTGTAGATGGAAGCGCGCATACCGCCCACCGAACGGTGACCTTTTAAGTTGACAAAACCGGCGGCGGTGGCTTCTTTGACGAATTTGGCGTCGAGTTCTTCGTCACCCGTGACAAACGGCACGTTCATGAGCGAACGGTCTTTGGCTTCGACGGTGGCTTTGAACAGTTTGGACGAATCCAAGAAGTCGTACAAAATGGCGGCTTTCTTTTCGTTGATGGCTTTCATGTTCTCTAAACCGCCGATTTCGTTACGCAACCATTCGAGCACCAGTTTGCAAATGTAAATGGCGTAGCACGGCGGGGTGTTGAACATGGAATCGTTTTCGGAATGGGTGGCGTAGTTGAACATGGTGGGCGTGATTTCCTTAGCGTTGCCAATCAAATCTTCGCGGATAATAACCACCGTGAGACCCGCGGGGCCCATGTTCTTTTGTGCGCCTGCATACAAAATGCCGAATTTGGAAACGTCAATCGGCTCGGACAAAATGCAAGACGAAATGTCACCGACCAACGGCACGTTACCGGTTTGCGGCAGTTCGGTAAACCGCGTACCGTAGATGGTGTTGTTCACGCAAATGTGGAAATAATCCGCATCGGCGGTGAAATCGGCTTCGTCCCAAGCGGGGATGTACGAAAACGTTTTATCCTTGGAACTGGCAATCACTTTCGCTTCGCCGTAGCGTGCGGCTTCCTTGTAGGCTTTGGTTGCCCATTGACCTGTCAAGATAAAATCGGCTTTGCCGCTTTTGCTGAGCAAATTGAGCGGAATCATCGCAAATTGCGACGAAGCGCCGCCTTGCAAAAACAGCACTTTATAGTTATCGGGAATATTCATCACTTCGCGAAGCAACGCTTCACATTCTTTGATGATGGCATCGTACACTTTGGAACGGTGCGACATCTCCATCACCGATTGTCCCGACCCTTGATAATCCAACATTTCAGCAGCGGCACGGTTGAGCACCGATTCGGGCAAAACCGAGGGGCCGGCGGAAAAGTTATATACTCTTGCCATAATTCATTCCTCCTAAAATTTGTATAACATTGATAATATATTATCATACTCCGTTTTTTGTGTTTCGTCAACGGCATTTTGGCAAAAAATACGCTTTTTTTCGTTTTAGTTTATATTCACTTGCAACAAAACAATTTTTACGATATACTGTTTTTAAAAGGAGCGTGACACACATGACCATTGCGGATGTTAAACGTATTTTGAACGCCGAGATTCTTTGCGGCGACGAGTTTTTGGAAAAGGAAGTTCACAACGCTTGCGGCAGCGATATGATGAGCGACGTACTGGCGTTTGTCAAAGACCAATCGGTGCTGATGACAGGGCTTGTGAACTTGCAAGTGATTCGTACCGCCGAAATGATGGATATGCTGTGCGTGGTGTTTGTGCGCGGCAAGGAACCCACACCCGAAATGATTGAACTTGCCAAAGAATTCGACATTGTGTTGCTCAAAACGCCGTTGCGTATGTTTACCGCGTGCGGGCTGTTGTACCAAAACGGCTTGTGCGGTTGAGGTGACGCTGTATGAAATTACAATACGTCGTTCCCGGTGACAATTTCACCCGCGCGGGGGAAGCATCAGGCACTATCAAAGCAAAGCTCAAACAACTGGGCTTTCCGTCGGACGTGATTCGTCGTGTTGCCATTGCCATGTACGAGGGCGAAATCAACATGGTCATCCACGCAAACGGCGGTGAAGCAACCGTGGACATTTCGCCCGAAAAAATTTACATTGAACTCGCCGACAACGGACCGGGTATTCCCGACATTGAAAAAGCCATGACCGAAGGATTTTCCACCGCGCCCGAAACGGTGCGGAATTTGGGGTTCGGCGCGGGTATGGGATTGCCCAACATAAAGAAATATACCGACGAACTGGTCATAAACACCGAAATCGGAAAAGGTACGCGTTTGTGCATGACAGTTTTTGTTAATCCGTAAACTACATACAAGGAGGGTGCACCATGGAGCGTTTGCTACACTCCGTTACCTTGGATGTCGACAGTTGCGTGGGCTGTACCCACTGCATTCAACATTGTCCCACCCAAGCCATTCGCGTTCGCGACGGCAAAGCCACCATTTTGGATGAGCGTTGCATTGATTGCGGCGAATGCATTCGCGTTTGTCCTCATCATGCCAAAAAAGCGCGTCACGACACGCTCGACGCGCTACAAAATTATGAACATACCATTGCCCTGCCCGCTCCTGCGTTGTTTGGGCAGTTTCAGAGACTTGAAGATATTGACGTTATCCTTTCGGGGTTACTGAACTTGGGATTTGACCAAGTGTTCGAAGTTTCGCGCGCGGCGGAAATTGTTTCGGATGCGACGCGCCAACTGATGGCAGACGGCAAACTGCAAAAACCGGTCATCAGCTCGGCATGTCCCGCGGTGGTACGGCTGATTCAAGTGCGGTTTCCCAATTTGTGCGACCACGTGTTGCCGCTTAAAGCCCCCATGGAAGTGGCGGCGGCTTTGGCGCGTCAACGTGCCATGACCGTCACGGGCTTGGCACCCGAAAAAATCGGCGTGTTTTTCATCTCGCCTTGTCCCGCCAAGGTTACCGACGTGCGCTTCCCCATTGGGTTTTCGCATTCGCAAGTCGACGGGGTACTCGCCATCAGCGATATTTATCCCCGCTTGGTGAGTGAGATGAATCATCTGGACACCGTAAAACCGTTGCTTTCTTCGGGGGTTATCGGGGTGAGTTGGTCGTTCATCGGCGGCGAAGCCGCGGGTTTGCTCAACGACAATCATTTGTCGGCCGACGGGATTCAAAACGTGATTCACGTGTTGGAAGAATTGGAAGATGACAAGTTATCCGATTTGGATTTTATTGAACTCAACGCTTGCGCGGGCGGTTGTGTCGGCGGCGTGTTCACGGCAGAAAACGGCTACGTTGCGCGCTCACGCATTAAACGCTTGCGCAAATATTTGCCCGTTTCGTGCAACCGCGCGCAAGACAACGGTTCTTTAACAAACTTGCAATGGGAACAACCGCTTACCGAAAACCCTGCGTTGCGGTTGGCGGGTACCGTTTCGGATGCCATGCAACTGATGCAACAAGTCGAAGACGTGCTTGCCACGCTACCTAAGTTGGATTGCGGGTCATGCGGGGCTCCCACCTGCCGCGCCTTGGCAGAAGACGTGGTGCTGGGGCTTGCCAGCAAAGACGATTGTTTGTTGCAACTGCGTGACCGATTTAAGAAGGAGAAATCGTTATGACCGTTCGGGAATTAGTCGAAGCGTTACAGCTTACCGTGTTGTGTGAGGGTGAGCTCGACCGCAATGTGTGCGGCGGCTACTGCGGCGATTTGCTCAGTTGGGTAATGAGCCGTGCCAAAGCGGACGATGCGTGGTTTAGCGTGATTGGCAACACAAACGCCATTGCGGTGTGCGTGCTTGCGGATGTTTCTTGCCTTGTGTTGTGCGAAAACGCACCGTTTGACGGTGCGGCAAAAACACGCGCCGAAATCGAGGGCGTGACGGTACTTCGCAGTGAACGCACGGCATTTGAATTGGCGGCGGCTTTAAAAAACGGTTTGGACGGCACCAAACGATGAAACGGTTGTTTTATGATTTTCACATTCATTCGTGTCTTTCGCCGTGTGCAGAAAACGATATGACACCCAACAACATTGTCAACATGGCAAAACTGTTGGGGCTTTGCGCCATTGCGTTGACCGACCACAACACCACCGCCAACTGCGGTGCTGTCGCCAAAGTGGCAAAGCGGGCAGGGCTTTTGTTCCTGGCGGGTATGGAACTGTGCACCGCCGAGGAAATCCACGTGGTGTGCTTGTTCCCCACCGTGGAACAAGCGGCAGCATTTGAGGCGTCAATTTCGTTTCCGTTTGTGCAAAACCGCCCCGCCATTTTTGGCGAACAATTACGGTGTGACGAAAACGACGCGGTACTCGGTACCGAAGAACGGTTATTGACCGTCGCTTGTGATTTAAGCATCGACAACGTAGCCGAAAAAGTGCGCGCGTTTGGCGGCGCGGCATTCCCCGCGCATATTGACCGACCCTCGTACAGCATCACCGCCGCGCTGGGCGATATTCCGCCGCTGGGATTTGCGGCGGCAGAACTCACCGCCGCCGCAGACAAGCCGGCATATTTGGTGCAATATCCGCAGTTAAAATCCATGCGGTTGTTGCAAAATTCCGATGCGCATGAATTGGGTGCCATTCAAGAACCATCGGTGTTTTTGGAAGTGGAAGCGGCAACACCCGAAGCGGTGATTCGTTTATTAAATGAGGAGTGTGGATTATGAAAGAATTTTGGCGTGTGGTGAAGTTTACCTTGTTTTCCATCAGTGCGGGGCTTTTGCAGATGGGCTCGTTTGCCCTGCTCAACGAATTGATTTCGTGGCCGTATTGGCCGTGTTATCTGATTTCGCTGCTGCTGAGCATTGTGTGGAATTTTACGCTCAACCGCAAGTTTACGTTCCATTCGGCGGCAAACGTACCGCTTGCCATGTTCAAAGTACTGGTGTTTTACGCGGTGTTTACCCCGCTGACCACGATTGCGGGTAACTATTTGGTGGAAACGTTACATTGGAACGAATATTTAGTAACGGCAATGAATATGTTACTCAATTTTGCGTTGGAGTTTTTGTATCAACGGTTTTTCGTGTTTGGCGACACGATTGACGGCAAAGAAAAATAACAGCGTAAAAAAAGAGGTGGCGAACGGTATGTTCGCCACCTCTTTTTTTGTTATGCAAAAAAAACTCATTCGGCGTCGTCTTTTTTGAGCGACAATACGGCATTGACAATGATACCGAGGATGAGTGCGCAAGCAATGGAAGTGATGGTCACTTTACCAATCGACATCGCCATACCACCGATACCGGCAATCAAAATCACCGAAGCGGAGAACAGGTTTTTGTTTTCTTCCAAGTTGACTTTTTGCAACATTTTCAGACCCGAAACCGCAATAAAGCCGTAAAGCGTGATGCACACGCCGCCCATGACACAACCGGGAATGGAATCGAGGAATGCCACAAAGGGAGAAATAAACGAAATGAGCACCGACAAAATAGCGGTGGTGGTGATGGTCACCACGGAAGCGTTGCGGGTGATGGCCACGCAACCGACCGATTCACCATACGTGGTGTTGGGGCAGCCGCCGAAGATGGCACCCACAAACGAGCCGACACCGTCACCCAGCAAGGTGCGGGAAAGGCCCGGGTCTTCGAGCAAGTCTTGTTCGATAATCGAAGAAAGGTTTTTGTGGTCGGCGATGTGTTCGGCAAATACCACAAACGCCACCGGCACATACGCCACTGCGATGGTAGCCACGTACGACCAGTTAAATTCTTTGACACCGTCAATGGCTTTAAGGAACGTAAATTCCGGCACAGCCAAGAAGGTTTTGAGCGTGACACCGTCGGCAACCAAGGCTTTGAACGGAGCAAAGTCCAAAATTTGCAACGCGGTATTATCGGTGTAGATGCCGATGACCGTGAAGATAAGGGCAACCACGTAACCTGCCAAAATACCGATGATAAACGGAATAAGTTTTGCCATTTTTTTGCCGTAGGTGGAGCAGATAACCACCACAAACAACGTGACCATGGCGCAGATAAAGGAAACCCAAGTAAAGCCGTTCATGATAAAGCCGTCGGCTTTTTCGCCATAAGAAAACACGTCGTTGATAGCGGCGCCGGCAAGCGAAAGACCGATGATGGCAACGGTGGGGCCGATAACCACGGGCGGCATGAGTTTGTTAATCCATTTGACGCCGACAAATTTGACAACAATGGCAATGATAACGTACACCAAACCGGCAAACAACGCGCCGATAACCAAGCCGAGCATGCCGAGGGACATGGACACGCCGCCCGCAAACGCTGCGAGCATGGAATTGATGAACGCAAACGAGGAACCCAAGAACACGGGACTTCTGAATTTGGTGAACAGTTGATACACGATAGTACCGACACCTGCGCCGAACAAAGCGGCAGAAGCCGTCATACCGTTACCGACGATGGCGGGTACGGCAATGGTTGCTGCCATAATCGCCAACAGTTGTTGAATGGCGAATACCAACAACTGGCCGGATTTGGGCTTGTCTTTGACATGGTAGATAAGCTGCATGACTTTTCCTCCGTTCTTACATCGTAGATGTAATGTAATGTTAGGCACGCACCGCAAGCGATGACATAACCTTCTTGTTAGTTTATCACGAATTTTGGTATTTGTAAATAGTTTATGAACGAATTTGTCGAAAGTTTTGTACAATTTTTCCGACCGACAGCACATACATATTGGGTAAAGGAAGGTGTGTTTGCTCATGGATTACCGTTCTAACGATTTTAAAGAACAAGTTGCCCGTTACCAACAAGAATTACAGCGTTTGCAACAACAGTCCCAACCCGCGGCGAGGGTGCCTGCGGTTACTTCTGCCCCACCGACACCGCAAGAGTTTACCGCGCCGTTTTCGGTGCGGGTCACGGCGGCAGGCGGTGCGGTACCGATTGCGGGGGCGCGCGTTAGCGTAAGCAGCCAAAACGGCGAAGTGTTGCAAACCCGTTTAACCGACCAAAGCGGGCTGACCGAAGTGATGCTGCTGCCCGCCGTTGACCCCGCGTTGACGTTGACTCCCACTCCCGCGTTTACACCGATTTTGTACGATATTTCGGTGGCGGCACCGGGGTATTACCGTGTGCGTACGGTGGGAGTGCCGCTGTTTGGCTCGATTCCCACGCAGTTGCCGATTGCGCTTGTACCGTTGCCGGAATTTGACGACGGGATGAGTGAACAAACCAATTTTGTCACCCCGCCGAGTGATTTGTAATCCGCGCGAAATGAAAAAGGAGTGAAGACCATGGCTGATTTACCCGTAATTCCCGAAACCATTACGGTACACCTTGGCAGACCCGATGATGCCTCGGCGCAAAACGTCACGGTACCGTTTCCCGATTATATCAAAAACGTGGCATCCAGCGAAATTTATCCCACGTGGCCGCAAAGTGCCTTGCGCGCGAATATTTTGGCACAAATTTCGTTTGCGCTCAACCGCGTGTATACCGAATGGTACCCGAGCCGCGGGTATAACTTTGACATTACCAATTCCACCGCGTTTGACCAATCGTTTGTGCCAAACCGCGATATTTTTGACAACATCAGTTTGCTGGTTGACGAGTTGTTCAACGATTACGTGCGCCGTCAGGGCAACGTGGAACCGTATTTTACACAATATTGTAACGGCACCACCAGTACTTGCGACGGATTATCCCAATGGGGAACGGTGCCGCTTGCGCAACAAGGGCAAAATTCGTTTGAAATTTTGCAAAACTTCTACGGCGACGACATCGAAATCGTCACCAACGCGCCCGTCGGCGACGTCGGTCCCTCGTACCCCGGAGTGCCGTTGCGGCTCGGCTCGGCCAACAACGACGTGCTGACAAAACAAATTCAACTCAACCGCATTTCGCAAAATTATCCCGCCATTCCCAAAATCACGCCCGTGGACGGGGTGTTTGGTACCGCTACCGAGGATGCGGTGCTGGAATTTCAGCGCATTTTTAACCTGACGCAAGACGGCATCATCGGCAAAGAAACGTGGTATCGCATTGCGTTTATTTACAACAGTGTC
Source organism: Acutalibacteraceae bacterium (assembly GCA_045590855.1). GTDB lineage: Bacteria > Bacillota > Clostridia > Oscillospirales > Acutalibacteraceae > RGIG3009. The sequence continues at coordinate 2,875 of JAZNRV010000081.1, read as the reverse complement.
AAGCGGTTGGCAGAACTGGATTCCGAGGGGGTATCGCTCGAAGAAATCCGCAAACAGTTTGCCGAAGATTTACGGCGCGGTGACAGCGGCGATGACGTGCGCGTGATTCAATATTTTTTGGCGGTGGTCGGCACGTTTTACGATACCGTTCCCGTCATTCCCATCAACGGCAACTTTGACGAAACGACCGAAAACGCGGTACGCGCGTTTCAAAACACCAAAGGGTTACCCGTAACGGGGGTGGTGGACGAAACCACGTGGAACGAACTGTACAACGCGTACCGCGGTATTATCGATACCATCACGGTGCCCGAAAACCGCATTGCGCCCTACCCCGGTACACCCTTGGTCAACGGCTCCGAGGGGGAATACGTGGTGTTTTTGCAACAGTACCTAAACCGCATTGCCGAGGTGTATCCCGCCATTCCCACCGTGACACCCGACGGTGTGTTCGGTGACCAGACGCAGGCGGCAGTGGAAGCGTTTCAGCGTGAATTCGGGTTACCGCCCAACGGTGTGGTGGGACCCATTACGTGGGGGCGGATTAGCAGTTTGTACGAAGATTTGGCGGTGGGCGCCGAAAAACAAGAGGGCCAGTTTGGCGGCTACGTTATGGAGGAGGGAATGTGATGTATACAGCGGCACAATATGCCGACCACACGCGCGAGTTGCAACATTATCTGCGCACCCTTTCGCTGACCGATGAGCGGTATCGCCCGCTTGCGGTGGACGGCGTTTTTGGAAAAGAAACCACCGAGGCGGTGCGGATATTTCGTGAACTGAACGGGTTTTCCCCCGCAGGCACCGTTGACCGTGCTGTCTGGGAACGGATTTTGCGCGAATACCAAGATGCGTTATTGCTTATTACCGACACTTTACCCGTGGCGGTGTTTCCGTTCCCCACGTTTGTGTTAAACGAGGGCGACCGTTTGCCGTTTGTGTACGTGTTGCAAGTGGTGTTAAACGGCATAGCCCCTTTGTCGCCTTTGCCGATAACGGGGGTGTACGACACCGCCACCGTCGAACGGGTAATCGCGCTCAAACGGTTGGCAGAGTACCCGCCCACCCCCACCTTGGACCGCACGTTTTGGGAGTATTTGGCGGTGTGGTATAACGGGAGCGATGCCGTTTGAAGCATGCCGTATTTGTAAAAAACGCTGCTGTGTTAACAGCCACTTCTTGTATTTTGCGCACCATCGGCATCTTTTTCCGCATTTATCTGGCGGGGGCTATCGGTGCCGAGGGCATGGGGCTTTATCAACTGATTATCTCGATTTATGTGTTGGCGGCAACGTTTGCCACGTCGGGCATTTCCACCGCTGTCACACGGTTGGTTGCGGATGAATTGGTGTGCGGTACGCCCGCTTCGGTGCGGCGCGTGGTACGCCGTTCGGTGATGATAAGCGTGTTATTGGGTGTGGTATCGGCCGCGCTTGTGTTTTTTGGCGCGCCGCTTATCAGTGAATTTTGGATAAAAGATATCCGCGCCACGCCCGCTTTGAAAATGCTCGCTTTCAGTTTGCCGTCAATGGGGATTTCCGGCTGTTTGCGCGGGTACTTTATTGCCCGTCGGCGCGCCGCCGATACATCGGGAACGCAACTGCTCGAACAAGCGGTACGCATTGGCGTGGTGATGACGGTGCTTTCGCGCGTGGCGCACAAGGGGCTTGCGGCGTCGTGCTTTGCCGTCATGCTGGGCGATACCGTGGCGGAATGGGCGGCGTGTTTGTGCCTTGCGGTGGATTGTCATTTTGACCGCCGCCGGCTCAAAAAAGAATTGCCACCGCGGGTTACCAAAACAGCACCCGTGGTGCGACGCCTTTTTGCCATTGCCGCACCCATTACCGCGGGGCGGTATTTAAATTCCATTTTGCGAACGGTGGAAAATCTGCTTGTTCCGCACAGCATTGCCCGTTACCTTGGCTCGAAAGAGCAAGGGTTTGCGCAGTTTGGTGCGCTCAAAGGCATGGCGCTGCCGCTTATCTTTTTCCCCGCTTCGTTTTTGGGAGCGCTTTCTACCTTGCTCATTCCCGAAATTTCTGCCGCCAACACCTTGCACCAGTACCACAAAATCAACCGCGCGGTCGAGCGCACGTTACAACTGACCTTGGGCGCGTCCATACTTATCGGCACGGTGTTTACCGCGTTTGCGGCACCGCTGGGCGAATTGTTTTACCACAGTCGTGACGTGGGTGTGTATTTGCGCGTACTCGCACCCTTGACACCGATTATGTATTTGGAAAGCATGGTCGACGGCATCTTAAAGGGGTTAAACCAACAAGTGCATTCGCTTGCTTACAGCGTGACCGATTCCGCACTGCGCATTGTGCTGATTGTGTTGGTGGTACCAAAACTCGGCATAGGCGGGTTTTTGGGTGTGATGGTGGTAAGCAACGTCCTAACCTCGTTTTTGAACGTGGGACGGTTGATGAAAGTAACAGGGTTGCACTTGCACATTACCGACTGGATTGTAAAACCGCTGTTTTGCGCATTGGGCGGCACCGCGGTAGGGCTTTTTATCTTTTTTGCGTTGCCGAGCGCAGCACCGCGTATAGTCGCGGCGGTTTTGGGCATACTGTGCTTGTGCGCGGGGTACTTTGCGTTGCTGTTTGCCACCAAAACCGTGCGGATTGCTTTTTTCAGAAAAGTAGTTTCCTAAAATTTTCAAATTTTTAAAAATTCCACTTGACAACGGCCGAATGATAGTGTATGATAGTCAAGCAGTTTCAAACGAGCACCATTAGCTCAGTTGGTAGAGCACCTGACTCTTAATCAGGGTGTCCAGGGTTCGAGTCCCTGATGGTGTACCATTCGGCCCGTTGGTCAAGTGGCCTAAGACTCCGGCCTCTCACGCCGGCAACACGAGTTCGAATCT
>JAZNRV010000080.1:0-28517 GCA_045590855.1 Acutalibacteraceae bacterium | reverse complement strand
TTGTGGCGTATTGAGTGTTCCTTTTCGTCTTGGCATAAAAATACCTCCTATGGTAGTTGTGTTAATTCTACCATAGGAGGTCCTTTTTTGTCATTGTCCGTTTTTACTGGACTTGTTCAGTTCTCATCAGACGCCTTCTTTTTAGGTTAACCGTAAATATACTTGTGTAAGTTTTGCACCGTTTTCTTGTTGTCCAATAACAACAAACCGCTGCCTTTTCCTACAATGGAAGTGGATTTATATTCTCCGCTTTTGGGGAGATGATAACTGTTTTCAATGGTATAGGAAGAATATTTAAGCGCATTACCGGCAAAACTTAACAATTCATCGGTGGAAAAGTTGGTGTCCACATAGGAAACGGCTTTGTATACCATGCTGATAAGTTGTGTATAGTTCATGGTTTTTGCCTTTTCCATGAGCAAGGTGATGACCTTGCGTTGCCGTTCTGTACGTTTGAAATCGCTGTCAATTTTACGAATACGGGCATACTGCATCGCTTGATAACCGTTCAGGTGATATTTGCCGGGTGCGCCGGTGATGGAAACAAAGCTTGGGTCACCAAAAACGGTATAACAACCAACAGCAGGGACTTGTGTTATTTCTTTGGCAGTTAGTTCAATGTCAAGTCCGCCCATGGCATCGATGAGTACAGGCAAACTTTGAAAATTAACGCCGATATAGTCATCGATTTTCAAACGGAAATTTTGGGCAATCATTTTGTTTTGCAACACGTGACGACCGTAGGCGTAAGCCGAATTCAATTTGCCAAAATCGTCTTTGCCGTCTCCGTCTTTATCGCGTCCCGGCAATGTAACCCAGGTATCCCGTAATAAGGAGATAAGCTTAATGGTTTTGGTGTTGTCGTTGATAGACAGAATAATAGTGGTATCCGAAAGACCTTTGTAGGAATCGGTACGACTGTCAATACCCAACAACAAAATATTGCGAATGCCTTTTTCGTTGCCGCGTAAAGGAAGTTCCAATACCGATTGTGCATTGTCGTATGCCGAATTATCCATAATGGGGGCATCCGGATTTATTTCGTCACTGTCAACACCTAAATCTACGTCAACGTTGGGGTCGTAAAAATCGTCATCACTGAAATTGATTCGCCCAATCAAAGTGGAAAGAAGAATATAAGCAGTGATGCAAAGGACGCCAACAAGTGCCATGGCAGAAGAACCGACAATGGCCCAGGTGCGTGTTTTTTTGGAATAGCAATATTTTCTTTGCTTCTTTGGCATGTTTTCCATCTCCTTGTTATGTAACAAGTTCACTTTAGTGTTTCCTTAGTAGCGGTTTTACATACTACCTTTTTTGGCAATGGCGGCTTTTGCTTTTTGAACAATGTTTTCTGCCGACAAACCAAACAGTTTCAGCAGTTCTACGGCAGGTCCGGATTTTCCAAAAGTATCTTCCACACCAACACGCAAAACGGGTACCGGTTTTTCTTCACAAACCACTTCGGAAACAGCACTGCCCAATCCGCCCAAAACAGAATGTTCTTCGGCGGTGACAATGGCACCCGTTTCCACGGCAGCATCGATAACGGCTTGACGGTCCAACGGCTTGATAGTTGCCATGTTGATAACCCGTGCCTCAATACCTTGTTCTTTTAAGGCTTTGGCAGCAATCAATGCTTCGTTGACCATCAGGCCCGTAGCAATGATGGTCACATCGTTACCTTCTGTCAAACGAACACTTTTTCCAATTTCAAAACAGTAATTTTCATCAAAAATAACCGGCACGGCCAACCGACCAAAGCGAAGGTAAACAGGTCCGTCCCAAGCGGCGGCAGCCATAACGGCAAGTCGTGCTTCCGTGGCGTCGGCAGGGTTCAAAACTACCATACCGGGAATGGACCGCATGAGTGCCAAATCTTCACAGCATTGATGGGTAGCGCCGTCTTCACCCACGGAAATGCCGCCGTGAGTCGCGCCGATTTTTACATTGAGATGGGTATATCCAATGGAGTTACGCACTTGTTCAAAAGCTCTTCCGGCGGCAAACATGGCAAACGATGAAGCAAAAACCACTTTGCCGGTGGAGGCTAAACCTGCGGCAATACTCATCATATTCCCTTCGGCAATACCACAATCAAAGAAACGCTCGGGACAAGCTTTTTTGAAAGCACCGGTTTTGGTCGCAGCGGCCAAGTCGGCATCCAAAACAACCAAATTCTGTTGGGTTTGTGCTAATTCCGCCAAAGCGGCACCATACGCGTCACGCGTAGCTTTTTTGATGATTTCAGACACGATTATTCCTCCTTCAAAGCAGACAGCGCACCGTCAAGTTCGTTCATGGCTTGCTCGTACTGTTCGGCGTTGGGGGCACTGCCGTGCCAACCCACTTGGTTTTCCATAAAAGAAACGCCTTTTCCTTTGATGGATTTTTGAATAATCGCTGTCGGCTTGTCGGTGCAAGCGCGTGCGGCGGCAAACGCTGCTTCGATTTGCTCAAAGTCATGCGCGTCAATCACAATGACGTTCCAACCAAACGCTGCAAATTTTTCGGGAATGGGGTAGGGGGAGTTGACTTCTTCCACCGTGCCGTCGATTTGCAAATTGTTGTTATCCACCACAATGCACAAATTATCTAATTTTTTGTGAGAAGCAAACATAGCGGCTTCCCACACTTGACCTTCTTGAATCTCGCCGTCACCTAAGATGGCGTATGTACGATAACTTTTGTTGTCAATTTTCGCTGCCAAAGCCATACCCACAGCGGCGGAAATCCCTTGACCCAAAGAACCGGTGGACATATCTACACCGGGGGTGCTTGTCATACAAGGATGTCCTTGTAACATAGCACCGATGTGACGCAACGATTGAATTTCACTTTCAGCAAAAAAACCTTTGAGTGCCAAAGCACCGTACAAAGCCGGTGCACAGTGCCCTTTGGAAAGCACAAAACGGTCACGGTCGGGATTGTCGGGGCGTGCGGCGTCGACGTTCATTTCTTCAAAATACAAATATGCCAACACATCGGCGATAGATAACGAGCCACCGGGATGTCCGCTTTTGGCGTGATACGTTCCCTCAATCACAGCCTTACGGATACGCAGCGCGGTTTGCTCTAAAAACTTCTTTTTTGACATGTCCACCCAGTATTCCTCCCTTAATTTCGATGGAAGTCGCATAATCATGTTGTATTGTACCACATTTTTACGAGAAAAGCTATACTTTCGACATAAAAATTTTTTATCTTGTAAAAGGTTGACTTTTTTATCAGATGGGATTACTATATTAGGTAAGTTTTATTTTATCTGTTCGGAGGAATATGCAATGAAAAACACGGAAAAAACAATGGACAAAGTTGTCGCGCTGTGTAAAGGTCGCGGCTTTGTGTATCCGGGTTCCGATATATACGGTGGTCTTGCCAATGCATGGGACTACGGTCCTTTGGGTGTGGAACTCAAAAACAACGTCAAAAAAGCATGGTGGAAAAAATTTGTTCAGGAAAACCCGTATAACGTTGGCTTGGACAGCGCTATCTTGATGAATCCTCAGGTGTGGGTGGCTTCCGGTCACGTGGGCAACTTTTCTGACCCGCTTATGGATTGTAAGAGCTGTAAAACGCGTCATCGCGCCGACAAACTGATTGAAGATGCAGGCGCCAATCCTGCCGGTTGGTCGTTTGACGAAATGGCAAAATATATTGCAGATAATCATATTGTTTGTCCGGAATGCGGTGAGCAAAACTTCACGGATATCCGCACCTTTAACCTGATGTTCAAAACGTTCCAAGGCGTTACGGAAGATGCCAAAAGCGAGTTGTATATGCGTCCTGAAACCGCGCAGGGTATTTTTGTGAATTTCAGCAATATCCAACGCTCGGCTCGTAAAAAGTTGCCTTTTGGTGTAGCACAAATCGGCAAAAGTTTCCGTAACGAGATTACTCCCGGTAACTTCATTTTCCGTACGCGTGAATTTGAACAAATGGAACTGGAATTTTTCTGCAAACCGGGCACCGATTTGGAGTGGTTCCATTACTGGAAAGACTATTGCCATCAATGGTTGTTGTCGCTTGGCATGCGCGCAGAAAACATCAAATTGCGTGACCACGACCCCAAAGAACTTTCTCACTATTCCAAAGCAACCACGGACTTTGAATTTTTGTTCCCCTTTGGTTGGGGCGAACTGTGGGGCGTTGCAGACCGCACCGACTTTGACTTAACGCAACACAGCACTCATTCCGGTCAACGTTTGGAATACTTTGACCAAGAAACCAACGAACATTATATTCCGTATGTCATCGAACCGTCACTGGGCGCGGACCGCGTGGTGTTGGCGTTCCTTTGCGATGCCTACGATGAAGAAGTCGTGGATGCCGAAAAGAATGACACTCGCGTTGTGCTTCGTTTGCATCCGGCTTTGGCACCGTTCAAAACTGCGGTATTGCCGCTTTCTAAAAAATTGAGCGATGCCGCACTGACCGTTCGTGATGCTTTGGCAAAAGATTTCATGGTCGACTTTGACGATGCCGGTTCCATCGGTAAACGGTATCGCCGCGAGGATGAAATCGGTACGCCGTTTTGCATTACTTATGACTTCGATTCGGAAAACGATGGTTGCGTGACGGTGCGTGACCGTGACACCATGGCGCAAGAGCGCGTGGCGATTGCCGATTTGAAGGCATATTTGGAAGAAAAAATCAGATTTTAACAAGGAACAAGTCTGCCGAAAACATCGGCAGACTTGTTTTGCTATACGCAAAAAACTTTGTCTGTTTTTCGATTTGACTCTTGACTCTTTGTGTCAAAAAAGGTATGATATTCCTGTAAGAATAAAATGTCTTTTGTCGATATATATCAAATGATACGGTTTTGAAGTTTCTACCTGATTGCCGCAAACAATCGGACTATCGGCGCTTTACTTTTCACGACATTCATTTGTCTATCATGCCGAAGCAGGAATTTCATGTTCTTGCTTTTTGTTTTTTTCGGGGGGATAAGTTGTGCAACAACTGAAAGAACGCATTGTTAAAGACGGCAAATGCTTGTCGGCAGATATTTTGAAAGTTGATTCTTTTTTGAACCATCAAATTGATGTTGCGCTTCTTGACGAAATTGGTAAAGAATTTGCGTGTTTATACAAAGATTGCGGTGTCAATAAAATATTGACAATTGAAGCTTCCGGCATTGCCATCGCCTGCTTGACGGCAAAGTACTTTGAGGTACCGGTTGTGTTTGCCAAAAAATCCAAAACCAGCAATATCTCAAACGACGTTTATACTTCCGAGGTGCCGTCGTATACTCATGGCAACGTCAATACCATCCTAGTTTCCAAACAATATTTGAACGCCGATGACCGCGTGCTGATTGTGGATGACTTTTTGGCAAACGGTTGCGCGTTGAACGGCTTGGTAGACTTGGTACAAGCGGCGGGCGCCACAGTGGTAGGTGCCGGCATCGTGATTGAAAAAGCTTACCAAGGCGGTGGTGATGCGCTCAGAGCACGCGGTATTCGCGTGGAATCGTTGGCGCGTATTGCTGCTATGGATGCCGAAAACGGTGTTACGTTTATCTAAATGGGGTTACAAAACTGCGTGATACTCGCAGTTGTAATAAAAAAATTGGAGGGACAAAAAATGAAAAAAGTACTCGCACTTCTTCTCGCAGTGGCAATGATTTTCTGCTTTGTCGGCTGCGGAGAAACCCCCAACGGTGACGAGCCTGCTAAGGTTCTTTCTATTGATGAAGTAGAACTTACCAAAGCTGCAACAATCACCGCTGTTGCCAAAGCTGATTTAAAGGTTGGCTTTATCTTCTTGCACGATGCTAACTCCACCTATGACAAGAACTTTATGGATGCTGCTGAAATCGCTTGCACGAACTTGGGCCTTACCGCCGATCAAATGCTTGTCAAAACCGGTATCCCCGAAGGTGAAGAATGCTACACCACCGCAAAAGAATTGGTTAATGCAGGTTGCCAAGTTATCTTTGCCGATTCTTTCGGACACGAGCCCTATATGATTAAAGCTGCCAAAGAATTCCCGAACGTGCAATTCTGCCATGCTACCGGTACTCGCGGTAAAATCGAAGGCGTTGGCAACTATCACACTGCTTTTGCAGAAATCTACAAAGGCCGTTACCTCGCAGGTATCGCTGCCGGTATGAAACTCAATGAAATGATTGCTGCCGGTGAGTTCACTGCTGAAGAAGCCAAAATGGGCTATGTTGGTGCATACCCCTATGCGGAAGTGATTTCTGGCTACACCTCTTTCTATCTTGGTGCCAAATCGGTATGTCCTACTGTTAAAATGGATGTTCAATACACTCAATCTTGGTTTGATATCGAAAAAGAAAACTCTGCTGCAAAAGCTTTGATTGCTTCTGGTTGCAAACTTATCAGCCAACACGCTGACTCGTCCGGTGCACCTTCCGCTTGTGAAGCTGCCGGCGTTCCGAACGTTGCTTACAATGTGGATACTTCCAACATCGGACCGAATACTGCTATCATTTCTTCCAAAATTTCTTGGGTGCCCTACATGACGATGATGCTCAATGCTGTTATCGATGGCACGTCCATCCCTTCTGACTACTGTGCTACTCTTAAAGAGGGTGCTGTTCAGCTGACTACCCTTACCAAAAATGCTGCCGAAGGCACACAAGCTGCCATTGATGCGGCAAAAGCCAAGTTGGAAAACGACGAGCTGAGAGTCTTTGACATCAACACCTTCACGGTAGGCGGTCAAAAACTTACCACCTATCTTGCCGATGTGGTTGACCTTGGCGACTTTGTTCCGGATACAGAAGCCATTGTTGATGGTCGTTTCATTGAATCCGAAAAACGGTCGGCTCCGTATTTCAATGTAATTATCGACGGTATCACCGTACCGAAAGAATAATGTAATGTGATTATGAGGCGGAGTGCCCGTTTTTCAGGTACTCCGCCTTATTTCAATTATTCAGCTTTGAAAAAAGCGGCCTAATCGTTAAGCCGTTGCTTTGAAAACTGAAAGTGGGAGGTTTTAATTAGTGGATTCTAACGTAGCTATCGAACTGAAAGGTATTACGAAAACGTTTGGTAAAGTTGTTGCCAACAAAAACGTCGATCTTGTGGTGAACCGCGGCGAAATTTTGTCGATTCTTGGTGAAAACGGAAGCGGTAAGACGACGCTAATGAATATGATTTCGGGAATTTATTATCCCGATAGCGGTCAAATATTTATCAATGGCAACGAAGTCGTAATTCGTTCTCCTAAAGACGCCTTCGACTATAAAATCGGTATGATACACCAACATTTTAAATTGGTGGATATTTTTTCCGCTACCGAAAATATCATTTTGGGTCTTAAAAAAGATGGCAAATTCGATATCAAAAGCGCTGTGCAAAAAGTGCGTGAAATCAGTGAAAAATACGGTTTTGATATTGACCCGACTAAAAAAATTTACGAAATGTCTGTCTCCGAAAAGCAAACGGTGGAAATTATCAAAGTGCTTTATCGCGGCGCCGATATTTTAATTTTGGATGAACCGACTGCCGTCTTGACCCCGCAAGAATCCGAAAAACTGTTTGCGGTGCTCCGCCGTATGCGCGATGACGGCAAAGCAATTATCATCATTACGCATAAGCTTCACGAGGTTTTATCTCTTTCGGATAAGGTTGCTGTTCTCAGAAAAGGGGAGTACATCGGCACCGTAAACACTGCGGAAGCCAGCGAATCATCGCTTACTGAAATGATGGTTGGTAAAAAAATAACCTTAAATATCGAACGTAGTGAACCGACCAATATGGAAGACAGGTTAATCGTCAAAGACCTCAAATGTGTTAACCGCGAAGGTGTTACTGTTCTTGATAATATCAATTTCACAGCGCGTTCTGGTGAAATTTTGGGCATCGCAGGCATTGCCGGTTCCGGCCAACGCGAATTGCTGGAAGCGATTGCCGGTCTCCAAAAAATACAACAAGGCGAAATCGAATATCACGATCCCAAAACCGGCTTAACCGAAAATTTAAAAGATAAAAGCCCTATTCAAATTCGTGAGCTGGGTGTGCGGCTTTCCTTTGTTCCCGAAGATAGGTTAGGCATGGGTCTTGTTGGGAATATGGATATTGTGGATAATATGATGTTGCGAAGCTATACCAAAGGAAAGTCGCTGTTTTTGGAAAAGAAAGGTCCCAAAGACCTTGCCAACCATATTATCGATGAACTGGAAGTGGTAACACCATCTGCCAATACACCGGTTCGCCGTTTATCAGGCGGTAACGTTCAAAAAGTATTGGTTGGCCGCGAAATTGCGGCTTCGCCTACTGTGCTCATGGCAGCGTATCCGGTGCGTGGATTGGATATCAACTCTTCCTACACCATTTACAATTTACTCAATGAGCAAAAACAAAAAGGCGTTGCGGTTATCTTTGTGGGCGAAGACCTTGACGTATTGATTGAACTTTGTGACAGAATTCTTGTAATCGGCTCGGGCCAAATCACGGGAATTGTGGATAGTCGCAACACCACCAAAGAAGAAATTGGACTGCTCATGACGAAATCTCGGGGAGGTGAACAAAATGACTGACAATCGTTTAAAAAGCCATCATGAACCGTTGATTCACATTACCAAACGTGATGATGTTGGCCTGGGAAAATCGATGCTCATTCATTTTATCGGTATTGTTATCGCACTGTTGCTAAGTGCTACTCTCATCTTGATTGTAACAGGTTCCAACCCCTTGCAGATTTTCAAATCGATGTATGAGGGTGTTATCGGAACACCGATTGCCAATTCGGGTATCAACAAAAAATATATGGAATCCGTGCACATTATGGCAATTTTACTTTGCATTTCCCTTGCCGTGACTCCCGCTTTCAAAATGAAGTTTTGGAACATTGGTGCCGAGGGACAGGTGCTTATGGGTTGTCTAACCTCCGCTTATTGTATGCTTGAATTTGGCGGTGTAGTAAACAACACGCTTTTGTTGGTGATTATGGTTGTGGCAAGTGTTCTTGTCGGCGCATTATGGGCTCTTATTCCCGCTATATGCAAAGCGTTTTGGAACACTAACGAAACGTTGTTTACCCTTATGATGAACTATGTAGCCATGACGTTGGTTTCGTATTTCATTATGGTCAAGGATAGGTCCGGCAGAAGTGACCTTGGCATTATTAACGAACGGACGGGATATGGATATTTGCCCGAATTGTTTGGTCGTAATTATATATTCAATATTTTGATTGTTGCTGCGGTTGTTGTTTTCATGTTCGTTTATCTAAAATACAGCAAACAAGGCTACGAAATTTCCGTTGTCGGTGAAAGCGAAAACACAGCCAAATACATCGGTATCAATGTCAAAAAGGTGATTTTGCGCACGGTTGCATTGTCCGGTGCCATTTGCGGCTTGGTTGGTTTTATGATTATTGCGGGTGATAAGCATTCTATCAATTCTTCAATTGTCGGTGGGCAAGGCTTCACGGCCATCATGGTTTCGTGGATGGCAAAGTTTAATCCGCTTTTGATGATACCGGTTTCTATGCTTATTGTGTTTTTAAGTGTAGGTAGTAAATTTGCCACATCGGCATTTCGAATTGATAACAGCATTGGTGATATTTTGTCTGCCATTGTGATTTTTTCCATTATCGCGTGCGAGTTTTTCACACGATATAAAATCAATTTCCGTAGCACAAAGAAGGGGGAAAAGTCATGAATTTTCAAATGTTGATAACCTTTATTCAACAGTCGATACGATTGAGCTCCACCTTGCTTTTGGGTTCCACGGGGGAAATTATCACCGAAAAATCCGGCAACCTTAACCTTGGCACACCGGGCATTATGGCCTCGGGTGCTATCAGTGGCATTGTCGGCGCGTATTTTTATACAAAATCCGGTGTGCCGTTTAATCCGCTGGTTAGTGTTTTAATCACACTTGCTTGCTGCGTTGTAGGTTCGTTGTTAACCACACTTATTTATTCCTTTTTAACGATTACACTCAAAACCAACCAAAACGTTACGGGCCTTGCGCTCACCACTTTTGGTGTGGGTATCAGTAACTTTATAGGCAGTATTATCAATCAACGAATGGGCGGCACGGGTATTGCCGCATTCCCGGAAATAGGCAAAGCCTATCGAACAGCACTTCCGTTTGCCGATAAACTTGGTGTGTTCGGCGATATCTTCTTGTCTTATGGGTTTATGACATACCTTGCCATCGTCATTGCTCTGGTGGTGTCGTTTGTGATTACCAAAACAAGAATCGGTCTGAATCTTCGTTCGGTAGGTGAAGCACCCGCAACGGCAGACGCAGCAGGTATCAATGTCAATCGCTACAAATACGTTGCTACTTGCCTTGGTGGGGTTATTTCGGGAATGGGCGGTCTTTACTATGTCATGGACTTTGCCGCCGCTAACTGGCAAAACAACATTCTCGACCAATTCGGTTGGTTGTCGGTGGCATTGGTAATATTTGCTGTATGGCGCCCCAACATTGCCATTTTCGGTTCCATCGTGTTTGGCGCTTTGTACGTTGTTGGTCCTTTTTTGTTGAATCTCAGTACAAAAAGCCAAGAACTTCTCAAAATTTTACCCTATTTGGTAACAATCATTATTCTCACCATTGTCAGCATGCGCAAAAAACGCGAACATCAACCCCCGCAAGCACTGGGCTTGCCGTATTTCCGCGAGGAACGATAAAAAACAGTAACAGAACAGCAGCATCGGCGTATGCCGATGCGGCTGTTCTTCATTCTTTCACCTTTCTTGGGACACGCTCATAAGATGATAAAGGGTAACCCAAAATATATAAAAGGAGAGAGGACATTGAATCATGCGTATTACGGCAGACGCACCATGGGTTGTTCCGACAACCGTTTTGCGCCCATGCCGTACAATCGTTCCATGCCCGCACCGACACCGTGTGACTGCCAACAAAACACAGTTGCGCGCACGTCGTGTGAAGACATGGTCGTCGCCATGGCATACGTGCCGTGGCAAACGTTTGGTACCGTATTCACACCGGAAGAGGCTTTTTGCCACGGTACGCTGTTTCCCGAATTGGATAAACCGTTCTTAGCAGGGGGAGGGTGCCGCTGTGGATAAACAATTGGTACGTCGCATCCATGCCTACGATTTTGCCATTTTGGAAATGGGCTTGTATCTCGACACACACCCCGGCGACACCTGCGCGCTCCAAAAACGCCAAGAACTCCAAGCGGAACGCGCCGCACTGGTGATGGAATACGAAGAGAAATTCGGTCCGTACGTTGTCACCGATAAAGACGTACGCGGCGATTGCTGGACATGGGTAAACAATCCGTGGCCGTGGGAATGTGATTGGGGGGTTAAACATGTGGCAGTATGAGAAAAAATTGCAATATCCCGTCAAGATAGCCAATCCAAATCCAAAAATTGCGCAAATCATCATCACGCAATACGGAGGACCCGATGGGGAACTCAGCGCTTCCATGCGCTATCTTTCGCAACGGTACAGCATGCCGTATGGCGAACTCAAAGGATTGCTCACCGACATCGGCACCGAAGAATTGGCGCACCTGGAAATGATTTGTGCCATGGTCTATCAACTCACCCGTAACCTCACGCCCGAAGAGATTGTTAAATCCGGTTTCGACAAATACTTTGTCGACCATACCACCGGTGTGTACCCGATTGCGGCATCGGCTGTGCCGTGGCGAGCAGAATATATCGGTGTCAAAGGCGATACCATCACCGACCTGCACGAGGATATGGCAGCCGAGCAAAAAGCGCGCTCCACGTACGACAATTTGTTGCGTCTTATCGACGACCCCGATGTACGCGACCCGTTAAAATTCCTGCGCGAACGCGAAGTCGTACACTATCAACGTTTTGGCGAAGCACAACCAACAAAGTGGAATGACAAAGGCGGAGCAGCTGACAAAACCGCTTGAAATAAGGCTTTTTAAGTACATAAAGGAGATTTAAAATGAAGCTGTTTAAGTTTGTTGTTATGCTGATTTTAATATTAATTACTGTTCGGACAGGCTATCTTGCACTTTTATATAAGGTCTCAACATCAACAGGTGCTTTTCTTATTTGTTTAGGTATCACCTTGTTTGTTGCAAGTGATGGCGGTCTTAAAAGAAAATCACACTCTGTCGCGAAAATTCAATAAAACAGTCAAACACCCTTGCAACTCAAAACAAGTCGCAAGGGTGTTTTTATCTAATTACCACCAGGGCCGTCTCTGCGTTCACGGGTATCGTGAACATCAATTTTACCGATTATATCGCCCGGTTTAATGGGCTTTTTATCTTCTTTAATCTCAGGTTGAGGTTTTTGCTCGATTTTCTTATCTTCATCCATATTGAAAACTCCTTTCTATTGTTAGTATTACTTTTAAGCTTTAATTTCATTCAAATCATTCGTAGGCGGCATACAGGCTTTTCCTTTACATACATAATAGGTGGTCTTGCCGTTTTTAAGCGAATATTCTTTTGTGGGTCCGGTTAAGAGATTAATTATTGCATTTGCAGGGAAATCCAAGGCAAAGTCGTTTATATTTGCATTATCGTCAACTACAACAGTAACCTTCATTGGCGGCTCATTATATTCTAAAAGCGCCATTAAAAACATTGCGTGATTAGTTGGATAAGAATTAGCTGTGGCAGAAATAAAATCTAACTGCTTTTCTGCTAAGTCTTTATATTTATCATCCGAAGTCAAATGATATAGCTTCACAAAGTTGTATGCCATTAGTGAATTCCCGCTAGGCACTGCACCATCATAGGTCTCTTTTGGACGTAGTATCAATTCTTCGCTTTGATTGCCGTATAAATAAAATCCGCCCACATTATCACTAAAATCATTTACGACTTTATCACACATCTGCTTTGCACAGTCTAAATATTTGCTCTCTAAAGTGGATCTATATAAACTAAGTTGAGCGAATATATAACTTGCATAATCATCTAAAAAACCTTTTACACCACGTTTTCCGTCACGAAAGCTGACAAACAACGTATTATCTTCACAAAGATATTTTCTTATAAATTCATCGGCTTTTTGAGCGGCATTCAGATAAACATTGTTTTTGCTCACAAGATATAATTCGCACATCGCGGCTAACATAAGTGAGTTCCACGAGGTTAAGATCTTATCATCTAAATGAAGCGAATACCGATTTTTTCTGAATTGTTGTAGTTTGGGTAAAAACGCCCCAAATGATTTATCTGCCGGATCACTGTGTAGCAGATTTGGAATACTCTTTCCCTCAAAATTTCCTGTACTTGTTATATCAAAATATCTATTAAACTTCTCTCCATCTGCTTCACCTAATACACTAATAATTTCATCGGGTGTGAATAAATAATATTTTCCCTCTTCACCCTCGCTGTCGGCATCCTGCGCACTGAAAAAACCACCGTCCTTTGATGTCATTTCACGCAAAATATAATCCGCTGTTTTCTCGGCAATTTCAAGGTATAAACCGTTATTTGTTACACAGTATGCCTTGCAGTAAGCAAGTATAAGCAATGCGTTGTCGTACAACATTTTTTCAAAGTGTGGGACGAGGAATTTTTTATCAGTAGAATACCGACAGAAACCAAATCCGATATGATCAAACATTCCGCCTCGGTACATTTGTAAGAGTGTGTGTTCCGCCATCTTCAGAGATTCTTTGTCTTTATATCGCTCATAGTAAGAAAGCAAAAACAAAAGGTTATGCGGGGTTGGGAACTTTGGTGCCCGACCGAAACCACTGTATTTTTCGTCATAAATTTTGCTATATACCGACACAGCTGAATGTGTTAATTCAATTTCTGCATTATCACCAAAAACTTGGGTTTGATTTAAATGATTGATAATGTTATCTGATTGCTCAAGTAGCGAAGCCCTGTCATTTGCCCAAACCTCGCTTATAGCCATAAGAAGCTCTTTAAATCCAATCATTCCGAAGCGCGAGGTTTTTGGAAAATAAGTTCCTGCAAAAAACGGCTTTTGGTCAGCCGTCATAAAAATACTTGTGGGCCAGCCGCCGCTTCCTGTAAACGCTTGACATACCGACATATAAACACTGTCAATGTCGGGGCGTTCTTCCTTATCTACCTTTATAGATATAAAATGGCGGTTTAGAATATCAGATATTTCCTTATCCTCAAAGCTTTCGTGAGCTAACACATGGCACCAATGGCAAGCACTGTATCCAATGCTTAAAAAAATAGGTTTGTCTTCGGCTTTTGCACGATCAAATGCCTCATTACACCAAGGATACCAGTCCACAGGATTTTCCTTGTGCTGTAAAAGATAGGGACTTGTTTCATATTGTAATCGATTGCTCAATATATCACCTCACATATACTTAAATTTATTATTCGCTCTATGTTTTTTAATATGCGAAAGCGTAATAGTATAGGTCGTATAAAAGGTGGCAAAATATAATTACAATGATTTTTGGAGGAAAGCTTATGAAACGAGATGAAATGCCTGTTGGTTTCTCAATGGCCCTTGCTCAAAACCCTGAAGCCATGCAAAAATTTGCACTGTTAAGTGAAGAAAAGAAGAAAGAAATAATAAACGGGACACATTCGGTTAAATCAAAGCAGGAAATGCACGAATATGTAAACAAACTTACTAATATGTAAGACCACAGACAAAACTCGTCTGTGGTCTTAACTTAATTATATTCAAATTCAAAGCTCGCCTTATCTGTAGTGAATTCACATAATATTCTGTCTTTATGTGAAAAACTATAATGCGCCTCACAAGCTGCACTTTCGTGTATTGTTCTGCACATATCGCCGTTTGTGGGAGCCGCCAGCGGTTGTGCGTTCTTTTTTAGCAACTTGGCGGTCAACTCAAAGTTTCCTTGCTTTACCGAAACAGTGTTTTTGTCAATTTGTTTCATTTTGGCGCCAAGATAGGTTGCAATTCTATATTCTTTTCCATTAAGCAGAACAACGCCGATAATACCTGTAAAATGAATTCCCAAAAGCGGTATGTCGGCCACAGACAGCATTAGAGAATTGTTTTCAAAACAACACTGCGTCCAAATATACTTTTTAGGAAAAGAACGTCCGCAATCACCCTCAATATATCCTATGCCATTTTCAAAATTATAAAGTTGATCATTCACCTTAATTTCACCGCCTATTTTATGACACATACTGTATACGCTATGTCTGCATTGCATAAACGGCACATATTTAACCGGTCCCATAATATCATATTTAATCGGTGAAAGTTCCTCAAAACAAATCTTACCCTCAAGCGTTAATCCATCATCTTTAAAATCGAGAATTATTTCTCTATGAGAGAATACGCAATTACCTATTTTTACATATAACGGTTCTTCGGCATATTCTAATGAATCAAAAGGGATGTTTATTGCCTTGTCATCGGTTATTATCTGTAGAGAAGCTGTTTTTATATTATTGCTGTAATGGTAAGCAGGTATAAATGCTATTGTTTTGTCTTCGGTACTGCATTTAAAGTACCAACCTTTAAAATATCCTATATTAACCAACCTCGCTTTTGCGATTTAATGATTATATAGTTTCCTAATATTGGTAAGATATACAGCAACAAAGAATTCTCCTGCCGATAAATTAACCTACAAATTTTCAATTAATTGTTGATTTGTAGGTTAATTTGTGATATACTATTAGTAGTCAGGAGGCTATGATATGAGAGATATTATTTTTGAATACAAAGAATTACTTGCATCAAAACTTGAAATCGAGCAAAAGCTTAGTGTTTTGCCCAAGGGATATATTTCTAAAAAGACGATTGGTGGGAAGCAGTATTTATATTTGCAAACCCGTAACGGCGATACCGTCGAGAGTAAATACATCAAGGCTGAAGAAGTAGAAGAAATAACAAATCAGCTTTCTTTAAGAAAAGAATACGAGGCAGAACTGCCTGAAGTTATATTAAGACTTGCTGATATTGAAACCGCCGCGGAGTTGTTAGACAAGGCATTGCTTCGCAAGTTAAAAATGTTAAAGCTCACAAGCGGTATGGATAGCATTTCTGCTGACGAAAAAGAAAAACGAATTTCCTTTTCTGATGCTATGACCTCGATTGAGGGTGTTCCCGTAAGTGATAAGGTTAAAACCGACCTTGCCAATTGGAAAAAAGGCAATATAACATTCTTATCGGTGTTTGAGCAAACGCTAAGAAGATACGGTTTTGTAACGGAGGTATAACAAATGCGTGACCCTTATTTATATGATGATGTTAACGTGCTTAAAAATTTAGCAGATATAAAAGATACTGAATTGCTACGCAAGGCAGAGGCAGACATAACCGGTCTTGCTATGGCGGCGATTTATGATTATAAATACGATAAGTTTAACACCGAAACCTTGCAGGATATTCATCGCAACATTTTTGGGCAAATATTTGATTGGGCTGGAGAATTCCGCACCATTCAAATGGTGAAATACGAAGATGTTCTCGGCGGTGATACCGTTCGTTATGCTTATCCCAAAGAAATTAAAAAGCAGCTTAACGATACTATGAAAGAAATCGCCAAACTCAAAAGAACCGGCGATAATGATAAGGATATAGTTTTCAAACTTGTTCGTATTATTGCAAGCATTTGGCAGACACACCCCTTCCGTGAAGGTAATACAAGAACTGTTATCGTGTTTGCCGTACTTCTTGCAAAATCAATGGGTTTTGAAGTTGAACACGAACTCTTTAAAACAAACTCTGCCTATGTTCGAAATGCTCTCGTCTGGGCTTCACAAGGTATTTATTCTAAACATGAATACCTTGAACGCATCTTCTTCGATGCAATCCTCGGTGAAGATAACGAAACCGATACCCCCACCGAAACCAAAGCAAGTAAATACGACACTATCGGCGAGTACAAGGTTAAAGACTATAAAGAACGCCCGCACGAATATATGGACGAATAATACAGAAACAAATATATCAAACTGATGATGACTTAGGAGAAGTTTATGCTTTCCTTCGCCTAAAGGTAAAAAACATTTCCAATCCGATCAACTCGGATTGGAAATGTTTTACTTATTTAAGATTTCTATTTTTAATCTTGGATAAACGTTTCTTGTGTTCTCTAGTCCATCGCCCCAAGGAGTAGGATAAAATTTTGTGCTATGTACGATGAATTTAACTACGTCACCAACTTGCGGGTCGCCGTGTTTTTCTTTATCATCATCAAAAAACAGCCAGTGTGTTTCGCCATCTGCGGGAGGCAAATCTAAAGGAATTAGAGCATCCAATTTCAAACAACGTTTTCCTTGAAGATTGCTGTTGCAATTCATATCTGCTCTGTCTTGGACTATTGTGGCAATAAACTTATTTCCCGATTTTTCAGCAAATTGAAGAGTTTTTAAGAATTTTTGGTAGTGTTTGTTAAATTCTTCTGTGTCCGGATATGAGATTAACCCCGCTTCAACAAACTCATCATAAACAACGCGCAAACGAGTCAATTTCCTAAATTGCATACCTTGCAATAACATTTTATCATATTCTTTCACACCTACAGGATCAATCACAATGGGAACAATTTTCTTATCAAGAGCCCACGCCGCACCCAGTTCCGCCAAGCAAAAAGAACTGCGCATATAGGATGACGTCATCAAAAGGATAATCACATCACAGCTTTGAATGTTATTTTTTATTGTATTTGGGAAGTGGGCACTTGTTTTTATGCTTCTTGCAATCGAACTGCTGAATATGGAGCTTTTATTTATACCAAATCCACTGACCAATAAAGCTAAAAAGCAATCATGTAACCGTTTATCGATAGTTGAATGGCTAATAAAAACAGTTTTATTTGTGTTTCCTATCATGTTAATCTCCTTTATGCTATACCATATACTCCGGCCAAGATATTTTATCAAGCTCGTCCAGAAACTTCTCTCCAATGTCAGGCTCTATCATATGAACATAATACGCTTTGCCATAAAGATGTTCACGATAATTAACGAAATGCGTGGCATTAGAGTTTTCCAAATGAATTAAAACCCCGAATTTTTGACAATAATGAATCTCTTTTTTTAGTTCACGCTTGTAACGTTTCGGGACACGAACGGTTCCGTTTTGAACAACTAAACCAGTAATAAATTTTGGTTCTCCACAAACAAATGACTGTGTTTTTTCAGTATTGATACTGAAATCGTATTTATTAACTATTGAGGTGATCTCAGCTATTAATTCCGGCATCTCGCTGTTAGAAGAAAAAGTGAGATCGTCAGCGTATCTTGAATAGGTAATGCCATTCTCTTTCGCAAATCTTTGTATCTCTCTATCCATTCTTTTGCAAATTATATTCGCAATTTTGGGACTGGTAGGAGCTCCTTGCGGCAGAGCTCCCTTAAAACAACAAAGTCTGGTAAGCTCCTGTGATGCACGAGTGGTGTACCCAATCTGTTTAAATAAAGTAAATACCTTTTCTTCGGATATGGAGGGAAAGAAATCCTTTATGTCCATACAGATAACAAAATCATGATTCGCATGCAGCTGGGCATGAGTTTTAATAGAGCGATTTAATTCAAAGCCATGGGCATATTTGGAAACTTTAATATTATTCAAAATATTATCAAGTATCCAGCGTTGACGTGCTTTCAACTTTTTGCTGGGTGCAAGAATCGTTCTGACCTTATTGTCGTGAATTAAATCAAATGTATGATAGCTGGCCTCTAACGAAATGCCTCGTGTGCGTAAAACTTCGTAAATATGTTCTTCGTCAAAAAACACCGGAAGATTTTTGCCCATTAGTTTCTTTGCATATTTACAGCAACGTTTAACGAACTTATCGTCATATCCTTTTTGAAACAAGCCGTGCATTAAGTTGGTTATATAAACGTAATCCATAATAAACCTTCTAAAAACGGGAGACCGCTACGTAAAATGAAACTAAATTCAAACATTCGATGTTGCAGAGCGGTTACAAAGAGAACGAAGAGAGCGCGTAAGCGCTCTGCAACATCTGTTAGTGCCGTTCTTAACACGAGGCGAATACACCTCTTAGCTAACGATCTCCCGTTTTTTTGAACTATTTTTTCTTAGCCGAAAAGCTTTTCGGCGTTGGTATATATGAGTGATTTTTCCAATCAACGCTTATAGTGTCTGGGTACAAATAATCGGAATGCGAAACAGAGTCAGGATGAATTGCTATACTATCTCCACGGGAAGTTATAGAAAACTGGTTGTTATAAAGAGCTAAGTAACCGTTATCGCAAAGATAGCGAATATGCTTCATTATCTCAGTTTTAGGTAATTTAAGTTTCTCGGATATAGTTGTTAAATCGCAGTTGGAATCTTGTCTTAATATTCCTAATATCAAGCAATCTAACGTTTTTTCCTCGTAATCCATTATTCGCTCCTCTTAACAGCAAACGTATATGAATTTGCATCAGACCGTTTTTTCTTGGTTACTAAATCTGAAACACTTGGTCTTTTACATTCTTTGCCGTCTCGTTTGAATGGTGGGGCGTTAAAAGGGGTAGGTCTCCAAAAAGAACTTATGGTGTTATTCGGGGTGTTGTAATAAAAAGAAATCAAAAGACCTCCTTGCTTAAAGCCCATACGGTAAGAGTGATCTGAACCGGCAAAGTAATTATCTATCTTGGTTTCATATTTATTTACAACGCCATACTCTGTCGAATCTCCCTTAAACGCTTTTGAGCATATCCATTCCTCTTTATAAATTGATGTAACGGTATAACCGTATTTGATAAAGTTTTTATTGAAATGATTGATTCCTTTTTCGGTAGGAGCAATACACATATAATATAGTTTTATTTTACCGTTGCCATTAATTTTAAATTTTTCACAAAACGAATACATTTCATTCCATAGAGTACAACCGGTTCCCAATATATCATCAACAAAAACGATTGCTTGGACTCCTTCTAACCGCTCTTCTATAAATTTTGATTGCGCAGCCAAAATCTGGTCTTTACCGATATCCTCTAAATTGTATCTCTGCATATCGGCTCGAACGTTATCACTGCCGGATTTTGTTCCGCCCGATGATTCAACCGTGACATAAAGTACATCATCAACTTCAATGTCATGCTTTTGCAAGTCTGCTTTAAGCATAGCCATAGATTGCACAAACCGATCCTGACATTCTTCCTGGGTTAAGTATATGTATCTGCTAAAAGCATCAAGAAAAACCGAATGGTCTTCACAAGCAATATTCAAAAGCCAATCATCCAGCTTTTGCGGTAGTTTCGCTATGCGATCACAAGGATGAATGGTGGTAGGATCAATATTATTATTCTCATAAAATAACTGCAACGCTTTATTTTTTGTCATAATAACTTCCTTTTTGTAAATTACAGGAATATTATACCATCTTGTGACTTAAAAATCAATTATTATCGCGCCAACAGCTGTTAAGTGAAGGAAACGGATAGAAAGATACTGTTACGAACAATGAAAGGGGCTGTTTTTTACAGCCCCTCATTATTATTTACTTATTGGAATTAAGCGTGCGGATCATCTGCATGACCGCTTTTTTCTGCTCGGCTGTGAGGCTAACCCAAGAGTCAAAGAGCTCTTTGATTTCGGGAGTCATTTCGACCATATCCCCATCGGCAAAGAATTGAGATATCGTAATACCGAAGCCGGCACAAATTGCCTCTAACGTGCTGATTGAAGGCAAGGTGTTTCTACGAAAAATGTTAGCAAGAGTAGATTCGGATAAACCACATTCTTTTGATAATCGGTACTCCGTCCATCCGCGTTCATCTAACAGCTGACGAAGTCTTTTATGCGTATCCATAGCCTCACCACCTTTCTAAACTTATTTTACCGCTAAACTTAATGGTTTTATACCCAAGACTTGTAATGTATATGCCGTTATGTTAAACTGTATACTATAATCAAGTTGAAAGGTATTGAATGGTGTGTTGGATATTTTTACGGTTGCTTTTTTCGGGCATAGGTATATAGATAATCCGTTTAAGGTGGAAGAATTGCTTGAAGAGCAGATACGGAAGCTTATTAACGAAAAAGAATATGTGGATTTTGTTGTTGGACGTAACGGCGAGTTTGACCAGTGTGTTTCATCCTCAGTGCTTCGTGTACGGAAGAAGTTTAGGGATGATAACAGCGCCCTTGTATTAGTGCTGCCGTACCCAACAGCGGAGTATTTGAATAATGAAGAATACTACCACGATTACTATACCGACGTGGAAATATCCTACGCCGCATCCAAAGCGCACCCAAAGGCCGCCATACAGATCCGCAACCGTGAAATGGTGGATAGAGCCGACCTTGTTATCTGCTATATTGAGCGCAAGGAGGGCGGTGCATGGCAAACCGTGAAATATGCCATGGAGCAGAATAAAAAGATTATCAATCTGGCTAAGGATTCAGATTCATCCTACTAAAAAGCAAAGCAACCGCATCGGGTGATACGGTTGCTTTTTGTTATGCCAATATTTGTTTTAGTAGTTCGGTTGCGGGTTGGTCACTTGGGTCGTTTGTTCCCAGCTTTCCTCGGAAGGCATCGGCAAGGATAGACTTTTTCATAAGGTCGATCTTTGCAAGGGTTTCTTCCGCCGCTTCCTTGATCCGCTGTTCATCGGCAAGCAATTCATCGAGAATGCGGATGATTTCGGCCTGTTCTTCTATCGAAGGTAGAGGGATCGTAAATGCTCCAATCTTGCGCGCATTTATATTGGACTGATTAACACCGTCAGTTTTAACTGATTGACAGTATTCTCTTGCTGTTGGAGTATTAAGCGCATAGGTCAAATAATTTCCAATCACACGTGAATGGTCGTAATCCAATTTAATTAAATAGCCCGCATAAATTGCCGGATATTCACCACGGTATATGGATGTTTTTCCGACGTGAGTTGCGCTGTTAGTTCGATTGAATAACACGTCGCCGGGTTCAAGATGATATTTAGCAATATCATCTGCATCGTCTGTATATGCCAAGTCTGTCCAGTCAATTTCGCCCTCTTGCATATTTCCCATACGAAGAACGACAACTGGGCCGGAATTTTTGGACTTCTTCGCCGTTCCATATTTAAGCGAATAACAAAGACCGTCAATGGATGACGATGTCCAGTCATCGATGCCAACTCCATGCGCTTGTCGCCACATTTCGGTCAACTCGCCTGTAATGGCGCTGTGCAAAAGATTTGCACGGCGCTCGTCGTGCTGTTTGACTATCCTCTCCGCATTCTCGGTTGCTCTGTCGAGATCAGCAAACAGCCCTTCAATAGTGGCTACAATCCTTTTCTGTTCGGCAAGAGGGGCTAATGGGATAGGAGTATCAGTGATATATTCATTTCGAATATTATTAATGTTTACACCACTCGCAAGTTGCCGCATGCGATTACGGTACATTTCGCCTTGAAAATAGTAAGACACATATGGCTTGTGCACAGCTTCAACAGGTCGAACCAATGTGAGAAATGCGCCAAAAGCAACGTCGTCGTAATCGGCGAAAGAAATGCCAGCTCGACCTATAACTTTTGTACTACCCGTAGAAGTTACGATAATGATATCGTGTTTTTTTATATACTGTTCGTCTGTTATAAGTTCCTTACTAATATAAATATTCTCAGCACTAATGTCTATTTCGCCTTCTTTTATATTACCTCCGCGCATTACAAGACAATCATCTTTTCCTTTTTTGGAGTGTCCTTCATGTTTTTTGTAAGAAACGCCCCTGTAAAGATTAGCAACTGTACCAATTTTCGTCCAACACCAATTCTCTGGCACTTCGTATGGTTGCTCAGCGGCAGGGACAAGGGCTTTTTCCAAGCGTTCCCCGGCGGTCAGGGCTGTGGTTTTCTTTGCTGCCATTATTCACCCTCCGCTTTCAGTTTACGGAGCTTGGCGGAAACACCCTGCATCAGTCCCAGAGACTCCTCAAGGAGAGCAATCACGTCATCACAGCTCTCAATAGGATCGGGCAGGTCGGTATAGTCCAGCACGGAATCGTCACGGATAAGACCGAGATCGAGGGTATCTCCTTTATCTTCAATCTCGACGCGGGTGAATACACTCCACCGTTCATCCTGCACAGCACGACGGTCATCGGCGGTATATGCCTTTTCAAAGTCGGCAAAATGCTCCACCGTTAAAGGTGTTGTTTTACCAAAGGACGGCATATTGGTGCGCAGGTCATAAAACCACACCTCTTGGGTGTTGCCTCTGTCCTGTTCGCCACGGGTGAAGAATAATACGTTGGTCTTCACGCCCTGGGCATAAAAAATGCCGGTGGGCAGACGGAGCACGGTATGCAGATTGCATTTCTCCATCAGGTCGTGACGAATTTTAGTGCCGTCACCGTCGGCAAACAGCACGTTATCCGGCAAAACCACGGCGGCACGGGCTTTTCCGTCCGCCTTTAAGCTACGGTAGATATGCTGCAGGAAGTTCAACTGCTTATTGCTGGTTGGATAGGTAAAGTCATCACGGGTGGCACGTTCGCCGCCTTTTTTGGTTCCGAAGGGCGGATTGGTGAGTACCACGTCATAGCCGTTTAACTGCTTACCCTCGTTGGAAAGGGTGTCGCCTAAATAGATAGCTCCGCTAATATCGTGCAGCATAGCGTTCATCAGCGCAAGGCGGTGGGTATCGTGTACCAATTCACAGCCGGTAAAGGCGGCAGTACGCTGAAACTCCTGCTCGTCAATGGAAAGGTCAAAGAGATTATCGGTATGATCTTTTACGTATTGGTCGGCGGCGATCATAAAGCCGAAGGTGCCGCAGGCGGGGTCGTTACACTTTTCGCCGGGCTGAGGGGCTATGAGCCTTGTCATCACGTCGATAAGCACACGGGGCGTAAAATACTGTCCCGCGCCGGATTTCTTTTCAGTAGCGTTCTTTTCCAAGAGACCTTCATAGAGATTGCCTAAGCCCTCTTCCTTGGCGGAGTACCAATCAAATTGGTCGATGGTAACGATGATCTTTTCGAGGTTTTTGGGCTCGGCAATGTTGGTCTGCGCGCCCTGATAGATCTCCCGAACACGCCCGTGGCATTTGGTGCCGAGGTGTTCCAAGAGTTTTTTATAAAATGTTTTCAGTTCAATGCCCTGCTTGGAAACGAGCTTGTCCCAACGGTAATCCTCGGGGATGGTGCCCTCGGTGCCGGTCTCCTTGCACATTTTCAAAAACAGGATATAGGTAAGCTCGGTCACGTACTGCTGATAGGTAATGCCATCGTCACGCAGCACGTTGCAGAGATTCCAAAGTTTTGCAACGATTTCTTGATTGTTCATGCGGTTTTAGCTCCATCTTCGTATAGATAAGTGTTCAGCTCGGTAATAATGTCCCGCAGCTTTCCGCCAAAGCGACGGTCAATGATCAAAAAGCCGCCGGCATTTTTGAAGGCACCCATTTCAAATATCTGGTCGTCCAGCACGGTTTCTTCCAAGAGCACCCGTTCAATGCGTCTGAGCCATTCCAGCTGGGTATTATTAAAGCTGTGGTTTAGCTTCAGCTTGGCAAAGGCATTCTTGACACGGGTATCGTGGCTGATCAGGGCGGAGCCCAACGCCTGCTGACGAATAAAGGCAATGATATCGGCAACGATGTCCTGATTGGTCATAGCGTTCCAAGCGGTATTTAATTGTTGTTCGTTAAAGTCGTGGCGGTCAAGCTCTAATTTAAGACCTTTGAGACTTTCTCTTGTCAGCTCGGCAGGCTTGGTGCAGACGATATTCAGCGCCGCGATCTTATTCATATTTTGGGTGATAAACTGCTTAAAGGCTTCCAGATAGTCCTCGGGGCGTTGGCTGTCGCCATAGCCACGGGTGCGCTCAACCAGCTCATCGGGATGATGGTCGATGACCACCGGGCGTTTCACACGGGGCGTATGGTCACGATCCAGCATAGTAAAGGCATCCTTGCAGGAAAGCAGGGCTTTCTTGGCATCGGAAATCTTACTGCCGGTGATAAACTGTGCGTATTCCTTGGGCTCTTTGCCGCCTGCAAAATACTTAAACTGCTCAATAATGCTATCGGGCATATTCCGCTGACGGCGGTGGAGCTTGGCAACGATCTGGCTGATTTGATAAGCTAACTGCTCCTCGCTCTCGGCTGCCTGCAAGCCGTCCAGCAGGTTATCAAAGGAAACGCTGGGATTGACAACAATGGGTTTCATTGTGCTGACGTCCTGCAAGGATTCATACACGCCCACAGGGTCATAAATCTCAAAGTGGGATTTGAAGATTGCAGGGCAAGGTCTGGTCGCGCGGCCCAGCATTTGCTCAAAGAGGATACGGGATTTAATGCGGCGCATAAAGACAAGGTTGGTAATTTCGGGCACGTCAATACCCGTTGCCAGCAAATCAACGGTAACGACAATCTTCGGGTAGGCTTCGTTCTTAAAACGCTTGATTGCCTCGGAGATCTGTTTTTTATTGCCGTCTGCTAATTTTCCTGTGATTTTCATTACCACGTCGGTATCCACGCCGCCTGCGGCATAGATCTCTTTGAGGATTGCCACGATCATATTGGCGTGGTTATCGTTGACGGCATAAATCAGCGTTTTACCCAAGCCGTCGGGATTTAAGTCCCAAGCGATTTCGTTTAAAACGGTGCGGTTAAAGTTTTCGGTGATGACCTGACGATTGAAGGTGTCAATTTCAAACTTCATTTCGTCTTCCAGTTCATCACTGTTTACCACGTCGCCGGTTACGGGGTCATAGATAGCAAGCTGTTCGCCCTTATCGTATTTGATACCCTCTACACGCAGTTTCGTGCGGATGTTATGGGGTGCATCGTGGTCGATGAGATAGCCGTCCACAACGGCTTCTCGGTAGCTGTAATTGAATACGGGCTTGCCGAAAATTTCAGTCGTATGCAATGCGGGCGTGGCGGTAAGAGCCACCTTGACGGCATCGAAATAGTCAATGACGGCACGGTAGCGGCTGATATATTCCGCCTGATTGCGATAGAGCATTTCGCTGTCGCTCATATCACGGTCGAGGATATAGCCACGGTGTGCTTCGTCAACTACAATTAAATCATAGGCGGTAACGGAGAGCAGGTCATCGCTTTCGGGGGAGAATACGCGGGCAACAAGGCTCTGCACCGTTGAAATATGTATCTTGGTTTCACGGTCAATTTCCTTTTCGGTAAGGCCTTTGACGGTGAATATATTATCAAGGGTCATTAGGTCCTCGATCTTTACCTCACGGCATACATCCTCCGCCTGTTCACCGAGAGAAATACGGTCAACAAGGAACAGAACACGCTTAAAGCGTTTGGCTTTGATAAGGCGGTAGATAAGGCCGAGAATGGTACGGGTTTTGCCGGTGCCGGTAGCCATCGAAAGCAGCACGGATTGCTGACCTTTCATAATGGCGTTTTCGGCGGCCTCGATAGCACGGATCTGATATTTACGCAGATTAAGACCATCGGGATCACGCAACAGGTCGTAGGGAGTGCTGCGCAGGGTATCGTTAGCCGCTTCAATGTCTTTGTCCAGCATTTCCATAATGCCCTGGGGACTGATCCAGCCCTGCAGGGCTTTGGGAGCGTTGGAACGGATACGGAGATCCTGGAACCAGATGCCGGATTTCGTTTCAATCTGTTTCAGATATTTTCTGCCGTTGGTGGCGAAGATAAAGGGAACCTTATACGAGCCCCAATGATTGATAACGTATTCCTTATGGGCAGATTTAATATGCTTTGCGTATGCCTTGCACTGAAAATCCAGCACACCGGGGATATCGGTTGCGGCTTTCTTGGCTTCTACGATTGCCACGAGTTTAAGACCGACAAACAGGGCATAATCGGCATAGCCGGTGCGTCCGTCTGCGGTATCGGTGGGCCACTCGGCAATGGCAAGGTTTCTGCCCTTTTGGGGACGGGTGCCTTTGGAGTAGCGGTATTCGTTTGTATCAGTTTCCCAACCAAAGCGGCGGAGCTGTTCATCAATAAGATAGCGGGTCTGCGCCTCGGAAAGATCCATACTTTCCGAAACGGTTTCCGCTTTCTCGGCACGTTCCTTTTTGCTCTTTTCGGAAGCGGCAGTCTTAACGGGGGTATTAACTTGAGCCGTCAAAGCGGCAATACGTTCTTCCTGTTCTTTGATAATGGCTTCATAATCGGGGATTGCCTTTTCCTCGGGCATAACAAAGGTCGGCGCCTTAAAATCCCATTCGCCGTAAACTTCCATAAACCAAGCTGCAAGGTTAAATGCCATTTCAAGCAAGGTCTTGGCATCATCCACCGAGGAAGCGTTATTATGTACGGCGTTGTTTCTGGCCTTGCGCAAGGCATACAGGATATCGCTGATCTGTTGCGTTAACAGGCCCTGCTGCTGAAGGATAATAATACGGTTAGCGTGGGTGTTATCGGCAATGGGCTGGTCGAGGCTTTCAAACGAAAAAATGTCCAATACCAGTTGCTCACCGAACATACCGAGTTTAATTACGCAGGAGTTGGGATCGGAATACAGGTAATTTTCTGCAACGGCACCGATTTCAGCTAAATCGTGCCAATATTCGCTTAAAAATTCAAAGTTTGATTTCATCCCTCCGACTCCTTTCCTTAATTTTATAATATCTTAATTTAATATTATACAGCAAAGCGTCGAAAAAAGCAATAATATATGGGCTTTTAGCTACCATTCTATCGTTATAAGGGGAAAATTAATGTTTTCTTGAAATGCAAATAATACCTTTTTTACATTTATGCCAAAGAGTCGCGGTGGTCGCGGCTCTTATTTTTTTGTGTAAAAGAGGTTTTTTCTATGTTAAACAGAACAGAGTATGAAAATTATTGGTATGCGTTCCAACAAAAGTTGGACAAAATCTTGGCTGAGCGTAATATGACCTACCGAGGATTAAGCATTAAGCTTGGTAAATCACCGGGATATATCTACGATATTGTCAACCGAAGGATTGATCCATCAGTTATAGCCTTATTTGAAATTGCGGCATATTTTGACTGCACAATATGGGATTTTTTAAATATTACCCAGTAAAAGTTCCGGGGCATCGTTTGTCAAACAATACATCGGGCAAATCTATTGACGATAAAAAATCCGCGTGTTAAACTGACTATGCTACATTTAAAATAAAGCAGGAGTGTTTTTAAAAGATAACGAAAAATGCAATGTTCCCAAAGGGTTAATTGCACTTGTTTGTTATGCTTTGCTCCTGCGTATAGGGCAAAGGCAAAAGGACTGCAAGTTAGCACTTAACCTTGAGGGTTAGGTGCTTTTTTGTTATCTTTTTGCCTTCTTTTATGTTTTGTTCTCCGCTAAGTGACGGGTTCAAAATAAACGCATAAAGGAAGGTGGTTCAAAATGATTGTATTTTAAATGGTAAGTTAGTTGCATCAAAGGTTTGGTGCCGATTCCTGTAGTCTGAGTTCTGCGACAGGCTGTAAATCACTAGCAGAGGACCCTTCGAAGTTAGGTCAAACTTTATCAGCCGATGCTCTAAGGCTGATTATCCGTAGGATCGAAGAAGTGGAAATACGGAATTAAAGAGCTATCACTGTTACGGCAACGGACAGGGTGATATATGGAAGATAGGCGATACATTTTTAATCGACCTATTACGTTGCTCGGTTTTATGATTTCCGCAAAAAAGTCAGAACCCACTTTCACGCGGTGGTCTGAAGAAGGTAAGTAGGAAAAGTC
>JAZNRV010000079.1:0-5110 GCA_045590855.1 Acutalibacteraceae bacterium | reverse complement strand
TGTTGACCACGGCCTCCATCCGCTGCTTTACACAAACAGCGGGCGCGTTGGCAGAACCCGCCATGGAACAAGTGGTGGTGGAGGCGCGTGCGGTACTGTGCGCCAGCGAGCACAACTTGCACGTTGAGTTACCGTGTATGGAGGGTGTTATCCCGCGTGAGGAAGGCGCGGAAGGTATTTTGGAGGGGACGACCAGGGATATTGCACTGATTTCCCGCGTGAGCAAGCCGGTCAGTTTTTTGGTGACGGGTTTCGACTATACCCCCGACGGCAAACGTCGTGCAATTTGTTCTCGCCGCGCAGCGCAGGAAAAATGCCGCTATGAGTATTTGGCAACATTACAACCGGGCGACGTGGTCGAGGCACGGGTAACAAGGCTTGAAAGTTTTGGCGCGTTTTGTGATATCGGGTGTGGTATTCCCGCACTGTTGCCGATTGCCGCGTTGTCGGTCAGCCGTATTTCGCATCCGTCCGACCGTTTGTACGTGGGAATGGATATTTACGCCGTGGTAACGTCGATTGACAATCAACGAATTTGTTTGTCTCAACGTGAACTGCTGGGTACGTGGGAAGAAAATGCCGCGCTTTTTGAACAAGGCGAAACCGTAGCGGGAATCATACGTTCGGTGGAAGATTACGGTGTGTTTGTGGAACTCACTCCCAATTTGGCGGGGCTTGCCGAGCCGCGCGCAGGTGTGCGCGTGGGGCAACATGCGGGCGTTTACATCAAAAACATTTTGGCGGATAAAATGAAACTCAAATTAGTGTTGATTGATGCGCAAGATACGGCGCAACTGCCGCCGCCGCTGAAATATTTTATTACCGAAGGGCATATTGACCGCTGGGTCTATTCTCCGCCACAATGCGGCAAACGCATCGAAACCGATTTTACGCGATGTGAACAAACAGTCAGCGTGGGTTAGGCTGGCGAGAGTCGAACCCTTTGCGGTTTCGCTCGCCAGCCTAAAAACAAAAAAATAAGTCTTGCAAAACGGGCGAAAACAGTGTACAATAAGCAATGCTTAAACATCCGCCCGTGGCGAAGCTGGATATCGCAGTGGATTCCGATTCCAAAGGCCGGGGGTTCGAATCCCTCCGGGCGGGCCAAAATCGACAAGTTTCGCGTGAGACTTGTCGATTTTACTTTTTCACTATTAACTCTTCACTTTTCACTTTCCACTCTTTTATTTTGAAACTTGTCGATTAAGTAATAAGTAATAGTGAATAGTGAAGAAGTATTTTGCAAGGCTTTGCCTTGCTTTTTTTGTTTCAAATTCAAAGATATAATTTGATTGTTGTAATTATATATGATACAATAAAATTTGTAGGAATCGGATATTATTCAGGTGTTGATTAAGAAAGGAATATACATATAATGGCAAAATTAGAACGAACTTTGAATGGGAATTTTAATGAATGGGTCGGTAAAATAGAAGAAGGAATATTAGGGGGAAGCATATCTGCTTCTCTCGAAGAATCAAGCGATTTCAGAAACGGTGATGCTCGTTGCAGTGTTCGCGTGTTTGAACGTTATAGCTATGCCGGTGGAAATCGTGTGAGTTTAAGTGTGGTGCTTTTTCAAAACGGGGATAATCCTATTCATTTATCTGCCATTGCGACAGGGGGAAGTCAGGCTCTTTTCTTTAAGATGAATACCTGGGGCGAAGAAGCATTTCTTGATAAATTAAAAGAACTTTTGTAATTCAAAACAAAGGGGGCGTGGCAGTAACCATGAAACTATTTTTACAAGCAATCACCAAATTTTTATTAGGTGTTATTTTGGTCGGTGCGCTGCTGTTTTTGCCCGCGGGTACGTTTTCCTATTTTAACGGTTGGTTGCTCATGGCAATTTTGTTTGTGCCGATGTTTGCGGCGGGGATGGTTATGTTGTTTAAGAATCCGCAGCTACTCCAAAAAAGGCTGGATGTCAAGGAAAAACAAAAAGAACAACAACTGGTTGTCAAATTGAGCGGGCTTATGTTTGTGGCAGGGTTTGTTGTGGCGGGATTGGGACATCGTTTTTCGTGGTACACCTTGCCCAAAACCGTCGTCTTTGTTGCGGCGGTCTTGTTTTTGCTGGCGTATGTTCTGTATACGGAAGTACTACGGGAAAATACATACCTTAGCCGTACCATTGCGGTACAAGAAAACCAAAAAGTGATTGATACCGGCTTGTATGGTGTGGTGCGGCACCCCATGTACAGCGCGACGCTACTGTTGTTTTTGTCGATACCGCTGGTGTTGGGGTCGGTATATGCGTTTGTGATTTTTCTCTCTTACCCGCTCATTATCGCCAAGCGTATCAAAGAAGAAGAGGCGTTTTTGGAAAAGGAATTGGCAGGGTATGCTGAATATAAGAAGCGCGTAACATATCGTTTGATTCCGTATCTTTGGTAAAAAAGAGAAAACCGCATCTGTCCATTTAACGGACAGATCCGGTTTCTTCTTGGAAAAAAATTCGAAGTTCGGTCAAATAATTTTCGGGGTCAACGGGATAGCAAAGACCGTGACCGGCCCCCTCAACGGTGACGAGTTTCTTTTTGCAAGTGCAAGTCTCGTAATTCCTTTGGCTCATTTCACACGGCACGAAATCATCGGCTTCTCCATGGAAAAATATGACGGGGATATTGCAATTTGCCAGTGCTTGCCTGGGTGAATCTTCTTCCAAGTTAAAACTGCCGAAAATCCGCGCACCTAAGTTTACAAAACAATAGCAAAGGGAAGGGGGTAAACCGATTTGTTTGATGACTTTTCGGATGATGTCTTTGGGGCTGGTGTAGCCGCAATCCGCCAACACACCGACAACGTTTTTGGGTAACGGTTTTCCCGCTGCCATCAATACGGTGGAAGCGCCCATGGAAATACCGGTTAGGATGATTTTTACATCACTGCCAAAATGACTCACCATAAAATCTACCCACCGTAAACAATCGTTATGTTCACGAATACCAAAGGTAATGACGTTACCGTCGCTTTTGCCACTGCAACGTTGGTCCACAATCAACGCACTGCGACCGAGTTTAAAGCAACGCTGCACACCGCCCGATAAATCTCGACGGGCAGTGCCGCGATAACCGTGGAACATCAGTTCAATGGGGGCTCCTTTTTGATATTCGTAATACTTCCCGTAAAGGCGCAGTCCGTCAAAAGAAACAATGGAAAATTCTTCGTGTGGCATGGCATCGGTTTGCCTTGACCAGTTTTTAATTTGTTCGCGATACGGCTCGTATATATCGCCTTGCGGAAGGTCGGTGGCTTGGCGTTTTTGGCGCGGGGAAACATAAAACGTCAACCGAAAACAGACATACGTTATCGCCAACAATATCACGACGATTCCCAATAATATCCACAAGCAAAGCATAGTATCATCTCCAAAAAAACAGTATATCATTTTCCAAAGTATGTGGCAAGACTGTTCTTGCTTTACCCGTGTTTTTATGATACAATAAAAAACAGTTTATCATCGGAGGGAAAAGCATGAGCATCAACCGTGTTTTGGAAATTTTTGAAGAAATCTGTCGTATACCGCACGGCTCGGGTAACTGTGGACAAATAGCGCAATATTGTGTGCAGTTTGCCAAACAAAACGGATTACGCTACCATCATGATAAAATGGACAACGTCATTATTTATAAAGAGGGTTCAAAAGGGTTTAAAAATGCCAAACCCGTTATTTTGCAAGGACATTTGGACATGGTGTGCCAAAAAGCCCCTCAAAAGGATATTGACTTTTTAAAAGAAGGTATTATGGTACGACGCGAAGGCGATTTTATATGTGCTGACGGTACCACGCTTGGCGCAGACAACGGCATTGCGGTGGCGATGGTGCTTTCTGTTTTGGAACAAAACGATTTGCCGCATCCGCCGATTGAAGCCGTTTTCACTACCGACGAAGAGGTGGGAATGCTGGGCGCTTTTGCATTGGATACCTCATTGCTTTTGGGAAAAAGGCTTATCAATTTGGATTCGGAAGAAGATGATACCGTCACGGTTTCGTGCGCGGGCGGCTCGGACGTAGCGGCAATCTTACCGCTGACACGAACCCAAAAGCAAGGCGAGTGTATTAGCGTTACCATTGGTGGACTAAAAGGCGGCCATTCGGGGGTGGAAATTGACAAACACCGCGTTAACGCTGCCAAACTGATGGGCAGATTGCTAAACGACGTTTCTCAAACGGTGGAATTTGATATTCTTTCGGTGGACAGTGGGGACAAAGCAAACGCCATTCCCCACACTGCCACAGCGCAACTGGTTACGCAAAACACAAAACAGTTGCAAGCGGCATTGGAGCAGAGCTTGTCCGTTATCAAAGTGGAGATTGCTTACCGCGAATCGAATTTTGGCTATTCTGTCACCTTGCAGGGTGCAGGGGACTACGCGGTGTTTTCCTCAAAAGAAAAAGACGACGTCTTGTATACCTTGGCGTGCGCACCGAACGGTATTATGGAAATGAGCGCCGAAATAGCAGGACTGGTGGAAACCTCTTTGAATTTAGGGATTCTCCAAACCGAAAAGGATGCCATGCGTTTTCAATTTGCCTTACGTTCGAACAAAGCATCGGCTTTGCGTGCGCTGGAAAACACGTTACGGCGTTTCTTTTCCGAAACCAATGCTTCGGTTAACGTGGGAGGACAATATCCGCCTTGGGAATACCGACAAAACAGTGAGTTGCAAAAAATGTACGTTGAAACCTACACGCGCTTGTTCAACAAGGCTCCCAAGGTAGAAGCCATTCACGCGGGTCTCGAATGTGCTGTATTCTCTTCGGCAATAGCGGGGGTGGATTGCATTGCCATGGGTCCCACGATTTTGGATGCCCACACCACGGCTGAGCGACTGAGCGTTTCTTCCGCTCAAAAAGTGTATACCTTGGTGTTGCAGTTGTTGGAAAAAATGGCAAAGCAATAGTTGTTTTCTTGTCATAAACATGATATACTGTTAAAAAATCAACGAAACAGAAAGGTTTAGTTTTTATGGAAAAGCAAAACACATTTAAACCGTATATTCCGGCCGACAAGATTACGCCGGAACTGACGGTTACCTCGGTCATTGTGGGTATGCTGTTGGCGGTTATCTTTGGTGCCGCCAATGCGTATTTGGGTCTGAAAGT
>JAZNRV010000078.1:0-11269 GCA_045590855.1 Acutalibacteraceae bacterium | reverse complement strand
TGGTAAAACTGGAAACATATCAAGGTTTCTCTGCTGATTTGGCCGGTGCTTTTTGTTTGTTGATGTCTTCTTTGTTTGGTATTCCGGTCAGTACGACCCATACGAAAACAACGGCAATTATGGGTGTTGGTGCCACCAAACGGTTATCGGCTATCAATTTCAGTGTGGTAAAAGACATGGTTCTGACATGGGTTCTTACCTTCCCCGGCTGCGGTCTGATTGGTTTTGGCGCTGCAAAACTGTTTATGTTAATTTTTTAAAATAGAAAGGAACGAAAAAAATGGCAAAAAAACATGAGGATTTTTTCTTTAAAAATTTTGTTGAAAGCATTTCTATCTCGTGCGAAGCAGCTGCTTTTTTGCAGGAAACAATTACTGATTTTAATGCCGAGACTATAAAAGAAAAAATGGAGAGTCTCCATGAAATTGAGCATAAAGGCGATAAAAAGAAGCACGAGTTAGCTGACGAAATTTTACGTGCGTTTATCACGCCGTTAGAACGTGATGATATTATGGAATTGAGCCACAATATTGATAACGTAACCGATGGAATTGAAGATATTTTGATTCATATTTTTGTTACCGGCATTACCGTTATCCGCGAGGAAGCATTGCGTTTTGTTTCTGTTTTAGTCGATTGCTGTGAAGCAACAAAAGAATTATTAATTGAATTTCCGAACTTTAAAAAATCGAAAAAATTAAAAGAATTAATCATTGAGATTAATCGTCTGGAAGAAGAAGGCGATAAAATCTATTTGGAATCGTTACGTGCGTTATATACCGGTTCCAAAGACCCGATGGAAGTTTTGGCATGGCGCAGTATTCTCAATTACTTTGAAACATGTCTTGATGCTTGCGAAGATGTCGCTGACGTTGTTCAAAATATCACTATCGGTAATACCTAAATTAAAAATAGCAAAAGCCCCGCGTGTTTTTTTACACGCGGGGCTTTTTGTTACATTAATTAATTGTGCGGAGTAAACAATGAGGAAGACGAATATTCAGGAATTTCTTTTCCTTCCATCGCTGCAATGAATTGATCGCCGCTCATCTTTTCGTTTTCAATCAAATATTCCGCAATAAGATGCAATTTTTCACGCGCTTCTGTTAACTTTTGTGTGGTACGCTTATAGGCATCTGTGATGATTTTGCTGATTTCTTCATCAATCAATGCCGCAATTTCTTCAGAATAATTGCGCGTGTGACCAAAATCGCGGCCAAGGAACACTTCATTGGAATCCGAAGCTCCAAATACAACAGGGCCCAATTTCTTGCTCATACCGTATTTGGTAACCATTTTTCGTGCTGTTTCGGTAGAACGCTCCAAGTCGTTGGAAGCGCCGGTGGAAATATCACCAATAATCAATTCTTCGGCAACACGACCGCCCAATAAAACTTCAATATCTTCCAGCATGCGATTCTTGGTAAGATGCTGATGGTCATCCGAAGGCAAATTCATGGTAAAACCGGCAGCCATGCCGCGCGGGATAATGGAGATTTGGTGTACGGGGTCTTGCGTGGAACAATAGTACGAAACCACTGCATGACCTGCTTCGTGGAAAGCCGTAATGCGCTTATCGCGGTCCGAAATTACATGGCTTCGCTTTTCGGTACCCATAATTACTTTTAAAGTGGCTTCTTCCACTTCCGCCATCGTCAACGAATGATGTCCGCGACGAGCAGATAATAACGCGGATTCATTCAATAAATTTTCCAAATCGGCGCCGGTAAAACCAACCGTTGCTTTGGCAATGACCGAAAGGTCCACATCCGGTCCCAAGGGTTTGCCTTTGGCGTGTACGCGCAAAATGGCTTCTCTCCCTTTGACATCGGGATAATTCACCACTACCTGACGGTCAAAACGGCCGGGACGCATTAAAGCAGGGTCCAAGATATCAGGGCGGTTGGTTGCCGCCATCATGATCACGCCTTCATTGGCGCCAAAGCCGTCCATTTCTACCAATAATTGGTTGAGGGTTTGCTCTCTCTCGTCGTGTCCACCGCCCAAACCGGCACCGCGCTGACGGTTAATTGTGTCAATCTCGTCAATGAAGATAATGCACGGTGAGTTTTTCTTGGCTTGTTCAAACAAGTCACGTACACGCGAAGCACCAACACCAACGTACATTTCCACAAAATCCGAACCGGAAATGGAAAAGAACGGTACACCGGCTTCGCCCGCTACGGCACGTGCCAACAAGGTTTTACCGGTACCCGGAGGGCCTACCAACAGCACACCTTTAGGAACACGAGCACCCAGTTCAACGAATTTTTTGGGAGAACGTAAAAACTCAACAATTTCTTGTAATTCTTCTTTTTCTTCGTCTGCTCCCGCAACATCATCGAAGGTTGTTTTGCGTTTTTCGTCGGTTGGTTGTTTGATTCTGGCCTTGCCAAAACCCATCATTTTGGACCCGCCATCCATTCCGGATAAAGAACGCCGCATCCAAATCCACATAGCAACAAACAATCCTGCCATCAAAACGGACGGTAAAACATTACCCCAAGGAATGGCGGTAGGTTGTGTGTAGTTATATGTGGTAACCTTTTCTAAATATGGCTGAATATCTTGTACAAACAAGCTGACATTCGGTACCGCGTACGTTATGATGTCTTTTTCGTCAATCTTTTCGTCTTTGTTAACGTCGGTACGAAACTCAGGCTTTAACAGAATGTTAGCCACACCATTGGTGAGGTTAAAATCCAATTTTTCCACCTGTTCGTTTTGAAAAAGGCGAACATAATCGGAATATACCATGTCCGGTTGTTTCCCTTGCGGGCTAAATAAAAACAGCCAAACAATAATAACTACCAAAACGGGAAGTCCGATAATCAAACCTACGTTTCGAAAAAACTTGCCAAAATTATTGTTATTTGATTCCATTTATCCTCACTCCTTTTCGTGAGTATATACTTCCGGTTTTAACACGGCAACATAAGGTATGTTGCGGTATTTTTCCGCGTAATCTAAGCCGTAACCAACGATAAAAGCATCCGGAATAGATGCACCGATATAATCGGCGTGAACGTTGATACGACGGCGGTCCGGTTTATCCAAAAAAGTACACAGCCGAATACTGCTGGGATTGCGTGCTGACAAATTTTTGAGTAAATAAGAGAGCGTAACACCGGAATCTAATATATCTTCAACGACTAATACATCTTTACCTTCCAATGAGGCATCCAAATCTTTGAGTATGCGGACCTCGCCGGTTGTGTTTGTTCCCGCACCGTAACTGGAAACTGACAAGAAATCAATAGAACACGGCACGGTAATATGGCGCATCAAATCCGCCATAAAAATCAAAGAGCCTTTTAGGACGCTGACTAACAATAAGTTTTTACCTTCATAATCTTTGCTGATTTGTTGCCCCATATTCTTAACAATCTCGGCAATTTTTTCTTCACTAAAAAGAACTTCGCCCAAATCATCGTACATGCTCATTATACATCCTCCTCTTTTTCCAAAACGGCTATATAAGCGGTATCGGACGAAACTTTAACGCGCTCGTCCGAACCGAAACTAAAAACTAAAACAATTCCTGTTTTATCGCACAAAATCGGCAAAGAATCACGCGCTGATACTTTGTTTTCGTTAAACAATTTTTTTAACGTTTTACCACAACCACGTCCTGTAGGATGGAACATATCCCCCGCCAACCGTTGCCGTAAAACCAAAGCACCATTGATTTTATCATAATCAAAAGCGTTTTTAAATATGTTTTTATCATTTTTAAGTTTTTGTTCATATTCTTTTCGAGAATATTGATTGACACAATACGTAGTATCTCCCACTTTGTAGGCTTCCCCCAAAACAACAGCATGTGAAAAGGGCAACACCTTGTCAACAGGATACACAATGCTTGCGGTGTTTTGCGAAATAACAAATCGTCTGTTATCTCCCAACGAGACCGCACCACCGTTTTTTAATGCTTTTTCTGCCAAACACAGGTGTTTTTCTTCGCATTGTCCCAACAATCGTTGCAATGTGAAAAACAAAAGCGGTTTTGGCAAAGATAACAAACATTTTCGGGAATAATTGTTGGAACTAAGATACGCTTCTTGCTCTGCTTTTTCAGCCAAACTTTCTACAAATTCAAATACTTCTTGTGCTTGGTTAGAAAAACGGCAAAGGGCTTCTTCTGTTTTGGGATTAATCTTTTGCATGGCAGGTATCACCTGCAAACGAACACGATTGCGGGAAAAAGTGTCCTCGAAGTTAGTACTGTCCGTTACATAAGACAAATTTTGGGATGCACAATACTCTTCAATTTCGGTGCGCGTACAATCAATAAGTGGTCGAATAACCTTTCCTCGTTTTGCAGAAATACCGCATGCTCCGCGAATACCACTGCCACGGCACAAGTGGAGCAACACGGTTTCGGCATTATCACTGGCGGTGTGCGCAGTTGCTATGACGGCGTTTTCAAAAGAAGTGCAAACTTCTTCAAACAAGCGATAGCGCAGAATGCGTCCCGCTTCTTCCGTGCCGATTTTTTGCTTTTTAGCAAAAGCATTCACATCTACACAAAAGGTATGAAGCGGCACGTTCCATTGTTGACACAGATCAGCAACAAAGCGGCTATCACGTTCCGCTTCTTCACCGCGCAGACCATGGTTAACGTGCACTGCCACAATCTTATCAAGAGACAATTCGTCTTTTAGGGACAACAAAATATGTAACAAAGCCACCGAATCGGCACCACCGGAAAGACCGATAACCACAGATGTCCCCGCAAAAAGCAGCTCTTTTTGCCGAATTGCCGACAAGGCCTTGCTTTTGGCATCCATTGTCATCATCCTTCGCGTTGGGTATCCAAGGAGGTAAATTGTGTAAATTCGCCCTGGAAAGCCAAATTAACCGTTCCCAATTCGCCGTGACGGTTTTTAGCAACAATGACTTCTGCTGTACCATTTGGGACGGCAGTCGGGTCGCTTTTTTCATTGCGATAATATTCGTCACGATACAAAAACAGTACTTGGTCGGCATCTTGTTCAATAGAACCGGATTCACGCAAGTCTGCCAAAGCGGGACGATGATTGGCTTGTTTTTCCGTGGTACGCGCCAACTGTGCACAAACTAAAACCGGAATGTTGAGTTCTTTTGCCATGATTTTGAGACTACGTGTAATTTCCGATACTTCTTGTACACGGTTTTCGGTACGTTTGCCGGAATGCATCAACTGTAAGTAGTCAATTACCACAAAACCTACGTCTTTTAAACGGCGTAATCTGGCTTTCATGGTCGGAACGGTAATGTTTGCCGTTTCATCCAAATAAATCGGTGCTTGCCCTAATTGGCTGGCAGCATATGCCATACGTGTCCATTCGTCGGGCGTTAGATTACCGGTACGCAACTTTTTGGAAGAAACGCGAGCCTCGGACGATAAAAAGCGGTTTACCATTTGTTCACGCGACATTTCCAAGTTGAAAACCGCTACCGTACGTTTTTGTTGCATGGCAACGTTGCGTGCTAAATTGAGAGCAAAACTGGTTTTACCCATACCGGGACGCGCACCCACAATAATCAAGTCAGAGCGATTTAAACCGGTGGTAATTGCATCCAAAGCACTAATGCCGGTAGGAATACCCAAATATAAATCCCGTTCCGCCGAGGTGAGTTTGTTGTACATTTCGTAGTTAGAAGCAATTACTTCGCGAATGGGAACCAGACCGTCTTGGTGACGGTCTTGCCGAATTTCAAAAATGCGCTGTTCGGCCGAGTCAATTAAAACCGAAGCATCCACGGAAGGTTCCATTGCCTCAGAAGTAATATCGCGAGAAACACGAATCAAACGGCGAACA
Organism: Acutalibacteraceae bacterium; assembly: GCA_045590855.1. Lineage (GTDB taxonomy): Bacteria > Bacillota > Clostridia > Oscillospirales > Acutalibacteraceae > RGIG3009. Next base: position 5,465 of record JAZNRV010000078.1, on the reverse strand, counting down.
TCAAACTTTTCACGAACCAGGCGGGCATAATTGCCGATATTGGAAATAGACGGCACCATCTGTGCCAATTTAAGCAAATAGGTTTTTCCTTCTTCGCCCGAAAAATAAGATTCGCTTTTTAAGGCATCTAACACCGTCACAAAATCGATAGTGGAAGATGTCATCAACTTTTCCATCATAATGGAAAAGATTGCTTGATGTTCCGCTAAATAAAAATGTTCGGGGCGTAATATATCCGCCACTTGATTAATACATTCGGGGTCCATCAAAACAGCACCCAATACCGCCTGTTCGGCTTCCAAACTATACGGTAAATTCAGTTCATTGTAATTTTCCGGCATGATAACACGCCCTTTCTATGTTTATTCGCAAACAACAACTGTAATTTTTGCAGTAACACCTTGTGTAAATTTCAGTTCTGCTTCATAAGAACCAAAGGCTTTAACATCGTTCATCGTAATTTTACGTTTGTCAATGGTGATGTCAAACTGTGCTTTAATGGCTTCTGTCACTTCTTTGGTAGTAACAGAGCCAAACAATTTTCCGCCTTGTCCTGCTCGCGCTTTAATCTTCACCGTTTTACCCGACAAAGTATCTGCAGAGGCTTCGGCTTCTTGTTTTTCCATAGCCAAATGATGTTTTTGAGCCGCTTCTTTGTTGCGCAAATCATTCATTGCTTGGGCATCTGCCTCCACAGCCAAACCGCGGGGTAACAAAAAATTACGGGCATAGCCATCGGAAACTTGCACCAGTTCTCCTTTTTTGCCATGACCTTTAACATCTTGCTTTAAAATGACTTTCATACGATATCTCACCTTTCTTTATCGTTTTTTTGTGTTTTCTTCTTTATAAGCAGTTATTGCTTGATACAATCGGTTTTTAGTTTCGTCAATAGTAGTTTCTTTCAAGAAAGCCCCTGCCATTGTTTGATGACCGCCGCCACCTAACGCTTCCATGATCAACTGCACGTTTACTACGCCGAAAGAACGAGCAGAAATATTCACTCCCCCGTTTTCAAAAAACAAAACAAACGAGGCATCCACGTTGCGTACCGATAACAGTTCATCGGCCGCTTGCGACGCGGCAATTCTCAAACAAGGAGCATCCATGTCCGCGCAAGCAATCGCCATGTTATCGTATAATTGGGCAGTAGACATAATCTCTGCTTTGGTTTGATACATGGACATATCTTCGGAAAACATACGTTTTACAGCCACGGTATCGGCACCGGATTTGCGTAAAAAAGCCGCCGCTTCAAACGTACGTACACCGGATTTCATAACAAAATGACGAGTATCCAACATAATGCCTGCTAACAACGCTTCCGCTTCTAAACGAGAAAGTTTTACATCGGTCATGTACTGAACAACTTCTGCGGTCATTTCTGCCGCTGAACTGGCATACGGCTCATGATAAAACAACAAAGCATCGTCAATATGTTCCACCATTTTGCGATGATGGTCAATTACTACCACCTGCTTGGCTTTGTGATATAACTCGGGAAAGTCTAAACGACTTGGTTGATGAATGTCTGTAATAACCAACAATGTGTTGTCGGTAAGTAAGGGTACAACCTCATCAAATTCGGCAAACACATCGCCTTTTCCTTGCGCAGAGTAACGATTAACCAACGCTTTTGCCAATGTTGTGTGAGGGTCGTACACAACATATGCCGACTTACCCATGCTACGACATACGCTTGCCAATGCTACTGCCGAGCCCAAACAATCCAAATCGGAATAACGGTGCCCCATCAGTATGACATTATCACTGTTTTGAATAATTTCCTGCAATGCCGAAGCAATAACACGCGGACGTACTTTGGTACGTTTTTCCACCGTTTTAGAAACACCACCGTAAAAATCAAAGCCGTTTTTGGTTTTTACGGCGGCCTGGTCACCGCCGCGTCCCAACGCCATATCCAAGGCTTGTCGGGATTGTTCTTCCGCTTGTGCAAAATTCTTGCCCATGCCAACACCAATCGAAAGCGTAATGCTTTCGGCATCGGTGGGCAAAGCACGCACATTATCCAAAACCGTAAAACGTTGTGTCTCAATTTGTTGTAAATCGCGGTGTTCTATCAACGCTATGTAACGATACGTTCCGCATTTTTTAAAAATACCGCTGTGTTTCCCTATCCAGTCTTCCAACACCGCTTCCACTTGGGAAATCAATCGTGCACGGTCACTTTCGCGCGAGTGTTGTAAAACCTCTTCCCCGTTGTCTACGAACACGGATAATACAACGGGACGCGTTGCAAAATATTCTTTGGATATATTGTTAAGTTCGGTAATATCGATGCAATATAACAAATACGCGGGTGTGTCATCCCAAACTGTTATTTCTGCAAACAGAGAAAACGTTTTGTCTTTGGAAAACACCTTCGGCAAAAATCGTCCCGTTAATTTACCAACAGAAAGACAATCAAAGACACGTGACAAAGATTCGCCGTAAACATCGGTTTCACACAAGATTTCTGTGCGAAACAAACCGTTATACCACAACAGTTCATCGTTGGGAGAAACCAAAACAACAGGCATGGGAATCTTTTGCAAAGATTCACGATCTTTTCGTTCAAGCGTATCGGCAAGATTTGTCAAATAACGACGAATATACCGTTGGAAACACACTTGACGAACAACAAAGAAAACAACCAATGGAAGGGTAACGGCAGCCGCTATGTAACAAACAAGGCGATTAAGGAAGAAAATCACAAGCAGCATTAAAACAGCATACCCTACAAACATCCACGCGTTTGGTAAAACGGAACGATTTTTTTTGTGCTTCATGATTTTCCTCCTTTCTTTTTTGCTTTTTACACTTCCATAATTATCGGCAGTATCATGGGACTACGTTTTGTTTTTTGGAACAACATGCGGGACAACTCATCCCGAACGCGCGTTTTCATTGTTCCCCAATCCCGTGGATCGCGACGACAACATTCCTCTAACACGTCACGAACAATTGTGCGAGCCTCTTCCATTAATTCTTCCGCACCGCGAACATAAACAAATCCGCGCGAAATTAAATCGGGACCGGAAATAATTTGCCCGCTTTGCGGGTCTAAACTGGCAACGACCACTATTAAGCCATCTTGTGCCAAATGTTTGCGTTCGCGAAGAACAATGCTGCCCACATCGCCAATACCTAATCCGTCAACCAAAATGCGACCGGCAGGCACAGAACCCGTAACTGCTAATTTTTCGGGAGTGATTTCTATCACCTTTCCATTTTCGGTCACCAAAATATTTTGTGATGGCATCCCCATGGTTTTGGCGAGTTGAGCGTGTTTGCGCAAATGTTTGAGTTCACCGTGCACGGGAATAAAAAAGTGTGGTTTGGTGATACCGTGGATTAGTTTTAATTCTTCTTGACAGGCGTGACCCGAAACGTGCACGTCGTACATTTTTTCATAAACCACGTCACAGCCGCGTCGCATCAGTTCATTAACCACTTTATCAACCGTTTTTTCATTACCGGGAATGGGTGTGGCAGAAATGATAATGCAATCGTCAGGACCTACTTCTACTTGGCGATGGTCGGAAAATGCCATTCGCGCCAAAGCCGACATGGGTTCCCCTTGGCTGCCGGTGGTGATAATCACCATTTTTTCCTTAGGATAGCGATTTATCATTTCGATATCCACAAGCAAACCTTCCGGCATGGTCAAATAATTCAGTTCATGGGCGATCGACACGTTATTAACCATACTGCGACCGGAAATTGCCACTTTGCGGCCTTCTTTTACCGCTGCATCCATAATCTGCTGAATGCGCGGTAAATTGGAGGAAAACGTAGCAACAATAATCCGTTTGTTTTCTGCTTTTTTGAATAAGTTGGCAAAACTTTCCCCCACCACACGTTCACTGGGGGTATATCCCGCTCTTTCTGCGTTGGTGGAGTCTGCCAAGAGTGCCAAAACACCTTCTTTGCCCAATTCCCCCAAACGCGGTAAATCCATCATTTGTCCCATAATCGGCGTGCAGTCAATCTTGAAGTCACCCGTGTGCACAACATAACCAATGGGAGTTTTGATACCCAAACCGACAGCATCGGGAATGGAGTGGTTAACATTGATAAATTCCACCGAAATACTGTTGAATTTGACAATTTGTCCCGGTGAAACCACATGCAATGGAACTTTACCGGACAAGCCATGTTCTTTGAGTTTGGCATCTATCAACGCAATGGTTAACTTTGTTGCATAAATTGGAAAAATCATTTGTTTGAGCAAATACGGCAACGCACCAATGTGGTCTTCGTGACCGTGCGTAATCACAATTCCGCGAATATGCTCCTTCATTTTCTCTAAATAAGAAAAATCAGGCAAAACAATGTCGACACCCAATAAATCTTCATCGGGGAAAGCCATGCCGCAATCGATGATGAACGCATCATTACCATATTCAAACAGTGTTAAGTTTTTACCAATCTCGTTGAGTCCACCCAACATGGTTAGCTTAACAGGAGTTGCCGGGATTTCCGGTTTCTTTTTGCGTGTGGTATTGGAATACCGACGTGAAGGTTGATTGGTTGATTGAGTTTTCTTTTTAATATCTTTCGCAGCAGGTTGCGTTAAGGTGTTATTTTTCCTGTTGTCGTTACGTCTGTTATTTTTCGGTGCTGCTGCACCGGTACTTTTCTTTTCTTCTATTGCCATTACAATCCTCCGTTTCTTTTACGAAAATTAAGCCCCACGAAATTCAGTGAGGCTGTTGGTTTATATTTTCCGAACAAATTACAAAATAATGAACTTGCGAAACCGAACACATCATCTTTGTTTATTTTACCTTTTTTAATAATACTTGTCAAGTAAAGTATGGAACAATATACTTATTTTAGACTTGCAGATATGAAAAATTTTGATATAATGAAAACAGATAAAAACAGATAGGATGAAAAGGATGAAACGAGTAGAATTGTTCACCGACGGGGCATGTTCCGGCAACCCCGGTGCCGGTGGCTGGGCCGCCATTTTGCGGTACGGTAATCACGAAAAAGAATTAAGTGGCGGCGAAGCACAAACCACAAACAATCGCATGGAACTGACTGCTGTTATTCGCGGATTGGCTGCTTTGAATGAACGGTGCAGCGTACAAGTCACCACCGATTCACAATACGTGGTAAACGGCATTGAAAAAGGATGGGCAGCCGGGTGGAAGCGTAACGGTTGGCGAAAGGCCGATAAAAAGCCCGCACTGAATGCCGATTTATGGGATACGCTGCTAAATTTATTGGAATTGCACGAAGTCTCGTTTTGCTGGGTGCATGGCCACCAAGGACATCCGGAAAACGAACGCTGTGATGCCTTGGCTGTAGCAGAATATCAAAAGCTCAAATAACAAAAAAACGGATGCTTTTTTGAACAAGTCCAGTAAAAACGGACAATGACAAAAAAGGACCTCCTATGGTAGAATTAAAACAACTACCATAGGAGGTATTTTTATGCCAAGACGAAAAGGAAC
>JAZNRV010000077.1:0-76538 GCA_045590855.1 Acutalibacteraceae bacterium | reverse complement strand
AAAACACCCCCCCGCACAATTTTTGGTTCTCCGCCGCTTTCGTTTTACAAATTATTTAATCACTTTCACACGGGCGCCGTTGCCGATACCGGCAGCGTTTGCATCGTCGGTGTCGATATGCATTTCCAAACGGAATGCTTTGTTAACACGAACTTGTACGTCGTAGAAAGTGGTGCGGCGTTCACTGTTGACTTCAACCGTGACATAGTCACAGTCTTTAAGACCAAAAGCAGCGCCTTCTTCTTCGCTCATGTGGATGTGACGGTTGGCAATAATGCAACCTTCTTTTAAGGTAACAACCCCTTTGGGACCCACAATCGTGATGGGAGCTGAGCCTTCAATTTTACCCGATTCACGTACCGGCGGTTTTACCTTTAACACAAACGAATCGGTACGCGAAATTTCCACCTGCGATTGGCTGCGCACCGGACCGAGCACGCGCACGTTTTCAATCGGACGCAACGACGGACCAATGATGGTCAGCAATTCTTTGCAGGCGAACTGACCGGGTTGCGACAAATCTTTAATCGGTGTCAGTTCATATCCTTTGCCGAACAAGGTTTCCAAATCGGCGGCAGAAAGGTGGATATGACGGTTAGAAACACCAACCGGAACGGTATTGTCGGTTTCGGCAGTTTTGTTGCCGACTTCCGCAATGACGCGGTTGACAATTTGAGAAATGGTTTGAGCATCGTATGCCATGAAACTACACTCCTTAAATGATACGGAAACTATCTGCCATTACGCAACGGCGTTGACGGGTGAAACTACGTGCCGAGGTAATACCTTCACCGGTAGGTCCGGCAATGGTAAAGGTAGCGTGACCTTCGCCGCCAAAACCGATACCCGCATACGACGGAGCGTTTTTGACAAAAATGGTGGTTTCTACCGCTTTGGCAAAGCGAGATAAGTGGTCAATGTTTTTGGAATGCATGTGAGCCGTGTGGCGGTTGCCGTGTTCTGCTTTGACCGCCAATTCGATGGCTTCGTCAATGTTGTCCACGCGAACAATCGGCAAAATGGGCATCATCAATTCTTCTTGTACAAACAAGTGATTGGCATCGGTTTCGCAAATGATGCAACGAATGTCGTTGCCCACTTGAATACCGAGTTTGGCAAGCAGAACTTTGGCATCGCGACCTACGCAATCACGGTTGACAACGCGTTTGACTTTTCCGTTTTTGTCCGTCTTTTTATCCAACACAATGTCGGCCAATGTATCGGCTTGTTCGGCCGTGATTTTGTAAGCACCGTTACGAAGCATAACCGAAATCAGTTCATCGGCAATGTTACGGAACGCGAACACTTCTTTTTCGGCAATGCAGGGTAAGTTGTTATCAAACGTGCAACCGTCAATGATATCTTTACCGGCTTTGATGATGTCGGCGGTATCGTCAACGATAACCGGCGGGTTACCGGCACCGGCACCAATTGCTTTTTTACCGGAAGAGAGAACAGCACGTACCACACCGGGACCACCCGTGCAAACGAGCAAACGAATCAGCGGATGCGATTGCATGATAGCAGCGGAATCCATGGTGGGTTTTTTCATGGAACAAACCAAGATTTCGGGACCGCCTGCTGTTTTGGAAGCGCGGTTGACCAAGTCCACGGCATAGTTGGAAGTGGCAATGGCATTGGGGTGGGGATTAAACACCACGCCGTTACCGGCGGCAATCATACCAATGCTGTTGCAGATAACCGTTTCGCTCGGGTTGGTACTGGGAGTGATAGCACCTACCACACCGAACGGAGCCATTTCCACCAACGTCAAGCCGTTGTCGCCGGTTTTAGCGTTAGAAACAATGTCTTCGGTACCGGGGGTTTTGTCTGCTACCAAAAGGTGCTTTAATCGTTTGTGGTCGACACGACCCATGCCGGTTTCTTTTACACCCAATTCCGCCATAATCGGTGCTTCCTCACGAGTGAGGCGGCGAATTTCGGTAATGATTTTTTCGCGTTGCTCCACGCTCATGGCACGAACGGCGCGATAACCGACGTTTGCCGCTTCAATCGCTTCGTTCATATCTTCGAAAATGCCAACCAACTTGCGTCCGCCGTATTGAGTGGAATCCCACGAAGCGGCAGAGCCGGTTTGCATACGATTTAATACTTGACTGACTACTTGACGAATTTCAGCTTCCGAAATAGGTGCTGCCATTTCAATCACTCCTTAGAAACTTTAACTGATGTGTCGACCGTGTCTGTGTCAGCAGACCAATTCGACATTATTATCTTTGAAATAATCCACCCATCGTTCGGACGGGGGTTCATCTGTGACGACGGTGTCGACGTCGCGGACATCGCACACTTTCACAAACGAGATTTTATCAAATTTGGTACCGTCAATCGCCAAAATGCGGCGGTCGGCAGCAGCAAAAATGGCTTGTTTGATTTGGGAATCTTTTTCGTTGGAATCGGTAATCCCCATGGAAATATCAATGCCTTTTGAGGAACAAACCGCCAAATTGACATGAAAACCGCGAATCATTTTTTCGGCAGAAGCACCCACAAGTGAAAGTGAGCCTTCTTTTAACGAGCCGCCGGTCGACAAAATGTTCCAGCCTTCTTTGTCGGCAAGTTCTAACATGATTTCGACCGAGTTGGTAATCAAGGTGATGTTTTTGAGCGATTTAATGTACTTAATAACAAAGATGGCGGTAGAACTGGCATCTAACATGATGTAGTCGCCATCGTGAATCATTTCGCCGATTTTTTCGGCAATGCGTTGTTTGCGCTCGACGTTTGCGCGTTTACGCACACTATACGGCAAGTCGACGTTGACGGTTTGGTTAGCAACGGCACCGCCGTATGTTTTTTTGGCTAAGCCCTCATTATCCAGTTTTTCCAAATCGCGGCGAATCGTTTCTTCGGTTACACCAAAATCACGACTCAAATCGGCAACAATAACCTTGCCTTCGACAGAAAGTTTGGCAAGAATAGCGTTGCGGCGTTCAATGGCTAACATAATAACGAAATCCTCCTTGTTACAGGATACTGCGCCAAGTTTTTTCGTCGGGATGGGGGATAACAGCACTGTCAAGGAACATACCGGCCTCACCGGCACCGTTTTTCGCTTTGTCAATGGCTGCTTGTACGGCGGCAATTTCGCCGGTTAGCAACAAATACGATTTACCGCACATACCACGCGCCAAGCGCAATTCAATTAATTCCACTTGTGCGGTTTTGGCCGCAATATCCGCTGCCACAATCGCAGCGGCGGCGGTAAAGGTTTCCAACACGCCCAGCGCGTCAGGCTCGCCGATGTCGGTGGAACCATACAGAGCGGTAAAAATGGATTCGTGCGGGTTACCCAGCACAAAACTGTCTAACAACGTGTCGGAATAGTGTGCGGAGGCGGCATCAATCGCCGCTTTTACGGCACTCAAATCGCCGCTGATGAGTACAATATATTTGCCGGGACACACGGTGCTGGCTTCCAAAATGTCCACTTCGGAAGTTTTTACCATGCGGTCGGCAGCACTCATACCGGAGGATACGGTTTTATATTCGACCATGCCAATGGCTTTTCTCATGCTGTAACCTCCTTAATGGTAATGACGGAATCGGTAATCGAAGTAATTTTGCCGTTCATCGGAGCGTGTAGGGAAACACCCAGTGCTTCTGCTGATACTTCGGCAATCAGTTGACCTTGTGTAACCACATCGCCCACGTTAACTACCGGTTTGGCAGGTGCGCCGATGTGTTGCGAAAGCAACACGCGTAATTCGGCAGGTTTCACGACGGTGTCGGACAACGGTGCCGAGCGATTATATTGCGTAAGTCCCAGACGCGCCATCAGGCGACCCATGGGAATACGACGATATTTGCGTGCCTCGCTGACAGGTTGCAGTTCAGGGTTTTGGGGAGGACGTACACCGTGTTGGCGCAAACCGTCTTTGCACGCCGCTAACAACGAACGGGGCGAAAGACCTTGGCCGCAGGAGTACAGTTCGCACAAACCGCAACTGCAACAAAAGAATGAGTTGACATACGGGGTGGCATCGTTGGTGACGCCGTTAGAAGCGTACAGCATGAATTTGTGCGGCTCAATCGGATGTCCCAACAAATAACGAGGGCACAACTCCGTGCAGTAGTTGCATTGACAACAAGCCGCCATGGCACGTTTCATATCAATAAAAGGCTTTGCCTGTTTTTTCTGAATTAAAGGATGGTCTGCCGGCAAGACCAAAATAGCGTTGGTGGTTTTGGTGACCGGCTCAAACGGACTGCCCAAGCGTCCCATCATGGGACCGCCAATGCAATAAGCAGGGTGAGGGGTGGTAACACCGCCTGCCAATGCCAGCAGTTCTTCAAAAGAAGTTCCCAGCGGCACCCGCAAGGTAACAGGAGAGGCAACCTCGCCCGCTACCGTAACAAACTTGTGCGTTACGGGTTTGCCGGACAGCAACTGTGCTACGTTATACACGGTTTCTACGTTAAACACCGTGATGCCGATAGAAATCGGCAATCCGCCTGCCGGCACTACCTTGCCGGTGGCTTCATAAATCAGTACCACTTCGTCACCGGCGGGGTAAACCTCCGGCAACAAACACAAAGACATATTTGGGTGTGATGCCATGTGCTGTTTGACAGCATCAATGGTGCGACCGTACGAACGTTTAACGGCAATAATAACCGATTTTGCTTCTACGGCCTCGGCCAAGATATGAAGGGCATTCACAATTTCCCCGGTGTACCGTTCCAACATTTGACGGTGCAGTTTGAGCAACGGCTCACATTCTGCACAGTTCAAAATCAGTGTATCGGCACGCGTGTCCAATTTGGCGTAAGAGGGAAAACCGGCACCGCCGGCACCGACCACGCCACCGTCACGAAGAACGGCTTTGAGTTCAGTTATGTTCATGGTTACTCAGACCAATACCACTGTCGACAATACCGACAATTGCAGCGTCAACCGGAGCATCTGCCATGTTACAGCCGATGCGAGCGGCACTACCGGTGGCAACCAAGACCACTTCACCGATACCGGCGCCTACATTGTCAATTGCGACTACTTTCGAGGACGCGTCGCCGAGTTCGGCGAGAGGTTCTATTACCATGAATTTACTGCCGATTAAGTTTTCATTTTTGCGTGTGGAAACGATGCTTCCCACAACTTTTCCGACGAACATCGTGCTCACCTTTCTTTTGAGAGGGTTTAGGGTGGTTAGAACGCGGAGAGAGCGAACGCTCTCTCCGCGCGTTCTACCTAAATTACTTTAAAACGGGAAGGATTTTTTCCACATCGCCGTGAGGACGCGGGATAACGTGTGTAGCAACCAATTCGCCCAATTTGGCAGCCGACGAAGAACCGGCTTCCACAGCGGATTTGACAGCACCTACGTCACCGCGGACCATGACGGACACCAAACCGGAACCGATTTTTTCGGTGCCGATTAAAACGACGTTAGCCGCTTTAACCATAGCATCCGCCGCTTCGATTGCGGCAACCAAACCTCTGGTTTCAACCATACCCAATGCTTCCAATGCCATTGTTGTTTCCTCCTTAAAATTTATATAGTTTTTTTTGGAATACGAAAATTATTTCAGCGTCGGTAAGATTTTCTCAACGTCGCTGTGCGGACGCGGGATGACATGCATCGCTACCAATTCGCCCAGTTTGGAGGCGGACGAAGAGCCGGCCTCAACGGCGGCTTTGACAGCGCCTACGTCACCGCGAACCATGACCGATACCAAACCGGAGCCGATTTTTTCGGTGCCGATCAAAGCAACGTTAGCCGCTTTAACCATAGCATCGGCTGCTTCAATTGCAGCAACCAAACCTCTGGTTTCTACCATGCCCAATGCTTCCAGTGCCATTTTCTTAACCTCCTTTACCGGTGCGGATTTCGGTGCCTCAACGGCAACCTCAGCAGTAACTTGTTTTTCTTCAGCCATTGTTAATTACCTGCCTTTCGTTGAATACGTGCGGCGCTCAAATTGATCATCCGCATGGTTTCTTCGTGCGGGCTGGCAATGACCGCGTGAGCTACCGGTTTGATGATGGACCCGGCAACAGCGTTTTCCACCGCGGCCGTCACAGCCGAAACATCACCTTGCACGATAACGGTAACTAACCGTCCGCCCAACTTGCGTTCCCATGTAACAAAGTCGACATTTGCCGATTTGCACATAATGTCTAAGCAGTCAATACCGGCAGTAACGCCGGAGACTTCTACCAGTCCCAAAGATTTCATTTACGAAAAACTCCTTAAATTTTCGGCAGAATTTTTTCCACATCGCCGTGAGGACGCGGGATAACGTGAGTGGCGACCAATTCGCCCAATTTCGAGGCAGAGGACGAACCGGCTTCGACAGCGGCTTTCACAGCGCCGACATCGCCGCGGACCATGACGGACACCAAACCGGAACCGATTTTTTCCGTGCCGATAAGGACAACTTCTGCAGCTTTGACCATAGCATCGGCTGCTTCGATGGCGGCGGTGAGGCCGCGGGTTTCTACCATACCAAGAGCTTCGTTAGACATATTAGTGTGCCTCCTTAATTTTTATCAAAAGCGTTTAGCTTAAGCATCTTTTCTGTGTCTGCTTCGGTGCTTGTCATCACGTGCGTGGTAACAACACCGGCGACTTGATTTGCTGCTTGTTCGGCAGCGGCAACCGCCGCTACCACGTTGTCGACTGTGCCGCGGAATTTAACCGCCACAATCAACGGTACAGGTAATTTGTCGGCGTTTGCGGGTTTGTTTTTGTCGAAGTTTTCCACGACGACATCGGCGGCTTTGCAGCCGGCGTCACACGCGACAAACGCGGCAACCAACCCGTAAACTTCCACAATACCGGTGGCCATACCCATTTACATTCGCCCCTTACTTGTTAATGACGGCGATTTTCAAACCTTCCATTTTCAAGTTGGTGACTAACGCCTCATTGATTTGTTCCAGCGGATATCTGTGCGTAATCAGTTTTTCCATCGGCAATCCGATACCTTTGGCGCGTTTGAGGAAATCAAACGTGGTAGCGTAATCGCGCAAGGTGTATACCCAAGAACCCACCGTGGTAATTTCTTTCGAGCAAATATCGAAGTGGGGGTTAATGGTGGCGTCGCCGCCGTTGATAAAGAAACCAAGTTCGCACAAGCCACCGCCGTTGCGGATGAACTTGTAAATGTTGGCATGAGCAACGGGAGAACCGGTGCATTGGAAAGCAAAATCAGCAAGATAACCGCCGAACGCTGCTTTCACACCGCCTGCCAAAGCGTCAATGCCTTGGAATTCTTTGAAGTTAACGGTTCCCGAAGCGCCCATTTCGCGAGCAAAGCTCAAACGTTTGGCTTCGCCGTCGACCGCGACGATGTTTTCAATACCCATCGTGCGCAACACGGCAATGCAAATCAAACCGATTGGACCGCAACCTTGCACCACCACGCGGCTGTTAAAACGTAAGATGCCGGTGGTTTTGGCGCGTTCGACGGCGTGTACCAACACGGCACACGGCTCAATCAAAATGCGGGAGTCCAAATCCAAATCGCTCACGTTAAAGACAGAAGAGCCTTTGTGGAGAACGATGTAATCGGCAAACCAGCCTTTGAAGTGGTCTTTTTCGTCGTCGGGAAGCAAGCCGTACACATCGGCAGCACCGACATTTTGTTTGTTAAGGTCAAACATGGTGATGTCCGGGTCGTCATGCAACGTTACACAGGTAACGACTTTGTCGCCAACTTTAAGCGGCTTGCCGGCACTGTCTTTGGTGACGTTTTTGCCGATTTTAACAATTTCGCCCGTACCTTCGTGACCGAGCACGACCGGAATCAAGCCAAAGGGGTCGCGTTTGAATTCGTGAGCATCGGTACCGCAAACACCGCAGCCTTCCACTTTGACCAAAATGTCATCGTCGCCAATGGTGGGGAGCGAGTACTCTTGCAATTCGAATTTTTCAGGTTGTACCAACATGGCAACACGCGCTTTTTGCGGAACGTTGCCGCCGGCAGATGCGGGAGCGGCTGCGGTGGTACCCTTCATGTCGTCCAATACTTGCCGGACAATTTCTTCAATGTTGGAAGAATTGATATCCATTAAGAATGTGCCTCCATTCGTTCGAAAATTTCTTTTCCGTAAGCAGCCAGCGCGGTATCTTGTTCTTCACTGCCGCCGCTGACGCCTAAACCGCCGATGATTTTGCCGGCGGCATTTTTGAGCGGTTCACCGCCGCCGAAAATGACTACATGCCCTTCGTTTGTAAATTGTATGCCGTACAACGAACCGCCGGGTTGTGCCAGGGGTTTTAGTTGTGCGGTAGACATTTTGAGCGCCACAACGGTGAATGCTTTTTGCAAAGCTACATCGTAACTGGCAATGTACGAGTCGTCCATACATTCTATCAAAACGGGACGGGCAGCCTTGTTGGAAACGGCGATTACCGCTTTTACTCCCATTTGTTTTGCTTTTTCCTTCACCTTTTCGGCAAGTCGTAAGGCGGATTTAAGCGTCATATCGTCTGCTTGACGATTAACTTGCTCAACTACGGTGTTTACCAAAGCATTCAAGGCTTTTTCATCCATGATTTATGAAACCTCTTATTTGTTTAATTGTTCCAGCACGCGGCGGGTGATTTCGGCAACCACATCGGAATCGCTCGATTCGGTTTGATGCGGATAGCAGGTGGTTTTGCAACCGTGGCAGCTGGGCAAGCCTGCTTTGGCGTTGGGGCAAAGGTCTGCGGGGTGTTTGCCCTTCAAGCCGTAGTTGGCACGCATGGAATAAAGGCGTTTGACTTGTGCTTCGCTGAGTTCTTGCGGGCCGCCGAGTTGTTTGGAAATGTACAACAGTTGAGCATAGAATTCAACCGATTCCATTTTGTGATAAGCGTTGAGCAAGTTATCCGAAAATGCCAACGCACCGTGATTTTCGAGCAACACCGCGTCGAAGGATTGCAGGTATTTGGAAACGGCATCCGGAATTTCTTCGGTGGAGGGGGTGCCGTATTCCGCAATCGGAACACAACCGAGAGCGATAACCGCTTCCGGCATGATGGGTTGGCTCAGCGGGATGCCCGCAATTGCAAAAGCGGTAGCATACATCGGGTGAGCGTGAACCACTGCGCCGACGTCGGGGCGCTCTTTGTACACACGCATGTGCATTTTGATTTCGGACGACGGTTTGTAACCGGCGTTGGCTTGCAACACGTTACCGTTTTTATCCACTTTGCAGATAAACTCGGGAGTCATGAAGCCTTTGCTGACACCGGTGGGGGTGCAAAGGAATTCATTGTCGTTCAACTTCACGGAAATGTTACCGTCATTGGAAGCGACCATGCCTTTGTCATAAATCCGCTTGCCGATTGCGCAAATCTGTTTTTTGATTTCGTACTCGTTTGCCATGACACATACTCCTTTTTGTTTGGATTTTCTTTGCTTTCATAGCTTTATGGCTATATCATACCACCATATTCTTCAAAAGTCAACACAAAAATTTTGATTTTTCTTTGTTTTTTTAAAAAAATCTTTGTTTTGTGTGGTTTTGATGGGGAAAACCATTAAAAAAGCGCCCGATAACTTCTGAAAATGACAGCAAAACCAAAAAGCGACCATATAATAAGGTAATAAAGCAAAAAAGAAAAACAAACAAAAACAACCCCCGACAACATTGTCGGGGGTTGTGGTTTGCACTCCATTAAGCGTTTGCTTTTTTGGTGAGGGCGGACTTTCTCCGTGCAGCAGTGTTCTTGTGCAGGAGTCCCTTGGAAACGGATTGGTCAATCTTTTTGATAGCAGCTTTGACAAGAAGTTCCTTGTTCTCCGCACCGGATTTGATAGCGGCGTTGGCCTTTTTGATTTCTGTTTTGAGTTCCGAACGGCCGGCTTTGTTTTTAGCCGTTTTGGCAGCAATCACCTTGACACGTTTTTTGGCGGATTTAATGTTGGGCATGGTCACACCTCCTCAAAAAAGATTTTTCATAAATCACGCACGGATTATCATAACACGAACTTTTTAAAAAAGCAACACTTTTTTTAGAATATTCTGTTTTTTTCGCTTGATACTAAAAAAGAAGGGGATAAAGAGGGTGTTTTTTTGCAAATTCGCACAGATTTAGCATGGGAATCTCTTGAAAATAGCACGGTACCTGATGTAAAACAAGAAAATTGGAAAGATGATACGCTGGAATTTTACCGTTTGACCGTGAACGAAAAGAATGCCGAAATTTTGGGCAAACCGCAAGGAACCTACATTACGGCGTTACTCCCCACTTTGACCGACCACGAACAAGGTTTGGAAGAAATGGCGGAAAAATTGGGAGAGCAGTTGCGAAAGTTGCTGCCGTCCGAGGGGACGGTGTTGGTGGCGGGATTGGGCAATTCGTCCATTACCCCCGATGCGATAGGACCGCTGACGGCGTCGCACGTTTTGGCAACACGCCACATTCAGGGCGAGTTTGCACGCAGTGCCGGACTGGAGGATTTGCGTCCCACCGCCGTTATTTCACCAAACGTACTGGGCAACACCGGTGTCGAAAGCAGTGAGATAGTCGCCAGTGTTTGCAAAGCGATTCAAGCCGATGCGGTGATTGCGGTGGATGCGTTGGCGGCTCGCAGTTTGGGACGACTTGGTTGCACGGTACAATTAAGCGATGCCGGTATTGCTCCCGGCTCGGGTGTGGGGAATAACCGCAAGGCACTGTGCCGTAAAAGTTTGGGTGTTCCCGTGATTGGGGTGGGTGTTCCTACGGTGGTGGATGCGGTGACCTTGGCAAGAGATTTGACCGGCTTGGACAGTGAAGACGTAACCCCAAACGGCACAGCCATGATGGTAACCCCGCGTGAAGTAGATTTGATGGTAGACCGTGCGTCGCGACTGTTGGCAATGACCATTCATGCCGCGTTGCAACCGTTGTATTCCCCGTTGGAACTGTTGTTGTTGGCATAACCCTTTTTTTGAACACATATAGTGTAAGGGTGAATGGCAATGAAACAAACATCATTTTTTAAAATATTGGGTAAAATTTTGTCAATCTTTGCGGTAATCGGTGCCTTGTTGGCAGCGGTTTCGGTTGTGCCTTTGGAAACGTGGCAAAATTTTGGAAAACGTGCCGCGCTGTTATCCATTGGTATGCGCCGACCGGCTCAAAGTATTCAACTGTTAGGTAATTGGGAGGAACACCATTCCGCAGGGATAAGCAGCGGTGTTACTGCAACGACCGCTACCACGGCAAGTTTGGGCAGCGGTGTGCGGCAACCGCTCACAACCACTTCGGGAGTACAGCAAAAAGAAGGCGGCGGCACCGTGTTGACAAAACAACTTTCTGCGGGAAGTACTTTCATACAAGGTGTGGCGTATAAAAACAGCAGTAAGCAGAACGTGGATATTGCCGCAGTGCTCAAGCACAAACCGGCGATTTCCTTTTCGCAAAACAGTACCGCGCCACAGGTGTTGATTACGCACACGCATACCACGGAATGTTATTTGGGATACGACAAAGGGTTTTACAACTCCGATGACCCCACACGTACCAAAGATTCTTCTAAAAACATGGTGGCGGTGGGAGAACAAGTCGCAAAACAGTTGCGTTTGGCGGGAATTGGGGTTATACACGATACCGAAATACACGACGCTGTGTATAATCAGGCTTACGGACATTCCAAAAAGGAAGTTGAAAAACTGCTCAAACAATATCCTACCATTCGGGTGGTGCTGGATATTCACCGTGATGCCATTTATACATCGGATACACAACGCATCAAACCAACGGTGGTGATAGACGGTAAAAAAGCGGCACAAGTTATGATTATTGTGGGGATGATGAACACCAAATCCGTACCCAACACCCACACGATGGAAAATTTGTCGTTTGGGGTACGATTACAGCAACGGCTACATACCGATTATAACGGTTTGATGCGCCCAATGGTGTTGGCAAACGCACGGTATAACCAGCAGTTATGCAACGGAATGTTGTTGTTGGAATTTGGCAGTGACGTCAACACGTTGGAAGAGGCACAGTATTCCGCAGAGTTGGTTGGCAAAGGTTTAGCGGAGGTGCTCAGGAGGTTATAATATGCGATTTGGCACAAATTTTAAAATGGGAATTACCGCTTTTTTAATAACCGTATGCGTGCTGGGAACGGTTGGCGGATTGATAGCGGTCAACGAAGTTTCCTACCGATTAAGCGAAGGAGAAAGAACCGTGGCGGTTGCCCAAAAAGACGAAAGTCGTGTGTTATCGTATTTGCCGCCGCAATGCCAAGCGTTTTTGATTATACCAAGATGGCAAACCGAATGGTGGGATTACTATTTTACCGTTTTAAAGTCATCGTGATTTTGACAAAGGTAAACTTTTGTGTTACACTGACGCAGAGATGTAAAAAAGGAAGGATAATTATGAAACATATTGCAACAAAAGTTTGGTGGGGGATTGCTGCCGTTGTCACGCTTTTTTGGGGCGTCATGAGTACGGCACTTAACAGTGCTGCGCGCCAAGAGGCAACGGGTTCTTTAAAAATAGTGGTTTGGTATATGGTGCTGCAAAGTCTGTTGTTTGTGTTGTTGTCAGCGGCTGCCTTGTTACGTATAACGGCAAACAAAAAGACGGCAACCGTGCAAAAAGGGTTATATGCCGTATCGGTAGTGATAGCGGGACTGTACAGTTTACTGTTAGCCATTAACATAGCGCCGCAACTTTCTTCGTTGTTTACGGCAGAGTTTTGGAAACAAAGCGGTGCGGTAATGGCAATGGTTGAGCCGGCACTGTATTTGGTTCAAGGTATCTTGTTTACGGTATTGTCGGCAGATATGTTGCGCGGCAAATTAAATTGTCGCGGTGAACTGACGTGGATAGCAACCGGGTGTGTGGCGTTGCTGTTGATTCCTTATGGTTTGCAGTTTTTCGGTGTCGGTTTATACTTGGCGATGACGGTTGGTGCAGGAGCAATTCTGACACTGCTTACCGTGTGCCAGGCAAGTGTTGTTTATGCGGCTTTTGTACCGGTAGAAGAAAAATAGAAAACCCTCGTTGGTGGTATCCACCAACGATGGTTTTGGTTATTATTCTTGAACAAATCGCCGTGCCATCACAAACCGCTGTGCCCAATACGCAATGTCCAGACGTTGTTCTTTGGTGGGACTTTCGGGATTGTTGCAAGAAATAAAACGGTTGTTTCCGATGTATATTCCCGCAAAACTGACATCTTCACCGATTTCGTTACAAAAGAGCAAAATGTCGCCGGGTTGGATTTCGTCAGGGTATACCTCTTTGCCGTACTCTGCCATGGCTTTGGCTTTTCGCGGCACGGTAAATCCGTTTTGGCGGTAGCAATACGCCACAAACCCGGGGTTGTCAAACGAATCGGGGCCGCTTTTGCCGGCTTCGTACGGTGTGCCGACAAGGGTTGATGCCAAGACAGCAATGGCATCGCCGGTCACGGAATTGCCGCCGTCGGTACTAACCCCCGGTACAATTACGGTATCGGGACCGGTGGGTTTTCTTGAAGTGGTGGTTGAAGATGCCCCCATGGTTGTCGTTGTGGTTGTGATTGTTGTGATTGTTGTGGTTGTGGTGGTTTGCGTGGGGCTGTTGACGGATTGTTTGGAAATCACCGTCACTTTCGGCAACGAAGGACCGCAAGCACAAAGCAATGTGGTGAGCAACGCCGACAAAAGAAGTAATGTCAACAGAGTACGTGGTTTCATAAAAATCACCTCGATTATGATTATATAATTTTTTGAGAAATAATTCAATATTTTTTCTGCGTGGCAGTAGTCTTTTTAAAAAAGATATGTTACAATAAAAAAGAACATACTGAACTTACAAGTAAAGGAGATAGTTTTATGGCAGAAATCAGACCGTTTCGCGCGTTGCACTTTACTGAAAAGGCAGGTTCGTTGGAGCAACTGCTTTGCCCGCCGTACGATATTATTTCGGAACAACAACGGCAGGAATATTTGAAAACCAATCCCAATAACATTATTCGTTTGGAACTTCCGCGCGAAGGCGAAAATCCTTATGCCGAAGCAGCCGAAGTCCTGAAAACTATGTTGGCAAACGGTGTGTTACAGCGGGACGATACCGCGGCGTTGTATATTTATGAAATCCAATTTACGGTGGAAAAAACTCCCGATTTTCAATATCGGTTGCACGGTATTGTCGGGCAAGTGCATTTGGAAGAGTTTGATAAAGGCATTGTGCTGCCGCACGAAGAAACGCTTTCCAAAGCCAAAGAAGACCGCCTGAACTTGATGAAAGCCACCGGTTGCAATTTCAGCAACGTGTATTCTTTGTACAATGATGAAAGCGGCACGGTGGAAGCGGTGTTGTCTGCCGAAATGAAAAAGCCGCCGCTTTGCGAAGTTGTCGACGAAGCAGGACTTACTCACCGTTTGTGGGCATTGACCGATGCCGATGCTTTGCAAACCGTTTGTGCGCAATTTAGCGACACAAAACTGTATATTGCCGACGGTCATCATCGCTATGAAACGGCAATTAACTATCGCAACTATTTGCGTACGCAAGGTGTACCGGTGGGTGCCGATTCGGATTATATTATGATGATGGTGGTGGAAATGAGCCACCCCGGCTTGGTAGTGTTTCCCACACACCGCATGCTCAAAGATTTGCCGAACTTTTCTGCAAAAGCAGTCGTGGAGGCTTGTGCCGAATATTTCAAAACGGAAGAGGTTGCGTTGTCTGATTTGGACAGCCGTTTGGATGCGGCGTATGAAGCCGGTGAAAAAGCCTTTGGCTTTTACGTTGGCGGTGAAAAAGCAACGCTTTTAACGCTTAAAGATATTACCGTGATGGACCGTGTGTTGCCCGATTTGTCGGTGGCTTCCCGCCGATTAGACGTCAACGTGCTTCACACCTTGATTTTGGAACGGTTGCTCGGTATTGACAAAGCAAACATGGCACAGCAAATCAACTTGACGTACACCCGCAGTTTAGACGAAGCGATTGACGGTGTAAACAGCGGCACTTATCAAGGTACCTTTATTTTGAATCCCACACGCGTGTCGGAAATTCGAGACGTGGCGGCAGCAGGCGAAAAAATGCCGCAAAAATCCACCTATTTTTATCCTAAACTGATTACCGGTTTGACCATAAATCAACTGTTCTGACGAGGTGAATATACGTTGACGGAGAATTTGAAAGAACAAGTGGCTATTGCCGTTGCTGAACTGTGCGAAAAAGCAAAGTTACAGGCAGGGGATTGTTTGGTTGTCGGATGTTCCTCCAGCGAAGTGATGGGGCATGCGGTGGGCAGTTTTTCCAGTCCCGAGGTTGCCGAAGCGATTATGGACGGCATTTTACAAGAATTGCAACCGCGCGGTATCTTTTTGGCGGCGCAATGTTGTGAACATCTCAACCGCGCGTTGATTGTTGAGCGGGCAGCGGTTGTCGGTCAAGATATCGTGAACGTGATTCCGCAACCCAAAGCAGGCGGTTCGTTTGCTACTGCCGCTTACAAGCGCTTTTCGCAACCGGTAGCGGTGGAACATATTCGGGCAGATGCCGGTTTGGATATCGGCGGCACGCTTATCGGCATGCACCTTAAAGAAGTGGCGGTGCCTGTTCGTTTGTCCGTTAAAACCATTGGTGAAGCCTTATTGTTAGCCGCCAGAACACGCCCGCGCTTTATCGGCGGTGTTCGTGCGGTATACGACGAAACATTGTTATAAAAAGGAAACTCTTGCTTTTAGCGTGCCTTTATGATATGCTGAAAGTAGGTTATATTTTGTCTTTTGTTGAATATATTGCAAAAAAGTTTAAAGAAGGGACGAAGAATCCAATGAAAAAAGTGATTTTAGCGCTGATTGCATGTTTGGTTGTTTTGGTCATCGGCGGTTGTAATCGTCAAGCACAAGGTGGTCAAAGCGATGTAACGCAGGGTACCAACGGTGAACAAGCCACAACCACCACGGTGGCTTTGGCAGTGACCGATACCAACGAATCGGTGGTTACTACCGACAACGGAGATATTGTGACAACCTATGTTAGTAAGTTACCCACCAAAACGGTACCTGTTACGAATGCACAAGGTACTACCGTAACTACGGACAATGGTGTAACGGTGACGCAAGTGGTCATTCCTTCTCATGTGATTGTGGGTACGGACGCCCAAGGCAACCAAACCACCACGGTTGTGAGTCAACAAGTGGTAACAACCACCATCCCCACCCAAACCACAACCGCCGCACTGGCCGTGACCGATACCAACGCATCGGTAGTCACTACCGATAATGGGGATATTGTGACAACGTACGTCAGCCAAATTCCCACCCAAACCGTGGTTGTTACCGACACGCAAGGCAGTGTGTCAACGCAAACTAATGGTTCAACGGTTACACAAGTGGTTGTTCCCTCTCACGTGATTGTGGGCACCGACACGCAAGGTAGTCAAACCACCTCCATTGTTACGGAACATACGGTGACAACGACAATGCCCACACAAACCACGGTCGAAACGACAACGACCCTCGAGAGCACCACTGCCGATACGACTACGCAATCGGCAACCACAGAACAAACCACGGTAACGACCGAAACCACTACCGAAGCAACCACGACGACAACCAAAAAAGTCGTTATCCCGACCGGCGCAGACGGTTGGAGTGAATGGTTGTAATAAAAAATGAGTAACCCCCGGCCACACGCGGTAGCGTGTGGGCGGGGGTTTTCAGTTTGTCTTGAACTTAGTGGCACGAATTAAATGTGCCTGAAAAACGAGTGCTTTCTAACAATTTACTTTTAATTCTAATGTTTCAACAAATTTCTTGGCATTATCTTTTAGATTTCCAACTTTGTCTGTAACAAACCAATCATTTGTATATAACTGAAAATGGTGTTTTTTATCAGCAATAAGCTTTATATGAAACTTATTTTCTTTTTGCTTAATACTAAGCTTAGTAATTTCAAAAAAAGGAATCTCTGTAAAAGTTGCGCCAGATGATGTATAAATAAGCGCATCCTCAGTTAAATAGAAATAGATGCTTCGCTCATAATATTTATTCAAGAAAAAACGATAAAACCTCCCCCGTAACAAGGAAACATAATATCTTTATATTGTTTTTTACTAAATCAAATGTGAAATCAATGGAATGGTTAACTTGTTCTTTCCAATTCATTGTGTTCACCTCTTAAATTTAGTATATGCTTGTGTTAAATTGGGAACAAATTTAGCCTGTGGCTCCCTCTGATGAGGGAGCTGTCAGCGAAGCTGACTGAGGGAGAGAGTTTTTAACAGTCAAGGCTATATATTCGCATACTCCTCTAAAATTTCGGTCAATATCCAAATTACAAATCCTTAAAATTGTTAAATTCATACCCTCTAACTCTTTCGTTCTAACTTTGTCTTTTTCTATTTGCTCTGGGGTATAATGTCCACCACCATCAAGTTCAACAACAAGTCTTGCTTTTGCACAATAAAAATCTGCTATGTAATTTGGAATGGCTTTTTGTCTTTGGAACCTTATAGGATAATTTCTTAAAAACTCATACCAAAGTTTTCGTTCCCAAGGTGTCATATTTTTCCTTAAAGTTTTTGCAAGAGGGATATTTGCTTTCTTATATTCTTTCATATTCTCTCCCTCCGCCAAAACTAAAGTTTTGCCACCTCCCTCGTCAGAGGGAGGCTAAGACTGCAACTTGTGGAAATCATTTCCACAAGTTGAAATTTCCGCATAACAACAAGCATTTTCTTTAACTTAATATAACATTCTTTATTAAGATTTTCAAGTCATATATAAATAGAGTTATCCCGAAGCCACGAGATAACTCTATTTTTTATGGTATGACAAAAATCATACCGACACACCCAAAATCATACCAAAGGAAATACTGTTAAAAACTTTGTTTTAAAGCAGTAAATATGCCAAAAGTATGACGGTTATTCCTGCCTTGCCTTTTTCTTGTTTAATTTTTCCTTAATTGCATCTATAACCCAAAATACGAAAGTAACAATTATTCCAGTTTGCAAAGCGAATATTGTATTATTAACAAAGTCAAAAGTTCTTGTCATAATCACGATATAGCAAACGGGAGCTATAAGAGAAATCAAAAAAACTATTATTTGGTTTTTTCTACTTGTAAACGTTTTCTTGCAATAAAAACGAAGTGCAATTTTATAGATAATAACAACAACAAATGACAATATAAGTGATGGAACAAAGGTGTTTACGATTGCTATTACAAAAAAAGGATCACTAATCATTAATCTAAAATACCCTGCTCCGTTTGGTGTGTTTAAAATGAAATAGATAACAGAAACCAAACTAAAGCACAAAAAAGGTATTAAAAACCATAAAAACTCTTTAAATTTCTTCATCACAGCTCATCTCCTTAGTATAATTATTCTATCATATTTACAAATTCATTTCAATGGTCTTTTTGTCCCTATTGTAGCACAAGCATAGCATAAAAGCGGCGAAGCCGCAATACCTCTTCACTCTTCACTATTACCTCTTACTTTCCAAAAATCCCGAATGCGAGTTTTAGTGAAGAGTGAAAAGTAAAAAAGTAAACTCCCGAACGCTTTCGCATTCGGGAGTTTTGGAGCGGCTTACGAGGCTCGAACTCGCTACCTCCACCTTGGCAAGGTGGCGCTCTACCAGATGAGCTAAAGCCGCAAAGAACATGCTGTATTATAGCACGGTAAAGAACCCTTGTCAAGAATAAAATCAAAAAAATTAAGTTTTATGAAATCCGTTGCCAAACACTTCTTTGGTGTCCTGCACGGTGATGAAGGCATGGTGGTCAATTTGACGTATAGCGGCAATCAGCAGCGGCACTTCTTTTGGTGTTACCACACACCATAACAAGGGGGTTTCTTGCCCCGAAAACATGCCGCGCCCTAGCAGAGCGGTGGCACCGCGCTTACAATCGTGCAAAATATATTCCGCAATGGTTTCGTGTTGTTCCGAGATAATGGTAACCGTTTTAGCGGCCGTACCCATGGTAATGATACTATCCGTTACTTTGGAAGAAAGGTAAAGTGACAAAACGGAAAAAACCGTCACGTCAATTTGCCGAAAAACAAGACCGGATAGCAGAACAATACTGCAATCGATTATCAATATGAAATCCGCAAGGGAGATGTGTGGGAAAAACCTTTTGAAAATAAATGCCAAAAAATCACTGCCGCCTGTGGAAGCACCGCGCCTTACCACCAAGCCGACCCCCACACCCACCAATGCGCCTCCGACTACCGCGGCAACCAGGGTATCGCCTACAAAAACGGGCAAAAACGCGGCGAGTTCCAAAAACGCGGATAACAATACAATCCCGAGGACGGTTTTTAAAAGCGCGGTTTTCCCTAAAATGCGGTAACCGAAGATAAACAATATACCATTGAGAAGAATGGTGGTCACGGACAAATTGATGCCCCACAGGTGAAACAACACCGTGCCAATGGCAGACACCCCACCCACGGAGAGTTTGTTGGGTGTCAAAAAGCAAAAAATGCCCACGGCAGCCAAAAACGTGCCGATTATTAGATACAAACTGTCGGTTAAATAATGTGAAACTCTTTTCATAGGAGTAGTATGTGCGGTTTAAGACAATATAACAAAAAAGATTTGCCTATAATTCTGAACTTTTACAGCACGAAATAAAATCGTTCGCTTTGCTCCACCCGAAAGGGTGGATTTAGTTGAAAAACCGACAAATCAAAACTTGTCGGTTTTTCTGAAAGGGTTGTACAAATTTGAAGTTGTTTATATTATGTGTTTAAACTCCCGTATATCAAACAATTATATTGCTTTAATGTATAATCTAATAGTTCTTCCTTGTTTGTTGAGGTATTTCCTCTCTAATTCAAATCCTAATTTTTCATGTAATTTAATACTTGCTATATTATTATCGTCAACACCGCCAACTGCGATAGTAAATCCTTTTTCCTTGGCATATTTTAATGCTAAAACTTCAGCTTCAAAGCCAAACCCCTTGCGTTGAAATTCATCTTTAATAGTTGGTCCGCAACTTATAATGTGTTTGGAGTGGGCGAAGAGGTTCATAAATCCAATTACAATATCATTTTTATATACCACTAAAAATTCAAAATACATATTATTGTGAATTTTATTTATGCTCTCAGTTATCATTTCTTCTTTTTGTTCAAGAGTCATATTATCGTACGATGTGTTTTTAAAATCATTTATGTTATCAAGCGTTATTGGTTTTAAGTATATCATTTGTTATTTTCCTTTGCGGTATTGAGCGAAGCGATTAACATTCTTTTGATTTCTTCTGCCAAAGAAAGAAGCTTATCAAAATCATATTCGATTAAGTTTGTTCGTTTGAGCAAGGTGATCCAATAAATGCTCTCGCCGGTTTCTTTAAGAGAAATATGTAATTTGGAAATAAAATCAGCCTTGCTATTTCCATAAATCGCTTCATTGATATTAGCGCCAACGCTTGTAGCGGAACGAAGCAACTGCTTTGCGATAGTGGTGTCTTTTTTTGTCTTAGAAAAGCCCTCATAAAACAATACGATTAGAGTTGCAAAATCAAGAGATTTATCAAGCAATGGACTGTTCATTTGTTATCACCTCTGTTTGTATTATATAGTGTTTTATAGTTAAATTTAATGTTTTTCGGAGCAAAACCACCTTTTCTCTATTCTCTCTTATCTTTTATCTGGAACCGACAATGTTAGAGAAGAGAGAAGAACGAAAAGAGAAAAGTGAAGAGAACAAAAAACCGACAATCTTCTATCGAAAATTGTCGGTTCTTTTTGGTGGAGACGAAGAGGATCGAACTCTCGACCTTACGGATGCGAACCGTACGCTCTCCCAGCTGAGCTACGCCCCCATGGACGCCCATTATCTTACCGCATTTTTGCCAAAATGTCAAGAGGTTGTTTGCAAAAAATTATTGGTTCAAAATCTCTTCGTATCGGGCATAAGCGCGGTCTACCACGTCACTCCAAGAGAGATAAAGGGTTTTGCCTGCATTCATCCCAACCGTTTTCAAAGCGTTGCGGTCTGCCATAGCTTGCATGACTACCGCCGCGCAAGAATCGGGATTTTCCTGTGCCAAAAAGGCGTTTTCGCCGTGTATGGCACCCTCGGCGGCACCGCTGTTTTCCACCAACAAAGAAGGGCAGTTGCAAGCGGCGGCTTCTTTTACCACGATGCCGCAAGTATCGTACGTGGAAGGGAACAAAAACAAATCGGTAATACTGTAAAACACCCGTAACTGTTCGCGGTCAAAAAGGGGACCGGTAAAAACGGTGTTATCTTGCAATTTGATTTCGGCAGCGTAAGTTTTGATTTCGGGTAAATCGTATCCGTCGCCAATGAAGAAAGCACGAAAATCCATGCCGTTGTCGCGTAAAATGGCCAAGGTGTCCAAAATCAGGCGAATGTTTTTGTACCACATCATACGACCGACAAACAAAAACACGGGAACGTCTTCATACAAATGGTACTGCTCGCGCAAAGCGGCAATTTTTTCGGCAGAGGCTAATCCGCGAACAAAATCCGTGCCGTTTTCCATTACGCGGTAGGAACCTTCGTAACCGATATCTGCCAAAAATTTACCGCACGCGGAAGTGACAACCCACACTTCGTCCGCGGATTTGATGTTTTTGAGCAAAAATTTGGAAGCCACTTTGCGCATAGCGGCGTTGGGGATTCGTTTTTGAAAATCCAAATCAAAACGCGTGTGGTAAGTGAGCACCACCGGAACGTGAGGGCGGTGGTTGATGGTGTTTACCAAAACCGAAGAGGCAAACGGAGAGTGAACGTGCATGATATCGAATTTTTTGGAACGCAGCTTGGAAATTGTTTCAGGCGTAAAAGGAACGCCTACCCGATAGCCGATACGGGCAGTGGCGGGCAGAGAAGGATACCGATAAACGTCAAAAGGATAGTTATCTTGAACGTCGCGATAATCGGGTGTGACAACCGAGACTTGACAGTTTTTTTCGTTCAAAAAAGTTGCGTAGTTTTTTACTGCTTGGGCAACGCCGTCTATCATCGGCGGGAACGAATCGTTAAACAATCCTACCGAAAAACCACTCATATGTCACACGCTCCTTTCTGTACAATTGTGATTATTTTACTATATTTTACCGATAAATGCAACAGCGAATATTTTTAATGTTTCCCTAAAAATATTAAAAATATAAAAAAAGACTTTTCTAACTTTAAAAAATGAGTTATACTGAACATAGTTATCGGAAAGGTGGGAGTATTTTGGAAAAACAATATTCCGTTACTATCAGCAAAATTGTGGAAGAATTATCACTGTCGGTTGTGTATATGCCCG
The DNA here is from genome assembly GCA_045590855.1 of Acutalibacteraceae bacterium. GTDB lineage: Bacteria > Bacillota > Clostridia > Oscillospirales > Acutalibacteraceae > RGIG3009. Next base: position 54,321 of record JAZNRV010000077.1, on the reverse strand, counting down.
AAAACGGCGAAGAACGCACGGTGGTATCGCCGGAAGTCAGCCGTCCCGGTTTGGGCTTGTCGGGGTATTTTGAATATTTTGACAACACCCGTGTGCAAGTCATGGGAAAAAGCGAGTTTGGTTTTTTGAGTTCTGTTTCGCGGGAAATCAGCAAAGAACGATTGCGTCAGTTCTTGTCGCAAAAACCACCCATGTTAGTGGTATCCCGTTCGTTGGATATTCCGCAGGATTTGGAAGATGCTTGTAAGGAATACGATATCCCGTTGTTGCAAAGTGCCGATACCACTTCGGGCGTGATGGCGGCGTTGATTGCTTTTTTGAACGTACAGTTAGCTCCCCGCATTACGCGTCACGGTGTGTTGGTGGAAGCGTACGGTGAAGGTATTTTGTTGGTGGGTGACAGCGGTGTCGGTAAAAGTGAAACCGCCATCGAACTGGTAAAACGCGGGCACCGTTTGATTGCCGATGATGCCGTGGAAATCCGTCGCGTTTCTTCCAAAACGTTGGTGGGTTCGGCACCGGACAATATTCGCCACTTTATCGAACTGCGCGGTATCGGCATTGTCAACGTGCGTCGCATCTTCGGTATGGGTGCCGTCAAAATGACCGAAAAAATTGATATGGTCATACAAATGGAACAATGGAATAAAGATAAAGTGTACGACCGCATGGGACTGAAAGATGAATACATGGATATTTTGGGGATTCAAGTTCCCATGCTGACCATTCCGGTAAAACCGGGACGAAATTTGGCAATTATTATTGAAGTAGCGGCAATGAACAACCGTCAAAAGAAAATGGGGTACAATGCCGCGCAAGAATTGATGCAAAATCTCGGCATGACGGATGCATAAAATGTAGGAGGATAACGATGTACAGTATCGGTGTGGATTTGGGCGGAACCAACATTGTGGCAGGTGTAGTGGACGAAAACTACCGTATTCTTGCCACTGCAAAATGCAAAACCAACTCGCCCCGTTCGGCAGATGCCATTTTGGAAGATATTGTGCGGCTCAGCCGCGAAGCCATGAGAAAAGCCGGTTTATCTATGGAAAAAGCGGCTTTTATCGGCATTGGCAGTCCCGGTACGTGCAATACCGATACCGGTGTGGTGGAATATGCCAACAACTTGGGTTTTATTAACGTTCCGGTTTGCAAGATGATGCATGAAAAACTGGGACTTCCCGTATACATTGAAAACGATGCCAATGCCGCCGCGTTGGGTGAAGCCAAAGCGGGTGCCGCCAAAGGAGCAAACAGTTGTGTGTGCATCACTTTGGGAACAGGCGTCGGTGGCGGTATCATCATCGATGGCAAAATTTACGGTGGTTTCAATTTTTCGGGTGCCGAGGTCGGCCATATTGTGATTGAACAAAACGGCGAGCCGTGTACTTGCGGCAGAAACGGGTGTTGGGAAGCGTATGCTTCGGCAACGGCACTGGTGCGTCAAACCAAAAAAGCGATGCAAGAAAACCCCGATAGTCAAATGTGGAAGATAGCCGGTTCCTTGAGCGCAGTAAACGGGCTTACCGCTTTTGATGCCATGCGCGCGGGCGATGCCGCAGGCAAAGCGGTGGTGGACCAATACATTGCTTACGTTGCTTGCGGTGTGACCAACATGATAAACATTTTTCAACCGGAGATTTTGTGTATCGGCGGCGGCGTCAGCAAAGAGGGCGAAACTTTGTTAGCGCCGCTTCGCAAGCACGTAGAAGCGGAACGATACAGCCGATACAGTGAAAAGCAAACCAAAATTTGTGTGGCTACCCTGGGCAACGACGCCGGCATTATCGGTGCTGCCTGCTTGGGACGATAATTGGTTTATAAAATTTCCAAAAAGGGGGAGGAAACGTGCAAAAAGAGGAAATTACGGCGTGCTTAAAAATGCTCGGGTGCCAAGTGCGGGAAAAAGAACCGCTGGCTTCCTACACTTCGTTCAAAATCGGCGGTGCGGCGGATTGGTTGGTAACGGTTAATACCCGCGATACTGCCGCGGCAGTTTTGCAGTTTTGCACACAACAAAAACTCCCGCTTTTTATTTTGGGGAACGGTTCAAACGTGTTGGTCAGTGACCGCGGTGTCGAAGGTGTTGTTATGCGCATTGACTGTGGCAAAGAAAGGCTCACGGTACAAGGAACACAAGTGACAGCACAAGCCGCGGTACCGCTTTCGCGGTTGTGCCGCTTTGCGTGTGAACAAGGGTTATCCGGTTTGGAGTTTGCGTATGGGATTCCCGGCACGGTAGGCGGCGGCACGTACATGAACGCGGGTGCCTACGGTGGTCAACTTTCCAATGTGATTAGCAGTGTTACGGTGTTGACACCAACGGGCGAGGTACAAGAATTATCCGCAGACGAACTCGATTTTGATTACCGCCACAGTGTGTTTATGGAACAACCGTTGCTGATTTGGTCGGTGACACTTACTTTACAGCAAGGCGACACCGCAGAAATTCGAAAAGCTATGGAAAAACACTTGTGTTGTCGGCGAGAAAAACAACCGCTGGAATACCCCAGCGGCGGCAGTTTTTTCAAGCGCCCCACGGGGTATTTTGCCGGTGCGCTGATTGAACAATGCGGACTTAAAGGCACCACGGTCGGCGGTGCGCAAATCAGCGAAAAACATGCCGGCTTTTTAATCAATCGCGGTGGCGCGACGTGCGATGAAGTGCTAAAACTGTGTGACCAAGTGCAACAAACGGTGCAAGACCGCTTTGGGGTAACGCTGGAAAGGGAAGTTCAATTTGTTGGGCGGCCGTAGGATTTGACTGCTCACCCTGGGAGGAACAAACGATGTCGTTCTCGTCGGATATCAAAAAAGAATTGGCACAAATTGAAGAAAACGGTTGCTGTGCGGTGGCGCAAGCCTACGGTATGGCAGAATTTGGGCATTCTTTTTCCAAACGTTCGGTATCGTTGCAAACGGAAAACGAAGCCATTGCCAAACGGTACGTTGCCTTGATGCATGATGTGTGCGGTGTCAATCCGCAACTCTCGGTTGGTACCGGTATGTACACGGTATCCATGCCGACGTTGGATGAAACGTTGGCGGTGTTGGAACGCTTTGGTCACAGTGGCGAGGTTACGTTGCGCCTTAATCGTGCCAATTTGGATTGCGATGCTTGTGCCGCCGCTTTTTTGCGAGGTGCTTTTTTGGCTTGCGGTGCGGTAACCAACCCGCAAGTGGATTATCATTTGGAATTCAGTGTCCCTTTTCTCCACGTAAGTAACGATTTGGTAGCACTTTTGAAAGAACAAGGATTAAATGCCAAAACGGTACGGCGAAAAGGATTGTACATTGTTTATTTTAAAGAAAGCGAACAAATCGAAGATTGTCTTACTTTGATGGGGGCTATGAGCGCGACGTTGGAATTGATGAATGTTAAACTCATCAAAAGCATTCGCAACAACGTCAACCGTGCCGCTAACTGTGAAAGTGCCAACCTGGACAAAACGGTGGCTGCTGCTTTGGCACAGATGGAAGCTATCAAAAAACTGGAAAAACACGGCGTGTTGGAAACGTTGCCCGAAGAGTTGCGTTTGCTTTGCAAATTACGCATAGAAAATCCCGAATATTCATTGCGGGAATTGGGGGCGGCATTGGAACCGCCGCTTAGCCGTTCCGGCGTAAATCATCGGTTACAACGTATTACCAAACTTGCCGAGGAATGGGAAGGGTAAATCATGTCGTTTGTTCACCTGCACGTGCATAGTGAATACAGCCTGCTGGACGGTGCTTGCCGTTTGGACGGGCTGATTCGTCGTGTTAAGGAACTGGGACAAACTGCCGTAGCGGTCACCGACCATGGTGTGATGTACGGGTTGGTGGATTTTTACAAAGCCGCCAAAAAGCAAGGCATTCACCCTATTTTAGGCTGTGAAGTGTACGTTGCGGCGCGTTCGCGCCACGACAAAGTGCACGGTATTGATAACGAGCATCATCATTTGGTGTTGTTGTGCGAAAACGAAACGGGTTATGCCAATTTGGTGCGTTTGGTTTCGACGGCGTGGACCGACGGCTTTTACGGAAAACCGCGTGTGGATGAAGAGTTGCTTACACAGTACCACGAAGGGTTAATTGCGCTTTCTGCGTGCTTGGCAGGTAAGATTCCCACCGCTTTGCGGCGCGGAAATTATGAACTGGCTAAACAAACGGCGCAGCGGTATCGTGAATTGTTTGGCGCGGATAATTTCTTTTTAGAAATTCAAGACCATGGATTGCAAGAACAAACGGTGGTTAACGAAGGGATTATTCGTCTTTCCCGCGAAACGGGAATCCCGCTTGTGTGTACCAACGATGCCCATTATCTCTCGCGGGAAGATGCCCGCATGCAAAAAGTGTTGTTGTGTATTCAAACCAACACCACGGTGGACGAGCCCACGGACATGGCATTTGAAACCGACGAGTTTTATATAAAATCCGAAGAAGAAATGCGAAGCCTTTTCCCGACGTTGTCGGAGGCTTTTGATAACACGCAAAAAATTGCCGACCGCTGTCAGGTTACCTTGGAATTTGGCAACACCAAATTGCCGCATTTTGAAGCGCCAAACGGTCAAGACAGCGAGGAGTATTTTCGCGAGCAATGCTATGCGGGATTGTACCGTTTGTATGGTGAAAATCCCGACAAAGCAGTGGTGGAACGGCTGGAATATGAAATGCAAACCGTTCGCCGTATGGGATATGTTAACTACTATTTGATTGTAAATGACTTTGTGCAGTATGCCAAAAGCCACAACATTCCCGTAGGACCGGGGCGGGGCTCGGGCGCGGGTAGTTTGTGCGCCTATTGCTTGGGAATTACGGGGATTGACCCCATAAAATATCACTTGTTGTTTGAACGGTTTTTAAATCCGGAACGCGTGAGTATGCCGGACTTTGATATTGATTTTTGTAACGAAAAACGTCAACAAGTTATTGATTACGTTATCCGCAAATATGGCGAAGACCACGTGGCGCAGATTGTTACCTTTGGTACCATGGCGGCGCGTGCCGCGGTGCGCGATGTTGCGCGTGCGCTGGGATTGCCCTATGCGGTGGGTGATGCGGTTGCCAAACGTGTGCCATGGGAACTGAATATGACCTTAGCAAAGGCGTTGGAACAATCGCGAGAACTCAAAGAAATGTACGAAACCGATGCCGGGGTACGCACCCTTTTGGACATGGCACAAAAGTTGGAAGGTATGCCTCGCCACGCCTCAACGCATGCTGCCGGTGTGGTGATTACGGCAAAACCGGTTTCGGAATATGTACCGCTTTGCGTCAACGGCGAAGCGGTTGCTACGCAATATACCATGACCACTTTGGAAGAATTAGGTTTGCTCAAAATGGACTTTTTAGGTTTGCGTAACCTGACAGTAATTGAAGAAACGCAAACCATGATAAGGCGCGTTAACCCCTCTTTTTCAATAAAAGATATTCCGTTGGATGCCCCCGCGGTTTACAAAATGTTGTCACAAGGAAACAGCGACGGTGTTTTTCAGTTTGAATCGGCGGGTATGAAGCGGGTGCTGACGCAATTAAAACCCGATTGTTTTGAAGATTTGATTGCGGTGATTTCACTGTTTCGTCCGGGTCCGATGGATTCGATTCCGCGTTACATTGAAAACCGCCATCATCCCGAAAAAATCACCTATGCTCATCCCGCGTTGCAACCGATATTGCAAGTGACGTATGGGTGCATTGTCTATCAAGAACAAGTCATGCGGATTTTTCGTGATTTGGCGGGATATTCGCTTGGTCGCGCGGATGTGGTACGCCGTGCCATGTCCAAGAAAAAGCACGAAGTGATGAACAAAGAACGTGAAATTTTCATTCACGGTCTTACCGACGAACATGGACAAATTGTCGTTGAAGGCTGTATGCGCCGCGGTGTTTCCGAAAAGATAGCCAACGGCATCTTTGACGAAATGGCGTCGTTTGCTTCGTATGCCTTTAACAAATCTCATGCCGCGGCGTATGCAATGGTGGCGTATCAAACGGCATATTTAAAAGCCTTTTACCCTAAACAGTACATGGCAGCACTGCTGACCAGTGTGTTGGACAGTGGGAAAATCATTGGCTATATCGGAGAATGTGAACGGCTGCGAATTCGCGTGTTGCCGCCGTCGGTGAACGAAAGTACCGAATCGTTTACTGTGGTGGGCGACCATATTCGCTTTGGGTTATCCGCTATCAAAAACATTGGACGAGCTTTGATTCGCGTTATGGTCAGCGAGCGGGAAGAAAACGGTCCGTTTGTCAGTTTTTATTCGTTTTGTCAACGGTTGTCGGGGTACAGAGAATTTAACCGTCGCGCACTGGACAGTTTGATTCGTTGCGGTGCCTTGGACGGGTTGGATGCCAATCGTCGGCAAATGTGTGAGGCTTCGGCGTATATTTTGGAACAACTCGAAAGTGCTAACCGCCGCAACCTTTCGGGGCAACTCGACTTTTTTGACAATCCCGATACGGCATCGGCACCGCCTGCTTTGCCGAGTGTGTCGGAATTCCCGTACGAAGAATTGCTGGCAATGGAAAAGGAAGTTGCCGGTATGTACCTGACCGGCAATCCCATGCAACCGTACGAAGCGGTACATCGGTATTATAAGGCAGCAAGAATAGACCGCATTTTGGATGCGTTTTCCGAACAGACACTAAGCCATGATTTTTCCGACGGACAAGCCGTGACGTTGGTAGGAATGCTTGGTGCGGTACAACTGAAAAACACGCGTTCCAATGCTCAAATGGCGTATGTGACGTTGGAAGATTTGTACGGTGCTTTGGAATTGGTGCTGTTCCCCAAAACGTTGGAACAATGCCGCTCCAATTTAAAAGCGGGTCGCGTGGTTGTCGTACACGGGAAATTGAGTGCCCGCGAAGACGAAGCGCCGAAACTGCTGGTCAGTTCGTTGGAAATTACCCCATCACCCGAAGCGTTACCTGCGCAAACGCCAACGGTTTCGGCTACCACCTCTTCGGCACCGTCGGGATTGTATTTGAAAATTCCTTCGTTGGAAAGTGAAGAATGGTGTCGTGTCAAAAAATTATTGCGCGTATTCGAAGGTGAATTTCCTGTATATTTGCGGTTGACCGACACGGGAAAAATGCTGCGTGCACCGCATGAATATTGGATAACTCCCGAATCTGTTTTGTTAAAAGAACTGGAAAATGTGTTGGGACGACAAAATGTTGCAAAAATAGAGCAAAATTGTTGCACAAACGGTTAAAAAACAAGCGACCGCCTTGCACTTTTGTTTTTCGGTGTATATAATAATACTAAAATTGTCATTATGTGTGAAAAAGGAAGGGCTTTGTAAGATGTCTATTCGTAAAATTGCGGTATTAACCAGCGGCGGTGACGCTCCCGGCATGAACGCTGCTGTTCGTGCAGTGACGCGTACGGCTTTGGGTCGCGGTCTTGAGGTTTATGGTGTCTACCGTGGATATAACGGGTTAATCAACCGTGATTTAAAACCCATGGATTTGCGCAGTGTGTCGGATATTATACACCGCGGCGGCACCGCGCTTTATACCGCACGCAGTCCCGAATTTTGCACCGAGGCGGGCATGCAAAAAGCCGTGCAAACGTGTAAAGATTTTGAAATTGACGGTGTGGTTGTCATCGGCGGTGACGGTACGTTCCGCGGTGCGCAAGATTTGTCGCGTCATGGTGTACCGTGTATTGGCTTGCCGGGCACGATTGATAACGACATTGCCTGTTGTGAGCAAACGATAGGGTACGATACTGCTTTGAACACCTGTATGGAAATGGTGGACAAACTGCGTGACACATCCCAATCGCACGACCGTTGCAGTGTGGTGGAAGTGATGGGTCGCCGTTGCGGTTACTTGGCTTTAAACGTGGGTATTGCCGTTGGTGCTACCAGCGTGCTGGTGCCGGAAGTACCGTTTGATTTCAAAAAAGACATCGTTGACCGTATGCAAAAAACCGCGGCAACCGGTAAAAAACATTTTATCATTGTCGTGGCGGAAGGTATCGGCGGTGTGGTGGAACTCACCAAACGGATTGAGGAAGAAACGGGCGTGGAATCCCGTGCTACCATTTTGGGGCACGTACAACGCGGTGGTAACCCCACGGTACGTGACCGTGTGCTTGCCAGTCGCATGGGTAATTATGCGGTGGATTTGTTGTGCGCCGGCAAAAGCAACCGTGTGGTTTCCATCAAAAATGACAGAATAACGGATTACGATATTGAAGAAGCGCTCAACATGAAAAAGCCGTTTGACGAAGAACTTTATTGCATGGCGCACGAAATTTCTATTTAATTTTAAAAAAGGTATTGACTTTTTGGTTTTAAGTTGGTATACTTTGTCGGTAAAACAAAGCAGAACGTTGCCCGTTCTCACCTGCGGATTCTGTTCTTGACAGGTTGATATGGTCACCTTTTGGGACTGAAAGTGTATGTTTACGCGGGCAATTTCTGCCCGCGTTTTTGTTTTCGCTCAAACCAAATTTTGAGCAAAATCAAGTTGGAGGTGTTTACTCATAGCAACCAAGGAATTGCAGATTAACGAGCAGATTCATGATGCAGAGGTACGTGTCATTGCCGAAGACGGTGAACAACTTGGCATAATGTCAGCACAAGAAGCACTGTCGTTGGCAGAAGAACGGGGATATGATTTGGTCAAAATCGCTCCCACGGCTGTACCGCCGGTTTGCCGTATTATGGATTACGGTAAATATCGGTTTGAACAAGCCAAAAAAGAAAAAGAGGCACGAAAAAATCAACGTTTGGTAGAAACAAAGGAAATTCGTTTGTCGCTCAATATTGACGTTGCGGATTTTAACACCAAAGCCAAGCACGCTCTGCGCTTTTTGCAAGAGGGGAACAAAGTCAAAGTTTCCATTCGTTTCCGTGGACGTGAAATGGGCCATCCGGAAATCGGAACAGAAATCATGAATCGGTTTGAAGAAGCGTGTTCCGAATTAGCGGCTGTCGAAAAACCTGCAAAAATGGAAGGCCGCAATATGCTGATGTTTTTAGCACCCAAAACTGCAAAATAAGAAAGTAAAATTTAAGGAGGATACTGTTATGCCTAAAATCAAAACACACAGCGGCGCGAAAAAGCGTTTCAAATTAACAAAAACCGGTAAGGTTTTGCGTGCGCACGCGTACAAATCCCACATTCTGAACAAGAAAACCACCAAACGCAAAAGAAATCTTCGTAAAACGGCAGTTGCCGACGTAACCAATGTGGCTCAGGTCAAGCGCCTGATTCCTTACAAATAATCGAGTTCAGAAACGGAGGATAAATGAACAATGGCTAGAATTAAAGGCGCTATGATGACGCGCAAAAGAAGAAAAAAAGTATTAAAATTAGCAAAAGGATATTTTGGTGCAAAATCCAAGTTGTTCCGCACCGCCAAAGAAGCGGTGATGAAATCCGGTCAATATGCTTACATCGGCCGTAAACAACGCAAAAGAGATTTCCGCCGTCTGTGGATTGTTCGTATTTCCGCAGCAGCCAAAATCAACGGCATGAACTATTCTACATTTATGAACGGTTTGAAAAAGGCAAACATCACTTTAAACCGCAAAATGTTGGCAGAACTTGCTGTTTCGGATGCCGCTGCTTTTGCAGGTCTGGCAGAAAAAGCCAAAGCCGCTTTAAAATAAGCTGTAACTGCGCCCGTGGTGAATGTCAACGGGCGCAGTTCTTGGTTTTGTGAACCTAAGGTGACGCGACCAGTCCGAACCTGCCTTAAAGCGGTATATTTCGGGCATTTCTGCCCAATTTGTTCTCGCAAGGCGAAAGCCTTGCTTCGCCCAACTTGAACGCAAATCCCTCGAAATCTTCTCGCTTTCAGGTCGAAGATTTTAAGAAGAGCGGATTTCTCGGTCAAGCAAGGCAAAAACGCAGCGAATACTCCCGTATTGGCGAGTATTTTAACGACGGGTGAGCGAAAATCTGCCTTCTTAAAACAAGGTTCGGATTAGTCGTGTCACCTTAAAAAAAGGGGGGTGCCGCATGGTTATTACCAGTCGCGATAATCGCTTCATAAAAGAATATCGCAAACTGGCAACCGACGCAAAATACCGTCGACAAAACTGCCAATTTGTTTTGGAAGGCGCACGTTTGTGTGTCGATGCTGCACGCTCGAACGTTGATATTGCTGTTGTTTTGTTCACTTCCCGTGCGGCAAAGCAATACCCCGAAAGCGTCTTGACAGTATGTTCTGCAACGACATCCTCTTTTGAAATTGAGGATACGTTGGCATCTTACTTGGCAGACACGCAAACCCCGCAAGGGATTTTTTGTATTTGTACGTTGCCCCAACGGCAGGAATTGTCGGTTGGCAGGTTGTCACCGCAAGGACGTTATGCCGCGCTGGAATGTGTGCAAGACCCGTCTAATTTGGGGACCATTATTCGTGCGGCGGAAGCATTTGGGCTTGATGGACTCATTTTATCCGATGGTTGCTGCGACCCGTACAGTCCCAAAGTGTTGCGCGGCAGTATGGGCGGTGTGTTTCGTTTACCGCTGTTTTTTACGGATTCGCTGGCAGATTCTTTGGAAACGCTCAACAACCAAGGACTCAAAACGGCCGCTTGCGTGGTAAACAATGACGCTGTACCGATTGAAAAAGCCTCTTTAGGAGCCGGCACGGTGTGCGTTATCGGCAACGAAGGCAACGGACTGTCTGCCAAAACACAAAAGGCATGTTCCCTCAACATTACCATTCCCATGGCGGGGCGCGCGGAATCGTTGAATGCCTCGGTCGCCGCCGGTATTGTTTTTTGGGAAATGGTGCGAGAAGGTGGTGCTTGCTGTGACGGATAATGCGGTATACTGGGTATGGTTGCAACAAGCCGTGGGTCAAGGCAGTTCAGCTGTGCCGATGTTGTCAAATCGGTTTTCCTCTCCAAAAGAAATTTATGTCGCCGATAAAGAGGCTTTGTCCCAAGTAGGGCTCGGCGAAAAAACAACAGAAAATTTGTGTAACAAATCCCTTGCCACAGCACAAAAGATTCTTGAACGCAGTGCTAAAATAGGTTGGTACCTTACACCCGATGACGATTTGTATCCGGAGGTGCTGCGACAATTATATTCTCCACCGCTTGTCTTGTACGGACAAGGTTTGTTGCCCGACTTTGATGCCACGGCAACACCTTCTGTCGGCATAGTCGGCACGCGTGAATGTACAACCTACGGCAAAACCGTGGCGGGTGGCATTGCGGCGGGTTTAGCCGCCGCGGGGTGTATTGTTGTCAGCGGCGGTGCCAGGGGTATTGACTGCGCCGCGCACGAAGGTGCATTGTACGCCGGTGGTACCACGGTGGTCATAAAACCCTGCGGTCTTAATGTGGAATATCCCAAAAGCACACAAAAAATGCGCCGAAATGTTTTGGAAAACAACGGAGCAATCATTACGGAATATCCACCGGATACTCCGGGACATTCTTACCATTATCAAGTGCGTAACCGCTTGATAAGCGGATTGTCTTGGGGACTTTGTGTGGTGGAAGCACCCGAAATAAGCGGTGCGCTGATTACCGCGCGTACGGCGCGCGAACAAAACCGCGATGTTTTTGCGGTTCCCGGTAATGCTTTGTCGCCGGAAAGCGTAGGTTCCAATGCACTCATCAAAGATGGTGCCACCATGGTAACGCGCGCCGGTGAGATTTTGGGGGAATATCAATATCGTTGTCGTGGTACACTGCAAGAGGACGAAGCGAATACCGCACAAGAGGCATACTATCAATTTGTGCTCAACAAGCCTCCATTCCCTTCAAAAGCACCGATTTCGCATCGGCGCGTAGCAGATGCCACACCGATAACGTTTGAACCGTCGGTTTCATGCCCGCAAACTGCAACACCGACAGCAAAACAAGTGTTTGAAACGCTGACGGAATCTCCTCAAACAGCCGAATGGTTGTGTGCTGTTACCGGTTTACCGACCGGAAAAGTTTTTGCGGCACTAACGGAACTGGAATTGTTCGGTTGCGTAAAAAGTTATCCCGGAAAACGATATTCTCGTATAGGGTGACAAGATTTGAACTTGTCACGTCTTACAAACGATAAATGTCTCTCGCCGTTGCCTTGTCGCTTGTAATCCGCAAGGATTATGGCGCTTCGCGGCTTAGGCGAAACAACAATTTTTCTGTTTGTAAGAGCAAAGCGTTTCTGCCGCCGAATTTTTTGTGCGGCAAAGCGCGAAATTTGCCGCAAGGCTGCCGCCTTGCAAAATAAGCGTAAAGCCGCACGGACAAAAGCGGCGCGCGAAACCGTGGCAAGATTCGAGTCTTGCCACCCTAGAAAGATAAGGTGAAAAGCATGTCAAAGTTGGTTATTGTGGAATCTCCCGCAAAAGCCAAAACCATACAGAAATATTTGGGTGAAGGCTATGAAGTTATGGCCTCCATGGGACATATTCGCGATTTGCCCAAAAGCCTGCTTGGCGTGGACGTAGAAAAAGGATTTCGTCCGCGGTACGTGGATATTGCGGGGAAATCGGCGTTGATTCGCCAGCTTAAAGCGAAAGCGGCGGCGAGTGACGGTGTCTTTTTGGCAACCGACCCGGACCGCGAGGGAGAAGCCATTTCTTGGCACTTGGCGCAAATGCTCAAAACCGATTTGAGCGAAAACAATCGCGTTACGTTTAACGAAATTACCAAAAGCGGTGTGGCGCAAGGTATGGCGGCACCGCGTTGTGTCAACATGGATTTGGTTAATGCCCAACAAGCACGTCGTGTGTTAGACCGCTTGGTGGGGTATCGTATCAGCCCGTTTTTATGGAAAAAAATCCGCAAAGGTTTGTCGGCGGGACGTGTGCAGTCTGCGGTTGTGGCCATGATTGTGGATCGCGAAGAAGAAATTCGCGCTTTTGTTTCGGAAGAATATTGGAATATCGAAGCAAAACTTTCGCTTTCTCCCCGCGGAAAGGCCTTTAAAGCACAATTGTATAAAAAGGGCAAAAACAAACTTAAATTATGCAATCAAGAACAAGCCGATGCAGCACTCGCGGCCATTCGCCCGCAAACGTTTACTGTGGCATCGGTCAAACGTGGTGAACGCAAAATTTCTCCCGCGCCTCCGTTTATTACGTCAACGTTGCAGCAAGAAGCCAGCCGAAAACTGGGGTTTGCCTCCAAGCGCACCATGAAAGCGGCGCAAGAGTTGTACGAAGGTGTCGAACTGGGCGAACGCGGTGCCATGGGTTTGATTACGTATATGCGTACCGACTCGCTTCGTATTTCGGAAGATGCGCGTCGCGAGGGTAATGCGTATATCGTGGAACGCTACGGTAATGCGTATTTACCGGAAAAAGCGCGGTATTACAAAACGCGCAAAGGCGCACAGGACGCGCACGAAGCCATTCGTCCGTCGGTGCCCTCGCTGACACCCGACATGGTAAAACCGTTTTTAAGTGGTGACCAATATCGGCTGTATAAACTGATTTGGGAACGCTTTATTGCCAGTTTGATGGCAAATTGCGTGCAAGATACGTGCCAAGCGGAAATTGCCGCCGGTGAATATTTGTTTAAATCGTCCGGTTATACCGTACGTTTCGACGGTTACACCGTGTTGTACGTAGAAGGCAAGGACGAGGAAGACGAAGAAGACGGAGCCTTACCTATTCTTAAAGAAGGCGATGTGCTGACACTGCAAGATTTGCAAAGCAGTCAACATTTCACGCAGCCTCCCGCACGGTACAACGAAGCCACGCTCATTAAAACATTGGAGGAAAACGGCATTGGCCGCCCGTCTACCTATGCCACCACCATTAGTACGATTTTGGCGCGTGAATACATTGAGCGCGAGGGCAAATCGTTAAAACCCACCGCACTGGGCGAAGTTACCACACAGTGGATGAAAGAACAATTCCCCGAAATTGTAGATACCGAATTTACTGCCAACATGGAACGGCAGTTGGACGATGTCGAATCGGGAACCAGTGATTGGGTACAAACGCTCACCCGTTTTTATGACGATTTTTCAAAAACGTTGCAAAAAGCCGAACAAACGCTTTCGGGTGAACGCCTTAAAGTGCCGGAAGAACAAAGTGAAGAGGTTTGCGACAAATGCGGACGTCAAATGGTGATTAAAACCGGTCGTTTCGGCAAGTTTTTGGCTTGTCCCGGATATCCCGATTGCAAAAACACCAAACCCTTGGTAGACAGAACCGCAGGGGTTTGCCCCAAATGCGGCGGCAATATTTTGGCGAAAAAATCAAAGAAAAACCGCAAGTTTTTCGGTTGCGAAAATTATCCCAAATGTGATTTCGTTACGTGGAATGAACCCACGGCGCACGTTTGCCCGCAATGCGGCAAAACGTTGTTCAAGCGCAAAGGCCGCGGTGGCGGAGTGGTTTGTTTGACCGACGGTTGCGGCTATGAAAAGGTAGGAAAAGGAAAAAACAATGAGTGAGCATATCACGGTAATCGGCGGCGGATTGGCCGGCTGCGAAGCGGCATGGGCGGCAGCTAACGAAGGGGTAGAAGTTACCTTGGTGGAAATGAAGCCGCATCGTTACACACCGGCTCATCACAGCCCGCTGTTGGCAGAACTTGTTTGCTCCAACTCTCTCAAAGCCGCGCGGCTCGAAAGTGCCGCAGGGTTACTAAAAGAAGAAATGGCGCGTCTCGGTTCGCTGTGTGTGTCAACCGCCCGCAGTTGTGCGGTACCCGCCGGTGGCGCCTTGGCAGTAGACCGCGATGATTTTTCCAAACAAGTAACCGAAAAAATTCGCAGTCATCCCTTGATTACGGTGGTGGAAAAGGAAGTTACCACGTTGCCGCAAGACGGTGTAACGGTGGTGGCTACCGGACCGCTGACGGCGGATGCTTTGGCAAACGATATTATTGCTCGGTTTGGCGATGCGTTGAGTTTTTACGATGCAGCGGCACCGATTGTCACGGCAGAAAGCATTGACCCCGCTCTCTCGTTTCGTGCTTCTCGCTACGGTCGGGAAGAAAGCGGACAAGGCGACTATATCAACTGCCCGATGAACAAAGAAGAATACGAGGCTTTTCACGCGGCGCTAACCACAGCAGAACTTGCTTTGTTACACGGCTTTGATGTTCCGCCGGTATACGAGGGTTGTATGCCGATTGAAATTTTGGCGCGCCGTGGTGCAGATTCTATTCGCTTCGGCCCCATGAAACCCGTGGGACTGCGTGACCCGCGTACAGGACACCGTCCGTGGGCCGTGTTGCAATTACGTGCTGAAAATGCGGCAGGTACATTGTACAACTTGGTGGGATTCCAAACAAACCTCAAATTTCACGAACAAAAACGTGTGTTTTCCATGATACCGGCATTGCACAACGCAGAATTTATGCGGTATGGTGTGATGCACCGTAACACGTTTTTGAATTCCCCGAACATACTTGCACCTACTTTTGCAGTGAAAACGGCACCGCATTTGTTCTTTGCGGGGCAAATCACCGGTGTGGAAGGGTATATGGAATCGGCAAGCAGCGGTATTTTAGCGGGCAAAAATGCGGTACGCGCTTTGCGCGCGCAGCCGCCGCTCATATTACCGCCAACGACCATGATGGGTGCGTTGGCACACCATGTGTGTGACACTACCGTGACGGACTTTCAACCTATGGGAGCCAACTTTGGTGTGTTACCGCCCTTGGAAAACCACATTCGCGATAAAAAAGAACGCTATGCAGCGTTGTCAGAACGTGCTTTGGCCGCATTGTCACTCTACATTTGAGGAGGAAACAATATGAAAATCATTATCGATGCTTACGGCGGCGACTATGCCCCGTTAGAAGTTATTAAAGGCGCGGTGCAAGCACGCGATGCCTATGGTGTAGACGTTGTTTTGGTTGGTAACGAGGAAGAAATCAAAACAATAGCCGCCGAACAAGCCTTGTCGCTGGAACATATCGAAATTGTTCATGCCACCGATGTTATCGGCATGAACGAACAACCCAAAACCATTTTACGCGAACACAAAGAATGTACCATGGCGGTGGGGTTGCGTTTGTTGGCAGAAGGCGGCGGAGATGCTTTTGTTTCGGCGGGCAGTACCGGTGCTTTGTTGATGGGTGCTACTTTCTTGGTCAAACGTATCAAAGGGGTTTCGCGTGCGGCATTGGCGGCGGTGTTACCGTCGGATAACGGACCGTATATGTTGCTCGATTCAGGTGCTAACGCGGATTGTCGTCCCGAAATGTTGTTGCAATTTGCGCAGATGGGCAGTTTGTACATGTCCGATGTTATGAAAAACGGTGAATCGGCAACGGTGGGACTTCTCAACGTCGGCACTGAAGAACATAAGGGCGGCGAACTGCAACAAGCCACACACGAATTGCTTAAAAACAGTTCTCTTAATTTCATCGGAAACGTCGAAGCCCGTGACGTACCGTCCGGCGCGGCCGATGTTATTGTGGCAGACGGTTTTTCCGGCAATGTGTTGCTCAAAACCTTGGAAGGTACCGTCGATATGTTACTCGGTTATGTTAAAAGTATATTCCTAACCAACTTACTTACCAAAATTGGCGCGTTACTTATCAAACCGCATTTGGCGGCTCTTAAAAAGAAATTATCCACTGCCGAAACGGGCGGTGCACCGCTTCTTGGTGTGGCTCGTCCGGTAATTAAAGCGCATGGCAATTCCAAGGCTTTGGCCATTCAAAACGCCGTGCGCGTAGCGGCTGAATTTGCCCGCACGGGTGTGATTGATAAAATCACGCAGGAAATAAGCAACGAAAGTACGAAGGGAGATTGTGCAGCAGATGGTGTTGCAGCAACTCAAACAACTGCTGATTGACCGATTCGGTTGTGACGAGGAAGATATCTCGTTGGCAACCTCGTTGGATGAACTCAATTTATATCCCCGCGACTGTGAAGAAATTGCGTTCTTACTCGGCGAACAATATGGTACGGCCCTTTCCCCCGAAACGGTTGCCGCGTGGGAGTTTGTGGAAGATATTGTGGCTTCTTTTGAAGATTAAGCAAGAAAACGAGTGAGGTGACAAACAATGCAAGAAACAACCAAACAGATGATGAAAGTTTTGGGCTATACGTTCCAAAAGCCCTCTTTGCTCGAAACCGCCTTGACGCATTCCTCGTATGCAAACGAAGGTAATCGTAAACTAAACAGTAACGAGCGTTTGGAATTTTTGGGCGATTCGGTGCTGGGGTTTGTTACCGCCGGGTATTTGTTTGAGCACGAAACCGGAAAAGAAGGCGAACTTACACGCTTGCGTGCCTCGCTTGTGTGTGAAAAAGCTCTTAGTTCGTACGCTAAAAAAATCAATCTCGGTGACTATTTGCTCTTGGGCAAAGGCGAACAGCGCGGCGGTGGCGCACAACGTGCCTCGCTGCTGGCAGATGCGTTTGAAGCAGTGATTGCGGCTTTGTACTTGGATGGTGGCTTAAAGCAAGCTGAAGCGTTTATTTTACCGTTTATCAAAGAAGAACTCTCCAACCAACGCAAACCGCATTTTCGGGATTACAAAACGCAGTTACAAGAAATTGTTCAGCAAAATCCCGAAGAACAGTTGGAATACGAACTCAAAGGAGAATGTGGTCCCGACCACAACAAACAATTTTATGTGGAAGTACATTTAAATTCCAACGTCATTGGTTCGGGCAAAGGAAAAAGCAAAAAAGAAGCCGAGCAACAAGCCGCGCGTGAAGCACTCAAATTGATGGGCTATGATGACTAAAAAAAGGCATTATAATGTTGCGTTGTTTGTACCGCATGCGGGGTGTCCTCATCAATGTGTTTTTTGTAATCAGCGGCACATAGCGGGAACGGCACAAATGCCGTCCGCGTTGGATATCCAAACAGCGTGTCAAACGGCAATCAAAACGTTGCCACCCGACGCAAAAGCAGAAATTGCTTTTTTCGGCGGTAGTTTTACCGCTATCCCGCGTAGCGATATGGAAGCGTTATTGCAAGCGGCTTCGCCGTTTGTTAAAAGCGGGGTTTTTTTCGGTATTCGCGTATCCACGCGTCCCGATGCGGTGGACGAGGAAATATTGCAAGTTCTCAAAAGCTACGGTGTGACCACCGTGGAATTGGGTGCCCAAAGCATGAACGACAGGGTTCTTGCACGCTGCGGACGGGGACATACCGCCGAGCACGTGCGCAAGTCCGCCGCGCTGATAAAACAGGCGGGGATGTCGCTCGGATTACAAATGATGACGGGTTTGCCCGATTCTACCGACGAAACCGACAAACAAACAGCACAAGCCTTGGCGGCATTACGCCCCGATGAAGTGCGCGTGTATCCCACCTTGGTAATTGACGGCACGCCGCTCGGTGTCGAATATCGGCAAGGAAACTACGTACCGCAAACGTTGGAACAAGCGGTAGCATTGTGTGCGCGATTGCTGGTGTTTTTTGAAGAGGAGCAGCACATTCCGGTAATTCGCATGGGTTTACATGCCGAAGAAGAAATGGCGGGGCACTGCCTGGCCGGGCCTTTCCATCCGGCATTTCGGGAACTGTGCGAGGGCAGAATATATCGTGACAAAGCTCTTGCCTTGTTGCAAGAGAAAAAAGAATCTTCTGCGGTACTGCGGGTACATCCCACCGCCCTTTCCAAAATGGTGGGACATAAAAAAGAAAACATCCGCGCCTTTGCCAAAGCAGGGTATGCGGTAACCATAGCGGCAGACGAAAATGTTTTGCCAAGGCAGATTATTTGGGGGAAGTGAGAACATGGTTCTGAAATCACTCGAAATACAAGGCTTTAAATCGTTTCCGGACAAAACGGTGCTTTCTTTCGGCAGCGGCATCACCGCGGTTGTCGGACCAAACGGAAGCGGAAAATCCAACATCAGTGACGCCGTGCGTTGGGTGCTGGGTGAACAATCCAGCAAAACCTTGCGTGGTTCCAAAATGGAAGACGTTATTTTTAACGGAACGTCCAAGCGCAAATCGGTGGGGTATGCCGAAGTGTCGTTGGTGATTGACAATTCCGAGCGTTGGCTTATGTTCGATGCCGACGACGTCAAGGTGACACGTCGGTATTATCGCTCGGGCGAAAGTGAATATTTGCTCAATAACGCTACCGTTCGCTTAAAAGATATCCAATTATTGTTTATGGATACGGGTTTGGGCCGTGATGGCTATTCCATCATCGGGCAAGGCCGTATTGAAGAAATTGTTTCGTCAAAATCCGATGAACGCCGCGAAATTTTTGAAGAAGCGGCGGGCATTGCGAAATATCGTTACCGCAAAAACGAAGCGGAGCGTCGTTTGCGTTCGGCAGAAGAAAATTTGTTGCGCTTGCGTGATATTTTGCAAGAACTTGAAGAACGCGTCGGACCGCTCAAACAACAATCCGAAAAAGCCAAAAAATATTTGGAATATGCTTCCGAAAAAAAAGGTTTGGAAATCGGTGTATGGCTCAACACCATGGAACGCTCCCGCGAAATATTGCGGGAACTCGACAGCAAATTGGAACTTGCGCGCACGCAATACGATGCCGCAGGTGCTGCCATTGATACCATCGAGCAACAATTGGAGCAATCTGCCGAAGAGGGTAGAGCATTGTCTGCCCAAATGGAACAATTACGCACCGAAGTAGGCAGCAAAGAAGAAGAAGCCGTGCGTTTGCTCGGTAATGCCGATTTGTTGCGCAACGACAAAAGCCATAATGAAGAAAACATTGCCCGTTTGCGCGGTGAATTGCAAGAAGCCGAACAAGGCACCTTGCGTTTGGAAGAAACCATTGCCACTCGTAACGAGGAAATCGAGCAAAAACAACAAGCTATTGCCGAATGCCAACGGTTGCAGTTGGATTTGGCAGAAGAATGGGCAACTTTGCAACGAAACAACGAAGAAGTTTCGGGTAAGATTGAAGAACTTAACAACCAAATTGCCGAGTGTGTGGCCGAACTTTCCGATTTGCGCGTGCAATCGGTTACTGCCGAATCCTCGCTTGCCGAAATCACGTTGCGCCTTTCACAAGTGACCGAAACGTTGGCGGCGCGCACTGCCCAGCGTGAAGAAACCGTGCGCGAAAAGCAAGCTTGCGAGGAAGATTTGCGCGCTTTGAGCGAAAAAACCGAAGAACTGCAAAACGCCGTACGCGGTTTTGAAATGCGCCATGCATCCCGCACTGCAAAACTCGAAACCGCTCGCCACGAGGCCGACCGTTTGTTGTTAGACGTAGAAGAAAAACAACACCGCATCCGTTTGTTAGAAGAAATGGAACGCAATCTGGAAGGCTTTTCGCAAAGCGTCAAAAGCGTGGTCAAACAATCCGAACGCGGTGAATTGCGCGGTATTCACGGGCCTGTTTCCCGCCTCATTCATGCCGAAGGCACCTATGCCTTGGCAATTGAAACCGCTTTGGGCGGTGCTGCACAAAACATTGTGTGCGACCGCGAAGAAGATGCTAAACGCGGCATTGAATTTTTGAAAAAGACCAACGGCGGTCGCGCCACCTTCTTGCCGATTCAAACCACCAAAGGCACCTTGCTTACCGAAAAAGGCTTGGAAAACGAAAACGGATTTGTAGGTATTGCATCCTCACTTGTTACGGTTGACAGCCAATACGAGCAAATTGCACGCAGTTTGCTTGGTCGTATTGCCGTGGCAGAGGATTTGGATTACGCCGTGGTGATTGCCCGCAAATACGGTTATCGTTTCCGCATCGTCACTTTGGACGGACAAGTGGTCAATGCCGGTGGTTCGCTGACAGGTGGCTCCCATGTCAAAGGTGCGGGCTTGCTTTCTCGCCGCAGCGAAATCGAACGCCTGCAAGCCGAAAAAGCATCGCTTGCCGAAAAGGCAGAAAAAGCGCAAGAGGCTCTTAAAACTTTGCAAGAAGAAGTATCGGCCGTCAGTGCACAACTTTCGGGTGCGCAAGGGGAACTTTCCACCGCCACGGAAGATAAAATCCGCGTGGAAGGTGAATGTCATCGCTTGACCGAAGTAGCGGCGACTTTGACCGCCGCTGTGGAAGAATGCACCCGCGAAATTACCGAACTTAACCGTCGTTCGGCAGAACATCGTGAAACCATTGAAAAATCTGCTGCACAATCGCAAACCGTGGGTGTGCGCAAGGAAGAATTGGAAACGGAAGTCACCTCTCTTGGCGGCGGACGTCAAAAAATCACCGAGGAGCGCGAAGCACTTTCCGCGCGCATTGCCGACCAAAAATTGGCGGTTGTCGCGCTGGAAAAAGAAATCGAAGGTATCCGCGAAGCCATTCAAGAATTACGTAGTCGTCAAGCGGACCAAACGGGTATTCGCAGTGCCACCGAACAACAAATCGAACAATTGTTGGTACGCAACAAAGAATACGAAGAACAAGCCGAGTTGCTTGCACTTCAAGCAGCTGAAATGCGCCGTTTGGCCAAAGAAGCGGGCGAGCAAATCACCGCTTTGGCAGCAAAACGTATGCAAGGCGAAGCACAACAAACGGCATGGCGCCAAACCAGCCGTGAAAAAGCAGACGAACGTGAACTTGCGGGTCGCGAAGCCGCTCGTTTGGAAGAAAAATGTGCCGCCGCCCAAAAAGAAACCGAAACCATTCTCAATCGCTTGTATGAGGAATATGAACTGACGCGCAGTGAGGCGGAGAACTACGCCGCACCGATTGAAAACATGGCAGAAGCCACCCGTCGCTTGGCAGAACTCAAAAATAAAATCCGTGCGCTCGGCAGTGTCAACGTAGACGCCATTGAAGAATACAAAGAAGTCAGCGAACGCTATGAATTTTTGAGCGAACAAGTGCACGATGTGGAAGTCTCGCGTGAGGAATTACTCAAACTCATCGGTGACCTTACCGCGCAAATGAAAGACATGTTCTTAGAACGTTTCCGCCAAATCAATGAACATTTCGGCGAAGTGTTCCGCGATTTGTTTGGTGGCGGTAACGCCGAACTAGTGTTGACCGACCCGAACGACATTCTGCATTCGGGCATCGAAATGCATGCACAACCGCCCGGAAAAGTTATTCTTAACATGGATGCCTTGTCGGGTGGTGAAAAGTCGTTGGTAGCAACCGCGTTGTTATTTGCCATCTTAAAAGTGACACCCTCACCGTTTTGCGTGTTGGACGAAGTGGAAGCCGCACTTGACGATGTCAACGTGGACCGCTATGCACAATATTTGCGCCGCATGTGTCGCAATACGCAATTTATTGTTATCACGCATCGTCGCGGTACAATGGAAGAAGCCGATATTTTGTATGGTGTTACCATGCAAGAACAAGGTATTTCAAAATTGTTAGAACTGCGCGTCAGCGAAGTGGAAGCCAAACTCGGCATTTCGGGCAACGCGCAATAAGAAAGGATAAACCATGGGTTTTTTCAGCAAAATCAGTAACGGATTGCGCAAAACACGGGACTCTTTGATGGGCACCGTCAACGGTATGTTGCGCGCCTTTACCAAAATTGATGAAGAATTGTTCGAAGAACTGCAAGAAATACTCATAACAGCAGATGTCGGCGTTGCCACCGCCGACGCTTTGTGCGAAAAATTGCGTACACTGGTCAAAGAGCGGGGTGAAACCGACCCTGCCGCCGTTCGCGGCATGTTACGCGAAATCGTAGAAGATATGTTAAGCGGTGATGCCTCGTTGCACTTGGATACCACACCATCGGTGGTGTTGGTCATCGGTGTTAATGGTGTGGGAAAAACCACCACCATCGGCAAACTGGCAGCCGGGCTGAAAGCCGAAGGCAAAAAAGTGTTGCTTGGTGCCGCCGATACGTTTCGTGCCGCCGCCATTGAGCAGTTGGAAGTTTGGGCTGGGCGCGCCGATGTTGACTTGGTGAAACACACGGCCAATGCTGACCCTGCCGCCGTGGTGTTTGATGCTCTTTCTGCCGCCAAGGCAAGAAATATGGATGTTGTCATTTGCGACACCGCCGGGCGTTTGCATAACAAGAAAAATTTAATGGAAGAACTGGCAAAAATTCGCCGTGTTATCGACCGCGAATTGCCAAATGCCTCGTGCGAAGTGTTGTTGGTGTTGGATGCCACCACCGGACAAAATGCCGTGAATCAAGCACGGGAATTTTTGCAAGCCGCGGGTATCACCGGCATTGTACTGACGAAATTGGATGGTACGGCACGCGGCGGTGTGGTACTCACCGTGCGCGAAGAACTCAACGTACCGGTCAAATACATTGGGGTAGGCGAGGGGATTGACGATTTGCAACCCTTTGATGCCGCCACTTTTGCCGAAGCCTTGTTTGGAGAGTGAAAACAAAATGCAATATATCATTGCGACGCATAATGCACATAAATTAGCCGAATTATCCCGTATTTTGGAACCGCTCGGTATTGAAGCGGTGACCGATAAAGATTTGGGCATTTCCTTACCGGAAGTGGAAGAAACGGGTACCACGTTTGCCGAAAATGCCTATTTAAAAGCCGCATCCGCCTGTGCAGTGACAGGCTTGCCCGCCATTGCGGATGATTCCGGTTTGACGGTAGATGCGCTCGACGGCGCACCGGGTATTTACTCGGCACGGTATGCCGGTCCAAATGGAACAGACAAAGACTGTAACGACAAATTGTTGGATGCGTTGAAAGACGTCCCGTTTGAAAAACGTAATGCACAATTTGTGTGTGCCGTCTGTTGCGTTTTCCCGGACGGGAGTGCCCCCATTACCGCCGAAGGCACCGTTCACGGGCGTATCGGATACGAAGAACGCGGCACCAACGGTTTTGGGTATGACCCGTTGTTTTTGGTGGGCGAAAAAACAACAGCCGAACTCACCCCTGCCGAAAAAGATGCTATCAGCCATCGCGGCCAAGCATTGCGGCAATTCCGTGTGCTGTTAGAAAAACGATTGGGAGGAAAATAACATGACCAGCAAACAACGTGCTTACTTGCGTGGTTTAGCCAACCATTTAGAAGATATTTTACACATTGGTAAAGGCGGTGTTTCCGCTACGGTTTGCAAACAAGCCGACGATGCCCTAACTGCACGGGAACTGATTCAAGGGCGCGTACTGCCTACCGCTCCTGAATCGGTACGCGAGGTGGCAGAAACCATTGCCGCTTCGGTCAACGCCGAAGTGGTGCAAGTTATCGGCAGGGTATTTGTACTGTACCGTCGCCACCCCGAAGAACCCAAAATCATTTTACCGCGAGAAAGGTGAGCCCTATGGCACAGCGGATTGCTTTGTTTGGCGGAACGTTTGACCCTATCCATAATGGTCATATTCAGTTGGCGCGGGAATTTGCTGCGCGGCTTTCTTTGGACCGTGTGGTGCTTATGCCAACATTTGTCCCGCCACATAAATTAAAAACGGATTTAGCACCTGCGGTTGACCGTTTGGCAATGTGTCGCTTGGCGTGTAAACCGTATGCAGAGTTGGCGGTATCGGATTTTGAAATTAACCGTCGCGGTGCGAGTTTTACGGTGTTTACGCTGGAAGCTATGCAAAAACAATATCCCCGTGCCGAACTGTTTTTACTGACAGGTGCCGATATGTTTTTGACGTTAAGCACGTGGCATCGGTTTGCGGATATTGCCCGTTTGGCAACGTTATGTGCGGCCCCGCGTGATGAGGCAACCGCCGAAAAATTACGGGAGTATGCCAAAATTTTGGAACAGCAAGGTGCTCGCTGCGTGGTAGAAGCTATCCCGCTTTGTGAACTTTCGTCCACCGCAATTCGTCAAAAAGCGGCTGCGGGGGAAAAACTTACCGACTTGGTGCCACTCTCGGTAGAAGTGTATATTGCTCAAAAACAGTTGTATACTACCCATAAAACCTATTGCAACGAAGAGGAGCAGTATGTGGACATTTTGCGCGGGCGGTTAACGCCAAAACGGTTTCACCATTCGTTGGAAGTGGCAAAGCAAGCCAAACACTTGGCAGAAAAATACGGCACCAACCCGAAAAAGGCGTACACAGCGGGATTGTTGCACGATATTTTAAAGGATACTCATGCAGATTCCCAGTTGCAAATTTTAAAAGAATTTGGTATACTGTTAGACGCTGTGGAACAAGGAGCGCCAAAACTGTGGCATGCTCGTTCCGGTGCGGTGTTTTTGGAACACATTTTGGGGATTACGGATAAAGAAATTTTAGACCCCGTGCGCTATCACACCACCGGTCGCGCCGGCATGACCATGCCGGAAATTGTGTTGTATTTGGCAGATTTTACTTCGGCAGACCGCGATTATCCCGATGTGGATATCATGCGTGAACTTACCGAGCAAGATTGGCGTGCCGCCATGCGGTATGCGCTGGAATACACCATTCGGGATTTGAACGAGCAAAATTGGCCCGTACATCCCGATACCATCGCCTGTTATCAAGATTTTAAGGGGGATTAACATGGCAAAGGATACTCGTAACAAGAAAAAACAATCTGCCCGCAAAAAAAGCGACCAAGGACGTCGTGTGTTGATGATTTCGCTGATTGCTTTTTGCGTGTTATTGTTGGTGTTTATTTTTGTCACAGCCCGTGCATTAACACAAACCTCCGGCAAAAAAGATAACACCGAATCGTCGGTGAATGCGTATGACACTACGCCCACCGCCTTGCAAAACAAAGTGGCGTATTATGTGGTTGGGTTGTTAGGCGAGGAAGAAACCTCACCGACCGAAAGTCTTATGTTGTTATGCCACGATAAGAAAAAGAAAACCATCAACATCTTGGAAGTGCCGCAAGATACCTATTTGGGCGACAGCGAAATTTGGGCAACTAAAAAAGCCGGTTATGTGTGGGGGAAACCCGCGCCGCTGGATTGGTGTGAGTTTGAAGGCAAACGCATTTACAAGGCCGAAATGGAAGAACACAAAAAAGCCGGTCACACCCTAACGCAAAAAGCGGGTTCGGCATCGTATAACGTTATTGCAATTTTTAACGAACAATATTCCTTGCCGGTGGATGGTTACTTTATGTTCCCGCAAGATACGTTTATCAAATTTGTGGATTTGCTCGGCGGTGTGGACGTTCAGTTGGATGCTGCCATAACCTTGGGCGAAACCACTTACGGAAAAGGTGTTCGTACCTTGGACGGCACGGCTGCACTGGCGTATATCACCAAACGCGACAAGGGCGTGCAAGGTGATATTTCGCGTATTGTCAAGCAACGTCGTGTGTTTTTGGCGTTGTTCCAACGCCTGTGTGCGCAAACCGACGAACAACTCACCGAAGATTCGTTGTTACCGTTAATGGGGGGCTCTACCCCGATTCGCACGCGCACTTCCAAAGACGACATGTTGTCCATTGTGCAAAGTTGGCGCAAAGTAACGCTCGATAACATGACAGCGCAACTGTTGCCGGGTGAGGTAACTTCGTTTAATTCCGATTCGTATTACAGCGTGCATCGAGCACAATTGCTCACCGTGCTTAACACGCAATTTAATCCGTACGACGAAGCCATCACCGAAGCAGACGTGCAAATCACCGAACTGGCAACCGGCGGCACATCCAATGTGCATTTGCAAAAGTTGTCGGAAATGGCGATCGAGCAAAACATCACCAAGAATGAAGCGGAGGAGTAATCACCCTCATGACACAACCCGAAAATTTACAAGTACTTGCACTGGTCAAAGCAGCAGTACAGTCTTTGGATGAACACAAAGCCGAAGATGTTCACGTGCTGAAAGTTAGTGACATTACCTCGCTTGCCGATTATTTTATTTTAGCCACCGGTAACAGCACCACGCACGTTCGTGCTTTGGTGGATTACTTGGACACCGATTTATCCAAACGCGAATTTAAACCGTCACGCACTGAAGGATATCAGTCATCGCTATGGACTGTTTTGGATTACGGTGCTGTTGTCATTCACGTGTTTTCGGAAGACACTCGTCGTTTTTATGATTTGGAACGCTTGTGGCAGGATGCTCAAACGGTTCCTGTAACAAGTTTTTTGGAGGATGAATAAGCATGAAACAGTATAACCACGCGGAAATTGAGAAAAAATGGCAAACCAAATGGGAAACCGAAAACACGTTTGCCGCATCCGATAGCACGGAGAAACCGGCGTATTTTGCGTTGGTGGAATTTCCGTACCCTTCGGGCCAAGGCTTGCACGTGGGACATCCCCGTTCGTACACTGCTTTGGACGTTGTCGCACGTAAACGCCGCATGCAAGGCTACAACGTGCTGTACCCCATGGGTTGGGATGCTTTTGGTCTGCCGACCGAAAACTACGCTATCAAAAACCACATTCATCCCGAAATCGTGACCGAAAATAACGTAGCGCGTTTTAAATCGCAGTTGCAAGGTTTGGGTCTTTCGTTCGACTGGACGCGGGAAATTAACACTACCGACCCCGCGTACTACAAATGGACGCAATGGATTTTCTTGCAACTGTTCAAAAACGGCTTGGCATATAAAAAGGAAATGGCGGTCAACTGGTGTACCTCGTGCAAATGCGTGCTTGCTAACGAAGAAGTTGTCGGCGGCGTGTGCGAACGCTGCGGCGGCGAAGTGGTGCGCAAAGTAAAAAGCCAATGGATGCTCAAAATCACGGCGTATGCACAACGCCTTATCGACGATTTGTCCTTGGTGGACTATCCCGAACGCGTTCGCGCACAACAAATCAACTGGATTGGCCGTTCCACCGGCGCGGAAGTAACGTTCCAAACCACTGCTGGTGAACCGATTGTGGTGTATACCACTCGTCCCGACACCTTGTTCGGTGCTACATACATGGTAGTTTCGCCCGAACATGAATTGATTGAAAAATGGGCGCAAAACGGACTTTTGAAGAATGTGCAAGAAGTGCGCACTTACCAAGAAGCCGCTGCCAGAAAATCCGATTTCGAACGCACCGAAGTCGCCAAAGATAAAAGCGGTGTGTGCTTGGATGGTGTTACCGCTGTCAATCCCTTGACAGGAGAAAACATTCCGATTTTCATTTCCGACTATGTGTTGGTGTCGTACGGTACCGGTGCGATTATGGCGGTTCCCGCGCACGACACGCGCGACTGGGAATTTGCCAAAAAATTCGATTTACCCATCGTGGAAGTCGTCAAAGGCGGCGATGTCGAAAAAGAAGCCTTTACCGATTGCGCTACCGGTATTCTTGTCAATTCCGGTTTCTTAAACGGCAAAACCGTCGAAGAAGCCAAAGTAGCCGTTATCGAACATTTGGAACAAAACGGTATTGGCAAAACCAAAGTAAACTACAAACTGCGTGACTGGGTATTCTCGCGTCAACGTTATTGGGGCGAACCGATTCCGATTGTTCATTGCCCGCATTGCGGTCAAGTTGCCGTACCGGAAGAAGAATTGCCGATTCGCTTGCCCAAAGTGGACAGTTACGAACCGACCGACAACGGCGAATCTCCCTTGGCAGCCATTGACGAATGGGTAAACACCACTTGTCCCAAGTGTGGCGCACCCGCCAAACGCGAAACCGATACCATGCCGCAATGGGCCGGTTCTTCGTGGTATTTCTTGCGGTATTGTGACCCGCACAACGACAAAGCACTCGCTTCCAAAGAAGCGTTGTCGTATTGGACTCCCGTTAACTGGTACAACGGCGGTATGGAACATACCACGCTCCACTTGTTGTATAGCCGTTTTTGGCACAAATTCTTGTACGACATCGGCGTAGTGCCCACGGCGGAGCCGTATGCCAAACGTACCAGCCATGGCATGATTTTGGGTGAAAACGGCGAAAAAATGTCCAAATCCCGTGGCAACGTCGTCAACCCCGATGATATTGTTAACGAATTTGGCGCCGATACCTTGCGCGTATACGAAATGTTCATTGGCGACTTCGAAAAAGCGGCACCGTGGTCGAGCGCGAGCATTCGCGGCGCGGGACGCTTCTTGGAACGCGTGTGGATGATGGCAGACAATGTGCAAGATAGTGACGAAATCCGTCCTGTCGTGGAATTATCTGTCCATAAAACCATTCGCAAAGTAAGCGAAGATATCGAAAACTTAAAATTCAACACCGCCATTGCTGCTATGATGGCACTTATGAACGATTTTGCCAACCAAGGTGTCACCCGCGGTGAATATGCCGTGTTGTTGCAACTGCTTAATCCGTTTGCTCCGCACCTTACGGAAGAGTTGTGGGAATACATCGGCAACAGTGAAGAACTTGCCTATCGTCCGTGGCCGACTTTTGACCCTGCGAAATGCGTGGAAAGTAGCGTGGAAATTGCCGTGCAAGTCAACGGCAAGATTCGCGCACGCATTACGGTCGGCATTGACGATGCTGCCGCTGACGTGTTGGCAGCAGCCAAACAAAACGACCGTGTTGCCCCCGAACTGGAAGGTAAGCAAATTGTCAAAGAACTGTATATTCCGCAAAAATTGGTCAACATCGTAGTTAAGTAACAAATTTCATAAAAAACTCTTGACGAAGATATTTTTATGTTGTATACTTAATTGGTATCGTTTAGATATAGGTAAATAACCCCTGCTAAACAGCGGAGGGAGGGAATAAGAATGTCAGAGGTCAAAGTAAAAGAGAATGAATCCTTGGACAGTGCCCTGCGTCGTTGGAAAAAATCCTGCGCACGTTCCGGTGTCCTTGCCGAGGTACGGAAAAGAGAGCATTACGAAAAGCCTTCCGTGAGACGCAAGAAAAAGTCCGAGGCAGCTCGTAAAAGAAAGTTCAAATGATTCAAAAGAAAACGGGCAATTTTTGCCCGTTTTTTCTTTACAAGAAAGGGATTGCCATGCCGTTACTTTATCCTACCGTTTATAAGAACCGCATCACGGATATCACAGTGGAAGATTTGCAACAATGGGGTATTCGCGGTCTTTTGTTAGATGTTGATAACACGCTTACCACACACGGCAGCCAAGAACTGTCCGAGGAAGTAAAGCAATGGTTAGAAACCATGAAGCAAGCGGGTATCGCTTTGACGGTGGTTTCCAACTCGTGGGAATGGCGCGTGGCGCCCTTTGCCAAAAAAATAGGGCTCAGGCATACTTCTCTTTCGTGCAAACCGTTGCCGTTTGGTTTTTTACGGGGGATTCGTCGTTTGCAGTTACCCAAAAAAGAATGCGCCGCCATCGGTGACCAAGTGTTTACCGATATTTTGGGGGCTAATTTGTGCGGCATCACTTGCGTTTTGTTACAACCGATTGCCCCCGAAACGGGCAAACCGTTTTTGGCGTTGCGCCGCAAATGGGAACGCAAACTTTATGCTAAAAGGAAGGGGTAACACACATGAGCGCACGTTTTGGACCTGCGGGTAACAGCAATTCGTTTTACGAAGCCGGTTACAAAAGTACCTTGCAAGCACCCGAATGGCTGCATGCACAGGGTCTTACCGCGTATGAATATCAATGCGGTCGCGGGGTTAGAGTATCGGCAGAATCAGCGGTCGCCTTGGGTGATGCCGCCGCAAAGCACGATATTGCCATTTCCTTGCATGCACCGTACTTTATTTCGCTCGCCTCTGCCGAAGAGGAAAAACGGGATAATTCCATTCGCTATATTTTGGAAAGTGCGCGTGCTGTCACGCAAATGGGCGGTACGCGTATTGTCGTGCACCCCGGAGGGTTAGGCGGTTTGTCGCGTGCCGAAGCCACAGTGCTTGCTTCGCACACATTGCACCGTGCGCAAGAGGCACTGGATGCCGAAGGGTTGTCAGAAGTGCGCATTTGTCCGGAAACCATGGGCAAAATCAACCAACTCGGCGACTTGGATGAAGTGCTCACGTTTTGCCACATTGACGAACGTTTTTTACCGTGCATTGATTTTGGTCATCTTAACAGCCGTACACTTGGCGGACTCAATTCTGCCGAGGCGTTTGCGGCGTTACTGGACCGTTTGCATAACGAGTTGGGCGAAGAGCGTGGCTCGCAGTTCCATGCGCATTTTTCAAAAATTGAGTACACCAAAGGCGGCGAAAAGCGTCATTTGACGTTTGAAGATACGGTGTTTGGTCCCGAACCGACACCGCTGATGCAACTCATACGTCAGCGAAAATTATCGCCCACGTTTATTTGTGAATCGGATGGTACACAAGCGGAAGATGCGTGTACCTTGTCAGCATTATACAAAGGATGAACACAATGAACGAACAATGCCGTCGCCTGTGTGGGCGACTTTTCGAACATAGTGCGGCACTCGTTGCCGCACCGCATCATTTGCGATATTTGGTTGGTTTCCCGTCGGGGGACAGTTGGTTGTTTATGACCAAAGAGCAAGTGTATTTTTTGACAGATTTTCGGTATATCGAAACCGCAAAAACCACGCTTTCGAGTGTTGAGTGTCTTCAAATTTCCGCTCTCTCCGATTCGCTCAAAGAACTCATAACCCGCCATGGTATCCAACTTGTTTATTTGGAAGCTGAAACAACGACTGCTGCGCAGGTGGCGCGTTTGAAAAAACAGTTACCGGCGGTTGAGTGGGATGTTACCAACACGTTAGACACATGGCTTTGCGAGCAACGTGCTGTCAAAAGTGAACAAGAGGTAACGCACATTTTACAAGCACAAGCGTTGTGCGAACAGGGTTTTTCACATATTTTGTCCTACATCCGAGAGGGCATGACCGAACGAGAGATTGCTTTGGAATTGGAATTTTACGTGCGCAAACAAGGTGCCGAACGGACGGCGTTTGATTTTATTGTTGTTTCGGGGAAAAACACCTCGTTACCGCACGGTATCCCCACAGAAAAGACGGTGCAAAAAGGCGACTTTATCACCATGGACTTCGGTGCGGTGGTGGATGGCTATTGTTCCGATATGACGCGCACGATTGCGCTGGGTACCATAAACGAAGAACAACAAAAGGTTTACCACACGGTACTAAAAGCACAACAAGCCGCACTGGCAACTTTGCGTGACGGTGTTTTGTGCCGTGATGCCGATGCCGCCGCGCGCAATGTGATTACAGCAGCCGGTTACGGACCATACTTTGGACATGCTACCGGTCATGGTGTGGGTGTTGAAATACACGAAGCTCCCACCGTATCACCTCGCGCGGCAGAAAAGGTGTTGACGACAGGCAACGTTGTCACGGTGGAACCCGGCATTTATATTGAGGGACAATTCGGTGTCAGAATTGAGGATATGGCATGGATTACGGCAGACGGTTGCCGCAATTTGACTGATTCACCCAAAGAATTGATTTGTTTATAATATTTTTTGCAGTTGCCGAATAAACATAGCACATAAAGGAGTGTGTGCTATGTTTGTATTGTCGGTAAAAGCCGGTCGTCGGCAACTGGTATCGGTGGCGGTTTTTTTGTTGGTGGCATTGTTTGCAACAGTCGCAATGATTGCTGCACCTGCCATGGAACAAGTCCCCGTGTCTGCTGCTGTCAAAAAAGCCGAAACAACACAGCAAAGAGTGGCTTTTTTGAAGAACCTGGGGTACGAAGTAGGCGAAAGGGAAGAAGTGCAAGAAATTCGTTTGCCGGACGAAGCAGACGAAACGTTGTTGCAATACGAAACCGTGCAACAAAAAGCAAAAATGTCTTTGGAACCGTATTACGGCAAACGTGTGCGGTTGTACACTTACCCCATTCTTAACGCTGCCGAAGCGGCAACGGCGCACATATATGTCTACCGTGACCGCATTGTTGCAGGGGATATCATGTCCGAACGTGCCGAGGGATTTTGCTTGCCGCTGACAGAAAAATCAAAATAACAAAAAAGGAATTATTACGATGTTACAACGTCTTGACAAACTGATTGCTTCACAAGGTACACGCAGCCGCCGCGATACGGTCAAACTGATTCGCAGTGGTCGCGTAACGGTGGATGCGGCGGTTTGTCGTGACCCGTCGCAAAAAGTGGATGCACAAACGCAAAGCATCACCGTCGAGGGCACACCGCTTATGTATCAACGCTTTGCCTATTTGATGATGAACAAACCGTCGGGCGTTTTGTGTGTTTCCCGCGACCCAAAAGTAAAAACAGTGGTGGACCTTTTGCCCAATGAATTTAAGCGAAAAGGGTTGTTCCCGGCAGGACGTTTGGATAAAGATACGGTGGGGTTGGTGTTGCTTACTGATGACGGTGAATTAGCGCACCGTTTGCTGTCACCCAAAAACCAAATATACAAGCGGTATTTGGTACGGTTGGACGCCCCGCTCACCGAGGAACATTGCCGACAATTTGAACAAGGCATCACCTTGGCAGACGGCACCGTTTGTCGTTCGGCAAAACTTGAAGTTTTGGAACCGGGTGAACAACCGTTAGCGCAAGTGCATATCACCGAAGGACGGTATCACCAAATCAAAAGAATGTTTGGTGTGCTGGACCGCGGCGTGGTTTGGCTTAAACGAGTATCCATTGGCGAACTGGTCTTGGATGAACGGTTGAGTGAGGGCGAAAGCCGACCGCTGACCGAGAAAGAGATTAGTTTGTTTACCGTGTGAACAAATTCTGTTCAACTGCAACAAAGAAGACAATAAAACTTTGTGAATATTGGGAATGGTATTTTCCGATAAAATTTGTTAGAATTGGGAAAGCATAGTAAAAAGATAGGTTTAACCAAAGGTTGCCCTACGGCAAAAAATGTGGAGGTCATGAAATGGCAAGTTTATCTTTGAAAAACATTTACAAAAAATATCCGGGCGGTGTTACCGCTGTTTCCGATTTCAACTTGGAAATCAAGGATAAAGAATTCATCATCTTGGTTGGTCCTTCCGGTTGCGGTAAATCTACCACGTTGCGTATGATTGCCGGTTTGGAAGAAATCTCCAGCGGTGAAATGTACATCGGCGACCGCTTAGTAAACGACGTGGCTCCCAAAGACCGCGATATCGCCATGGTGTTCCAAAACTACGCTTTGTACCCGCACATGACCGTGTTTGAAAACATGGCATTCGGTTTGAAACTTCGCAAAACTCCCAAAGACGAAATCAAACGCCGCGTGGAAGAAGCTGCCCGCATTTTGGATATCGCTCACTTGCTCGACAGAAAACCGAAGGCTTTGTCCGGCGGTCAACGCCAACGTGTGGCGCTCGGTCGTGCCATCGTGCGTGAACCCAAGGTCTTCTTGCTCGACGAACCGCTCTCCAACTTGGACGCTAAATTGCGTGCTCAAATGAGAACGGAAATTTCCAAATTGCACCAAAAACTCGGTACCACGTTTATTTACGTTACCCACGACCAAACCGAAGCTATGACCATGGGTGACCGTATCGTGGTTATGAAAGACGGTTTGATTCAACAAGTCGATTCTCCGAACAACTTGTATTGCACGCCGAACAACATGTTTGTTGCCGGCTTTATCGGCAGCCCGCAAATGAACTTCATCGATGCCACCATCGTGAAGGAAGACGGCAAATTCTTTGCTCGTTTCGGCTCGGAAGATACCAAAACCAAAAAAGGCATCAAATACAACATTCCGTTGCCGGAATCCAAAAACCCCAACGGTATTTTGGAAGAATATGTTGACAAAGAAGTCATTTTGGGTATCCGTCCGGAAGACGTTCACGACGAAGCACGTCACTTGGAAGCCTTTGCCGACTGCAAAATGCGCGCCAAGGTAGAAGTGACCGAAATGATGGGTTCCGAAATCTTCTTGTATGTCAATGTAGAAGGCAGCAGCTTGACTGCTCGCGTAGAACCCACTTCCACCGCTCGTCCGAGCGATGAAATCGACATGGTTCTTGACAACACCAAGATTCACTTGTTCGACAAAGAAACCGAAAAGACCATCGCAAACTAAACTCCTGACACTAACGCCGTACAGATTTTCTGTGCGGCGTTTTTTTGCCGTTTTTCGGCAAAAAGCCTATGAGTTTGTAGAAAATGTGGATATTTTTTTCAATTTTACTTGAAAAATGTACAAAAACCGTGTAAAATAATACCGTGTATAGGTTTATTTATTTTCCGGCATTTGCCGTAAAAAATACGAATGAGGGGTATAGTTATGCCAAATCGTTTGTTTTTAGGAATCATTAACCAAATGAAGGATGTTATTCACCGCACCATCGGTGTGTTGGACGAAACATACGCCGTGGTGGCATGCAGTGATTTGGGACGCATGGGTGAAGTTTGCGAACCGCTGTCTCAGGAATTTTATTCTTCACAGGAAGTTTTTTCTCATAACGGTTACACGTACAAAACCATTGGCAATTTGTCGAGCAGCACGTATACCGTGTTTGTGGAAGGCATTGATGAACAAGCGGTGACGTATGCGGAACTGTTGGCGATTTCGCTCAGCAACGTCAAACAGTATTATGACGAAAAATATGACCGCGGCAATTTTGTCAAAAACATTATTTTGGATAACATTTTACCCGGTGACATTTATTTAAAAGCGCGCGAACTGCATTTTAACAGCGATGTCAGCCGCGTGGTGTTGTTGGTTCACATTCAAACCCCGTCGGAAATTTCGGCGTTTGATGTCATTCAAAACTTGTTCCCCGAAAAGAACAAAGATTTCGTTATCAACATTAACGAAACCGATATCGCCGTTGTTAAAGAATTGCGTTCCCATGTGGAATCCAAAGATTTGGAAAAACTGGCGCAATCCATTGCCGACACGTTGGGTAGCGAATTTTACACGCAAATCAACGTGGGTATCGGCACGGCCGTGGAAGGCATCAAAGAATTGGCTCGCTCTTTCAAAGAAGCACAAGTGGCTTTGGAAGTCGGCAAAGTATTTGACACCGAAAAAACCATTGTCAGTTACGACAATTTAGGCATTGCCCGTTTGATTTATCAGTTGCCCACCACGCTTTGCGATATGTTCTTACGCGAAGTGTTCAAACGCGGTTCGATTGATTCTTTGGACCAAGAAACGTTGTTTACCATCCAACGTTTCTTTGAAAACAACTTGAACGTTTCGGAAACGTCGCGCAAATTGTTTGTGCACCGCAACACGTTGGTGTATCGTTTGGAAAAAATCAAACGTCTTACCGGCTTGGATTTGCGGGAATTTGATGATGCCATTGTCTTTAAAGTGGCGTTAATGGTCAAAAAATATTTGATGGCACATCCGGTAAAATATTAAATGTTTGGGGAATGCCTCAATCGTGTGATTGAGGCATTTTTTGTAGATTTCCAATATCTGTGCGTTGCCAGAAAAGGCAATTCACGGTATGATAGCAGTATATTGCTGATGAGCGGCAAGGAGGTTGGCTTAATTGATAGAGTTTCGAGATGTACATAAAACATACGACCTGGGCAGTGAAGCGTTGCGCGGTATTGATGTCACCATTGATGATGGTGAGTTTGTCTTTATCGTCGGTGCTTCCGGTGCCGGTAAAAGTACGTTTTTGAAATTGATTATGCGCGAAGAGGTGGCATCTTCCGGCGAAGTGGTTGTTGGTAATTTTAAGTTATCCAAACTCAAAAGCCGCCAAATTCCGTATTTGCGCCGTGCCATGGGTATTGTGTTTCAGGATTTCCGCCTGATTGATACCATGACGGTGTACGATAACGTGGCGTTTGCCATGCGTGTGGTAGGTGCTTCTCATCGTGAAATTCGCCATCGCGTGCCGTATATTTTGGGATTGGTCGGATTGCAAGACAAAAGCAAAAGTTATCCTACCGAACTTTCGGGCGGTGAGCAACAACGTGTCGGTTTGGCCAGAGCACTTGTCAACAATCCCTCGTTGATTATTGCCGATGAACCGACCGGCAACATTGACCCCGCCATGTCTTATGAAATCATGG
The DNA here is from genome assembly GCA_045590855.1 of Acutalibacteraceae bacterium. Classification (GTDB taxonomy): domain Bacteria; phylum Bacillota; class Clostridia; order Oscillospirales; family Acutalibacteraceae; genus RGIG3009. The sequence goes on along the minus strand of JAZNRV010000077.1, from coordinate 17,860 downwards.
AATTGCTGACCGAAATCAATCGTCGCGGCACGACGATTTTGGTGGTTACTCATGACCACGATTTGGTCAAGTCTTTTAACCGTCGCGTGATTGAAATCAAAGACGGTCTTGTGGTTTCGGACAGTAAGGAGGCCCGTCATGAAGATTGATACATTTCGCTATTTGATAAAAGAAGGGTTTCGCAACTTATTCCAAAACGCTTTTATGACCATGGCGTCGGTTTTGGTGTTGGTATCGTGCCTGTTGCTGACGGGTAGTGCCTATTTGGTGTACGAAAATGTTGAGCATGGTTTTGAATGGGCATATCAGCAAAACGTGGTGGTAGCATACGCCGACTCTTCTGCCACGGATGAACAAACCAATACCATACAACAAACACTCAAAGCAATGGACAACGTGGCGGATGTGTCGTTTATTTCCAAGGAGGATTTGTTACATCGTTATCAAGAACAGTTTGGTGAACTGTTAGAAGATTTGGAAAACGACAATCCTTTGCAAGACGCGTTTGTGGTTAGTTTTAAAGACCTTTCGTTGTTTGACCACACGGTAGCCTCTATCAAGGGTGTTGCCGGCATTGAAACGGTAGATTCTAACCAAGCGCTTTCCAAATCACTTGTTAAAATTCGCAACACCGTATTGACGGTGGGCAGTTGGGTGATTGCATTGCTGTTGGTTGTTTCGCTGTTTATTATTGCAAACACGATTAAACTGACAGTATATAGCCGCCGTCTGGAAATTTCTATTATGCGTTCGGTGGGGGCAACCCATTCCTTTATTCGCTTCCCGTTTATGGTGGAAGGCGTTATGCTCGGGTGTATTGCCGCAATACTTTCTTACGGACTGGTGTTTGTGCTGTACGTCTTGTTAGGTAACAACTTCACTTTTGGTGCCAATTTCAGTTTGTTGTCTTTTGCGGATGTATGGTGGCAGTTGTTGTTGGGATTCGCAGTAGGCGGCACGCTCATTGGTATGTTGGGCAGTACGATATCGACCGGTCGATACTTAAAAGAACACACGGCATAAGAACGCAGTAGGATAACACGTGGTTGTTTGTAAAAAAACAGGAGGACTACATACGATGCGTAAGATATTACAACGGTTTACCGCTGTTTGCGCAGTGGTGACACTGTTTTTGACTTGCTTTTTTTCGCTTTCGGTTTCTGCTGATACGATAGAAGATAAGCGTAACGAGTTGGAAAAATTACAGCAAGAACAAAAGGAAATCGAAGCGTCGCTCAGCAAATTGGGAGACAGCATCGAAGACCAACAAGCAGAAGTCAATCAACTGATTAAAAAGATTAGCAATTTGGAAGCCCAGATTGATACGTATAAAAGTCAAATTAATGCTGTTGATAAGCAAATTGCCGAGCAAGACAAAAAAATTGCACAACTGAACAACGAAATCACGGCAAAAGAACAAGAATTAGCCGCGATTATGCTTAAACTGAAAAAACGATTAAAAGCCATTACCAAAACGGGCAACTATTCCGATTTTCAGTTGTTGATGAGCATGGAAAACTATACGGACTATTTGCTAAAATCAAAGGTAATCGAGTCGGTTTCGGCACACGATAAAGCGTTATGTGACAAAGCAGAACAAGAAAAAGCGGCAATCACCGTCAAAAAAACGCAAGTAGAAGAGGAAAAAGCCGCGACCCAAGCAGCTAAGGATGAACTGCTCTCGCTTAAAGGCGGTTTGGACAAACAGTTTTCTTCTTTGGACAAGTTATACAAAGAAGCACAAAACAAACGAGATGCCTTGGAAAGAAAACAAAACACCTACGAAAAGCGCTTGGCAGCGGTGAAAAAATCCGAGGATGAGTTAGACCGCGAAATTGCGGCATTGCTCAACGGCACACCACCCAGCGATACTTATGGCGGTTCGATGTTTTGGCCGACACCGACGGTAAAGCGTATCTCTTCCGGTTTTGGCAAACGCGGCAGTGGTTCGCACGGCGGTACGGATATTTCTAACGGTCGTTCTTTGGGCGAACCCATTATTGCTGCGGCGAGCGGTACGGTTATCAAGGTGCAAAAATTGCATTACAGTTACGGAAATTTCTGCATGATAGACCATGGCTTGGACGCCAAGGGTCGTCGCATTGTTACCTTGTACGCTCATATGCGGTATGTCCCCAGCGTAACAGTAGGCCAAAAAGTTGTCGGGGGACAAACGCAAGTCGGTGTAATTGGTAATACCGGTAACTCTTATGGCGCTCACTTGCATTTTGAAGTCCGTGTTGACGGTGTTCGTGTAGATGCTGTAAAAAATGGTTACATTGTTTGCCCTAAATAAAAACGAGCGGGTGAGAAAAAGTGAACAAAAAAGTTTCTCTCGGTGTTGCACTGTCCTTGATATTCTTGGCGGTCGCCATCACGGTTTCCGCAACCATGATGTTGGCTATGCGGCATTTTAGTTCCTTGGTTAGTGATGTAGGTCAACGGCAAGCTATGTACGATTACATTGATGAAATCGATTCCGCTGCCCGAAAGCATTACACAATGGACGAGGAAAAATTACGTGCAGCGTTAGCAAAAGGATATATCAACGGTTTGGGTGACACTTACGCGGAATATCTCCCTCCCGCAACTTACCAAGAAACACAGAATAAATTAGCGGGAAATCGTACCGGTTTTGGTTTGGAAGTTACCGTAGACGATAACCGTGTAACGATAACAGCAGTTGACGAAAACTCGCCCGCTGCTTTGGCAGGCATTAAAAAAGGTGCGGTCGTGACAAAGATAGGGGAAGAGGCGGTGACCGGTTCCTCATTTGCTACGGTACAAGCCGCGCTGAACAGTCAAGAAAAAGTGCTGATAACCGTTGAACAAGCCGGTCAATCCGAAACAGACGAACTGGTGGCCAATACCTATTCTGTGGTAAGTGTTAGCGGCGAGTTGTTACAAGATACGGTGGGGCATATTCGAATCAGTGAGTTTAATGCTCTTACCGCGTTGCAGTTTAAAAACGTTTACAATCAACTGACACAGCAGGGTGCCTTATACTTTGTTTTTGACGTGCGCAACAATGCCGGTGGACAATGGGAAGCGGCAACTGAAATTTTGGACTATTTGCTGCCCCGTGGCCCCTATGTTTCGTGCGAAAAAAAAGGCGAGAAAACAGTTCTTTCCGCAACGGATAACTATGAACTGTCCGTGCCTACGGTAACGCTGGTAAACGGCAATACGGTGGGCGAGGCAGAACTGTTGGCGGCAGTGTTACAAGACTTGAAAAAAACAACTGTCGTCGGCACCTCCACACAGGGTAAAGCCGTTATGCAAGAGTATTTTTCCGTTGCTTCCGACAAAGGCGCTGTGCGGTTGTCAACCGGTACGCTGTATTGTATCCAAAGCGGAGAAAGTTGGCAAAACACCGGTGTGTATCCCAACCAAACGGTGGATTTACCGTATGAGTTGCAAAGCCGTTTTGATTTGCTGACAGCAGAAGAAGATACACAGTTACAAAAGGCGATTACGTTACTGAAAAACAGCAACTACGTATCGCTGAACAATACAAGCACTACCGTAGCAACGTCTGTTGCTACAACAACGGCTGCCGTAGCCGAGTAAATCCGAACAACAAAAAAACCGCCGAGGAATATTCCTCCGCGGGTTTTTGTAAATGGTTATATCATTTGTGCGGGGTCCCCGGCTTTGATGGCACGGTTGTTAAACACGGCTGTTTTCAAAAGTTCGGCGGCGGTTTCTTTTACTTCTTTGTCAAATTCTTCGTATTTCATAAATTGCAGCGTTTGTTGATGGCTGTCTTTGTAGTAGTCCACATCTTTTTCGCGTTCTGCTTCCGGGTCCATACGCAAAATCAAAGCAGCCTTTTTGGTTGTGCCGTTTGCTTTGTAGGTTTTGATGGCAGCTTCGCCTTCTTTTAAGGATTGAATGGCTTTAATTAACTCTTCATCCGTAATGGTTTGGTCGATTACCACATCGTTGCGAGTAGCCGTTTCTAACTTTTCTTCCTCTTTATCGGTGGTGGTTTTATCCTCTTCTTTGTTACCGGCTGCGGTGGTTGTAGTGGTTGTTGCCGCTGTGGTAGTAGTTGTTGTAGTTGTTGTGGTAGTAGTTGTTGTTGTTGTTGTTGTTGTGTCTTCTTTTTTGGTATCTTTTAAATATTGACGATACACTTCGTCAAAGCCGGCACCGGTTTTGTCCGTTTTGTTGAAGGCGTCCAAATACCCTTGCAGCTGCTTATTGATTTTTTCCGTTTCGGCATCGCTCAGGGCAGCGCCTTTGTCATCCATTAATGAAAATTCAATGATTTTATAGCTCAAATATTTTTCGTCAAAATATTTGCGTTCGTCAGCATCGGAAACCTCACGCAAGCCGCCGTCATCGTACAAGCCGGTGAACAAGGTGGATTCGTTAAGCGATACTGCTTTATACATATTAATATAGCGCTCGTTGGTGAAACCAAAAGAGAGGAATTGGTCTTTGCTGAGTTTAGCAACGTCTTCTTCTAATTTTTTGACTTCGTCGGCTTCCCATTTGATAGAGTATTTTGCCATCAAATTTTCCAAAGCCTTTTGACGAATCATGGCATCCTTAGTGGTTTGGATGATATATTCTTTCAACGTCATTTCTTTGGCGTCTTCACCATACGTTACTTTTTGCGACAAAGCATCTTCGCCGTAATAAGATAGGTATAAATAGGATTGTTGGTCGGTGAACATGGTGGCGTACATATACGCTAAGTAATCGCCCATCTCGTAAACTTTGCCGTCTACGGTTAAAGCAACGTCGGGTGTAGAACAGCCACCGGCAAACAGGCACGACACCGTCAAAAGAACGGCGGCAATACCGCAAGCAAATTTTTTAAATTTCATGATTATCCTCCTTGTGTGGGAAATACTGTTGCCTATTATACACGAAAAAATAGGCTTTGTCTACACCTTAAATATATAGTAAAAAAATTTTTAAAAAAACCGAAAAAAAGACTTGATTTTTTGGAAAGCTTGATGTAAAATGGTTAGGCATGATTATGCGGGGTAGGATAACTATGCCCTTTTTGCTGTATCATGCAGACTGCACGATATGCGATGACGCGGGAGGTTGCGGCCGCAAACGGTCGGTTTTTCCGCTGAGTATGTCCGATTTCAAACCGGGCGACAAGGAATAGCTGTAAGGAGCAAAATGAACGGGGCAGAGAGTTGCACTTTGTTTCGGCGTGCTTGCGACGCACATTTTGCCTTATGTCTTTCAAGACGCTTACAACTGCACCCGGAGGCTTGAACCCACAGGCATCCGGTTTTAAAATGCCGGTGTTGGAACACCCGGCTCAGTGTGCAGTTTTGGCGTCGCCCGCCAACTCAAAAAAATAAGGAGGCGTTTTTAGTGGCAGTCAAAGAAAAAATCCGTATTCGTATCAAGGGGTATGACCATCATTTGGTGGACCAATCCGCCGAAAAGATTGTAGAAACCGCTCGCCGTACCGGTGCTCGTGTTTCCGGTCCTGTCCCGCTCCCGACCGAGAAGGAAGTTGTTACCATTTTGCGTGCTGTGCACAAGTACAAAGATTCTCGTGAACAATTCGAGTCTCGTACGCACAAACGCTTGATTGACATCCTTCGTCCGTCAAACAAAACAGTTGAAGCCCTGATGGGGCTTGAACTCCCCGCTGGCGTGGAAATCGAAATCAAACTGTAATGCCGGTTTGACGAGGTGAATTCCTCGGTTCTGCCAAAGCGAGGTCATGTTCCCGACACCGTTTGGTGGGGAACCAATAACCAAGGAGGTATAGACAATGCAAAAAGGCATCATCGGTAAGAAAATCGGCATGACGCAGATTTTCGACGAAAAGGGCAATGTCGTTCCGGTCACGGTCATCGAAGCCGGTCCGTGCGTCGTTGTTCAAAAGAAAACCGCAGAAAACGACGGCTACACAGCTGTTCAACTCGGTTTTGGCGATATCGCCGTCGGTAAGGTCAACAAACCCATGAAGGGACACTTCGACAAAGCTGACGTAGCTCCCAAAAAGGCGCTTCGTGAGTTCCGCTTCGAAGATTGCGACGCTTACAACGTTGGCGACATCGTAAAGGCAGACACCTTTGCTACCGGCGACCAAGTCGATGTAGTGGGTGTCAGCAAAGGTAAAGGCTATGCCGGCGCTATCAAGCGTTGGAATCACAGCCGCTTGAAGGAAACTCACGGTACGGGTCCTGTTGCCCGCCATGCCGGCTCGTTGGGAGCCTGTTCTTCGCCTTCCCGTGTTTACAAGGGTATGAAAGGCGCCGGACATTTAGGTGCTGAACGTGTTACCGTTCAAAACCTGAAGGTTGTGAAAGTTGACGTGGAGAACAATTTAATCGCCATTCATGGTGCCGTTCCCGGCCCCCGCGGTGGCTTGATTTTAATCTCCGATTCCGTCAAAGCGTAAGGGAAGGAGGATTTTACTAATGGCTACTGTATCTACTTTTGACATGAACGGCAAACAAACCGGTACTTTGGAAGTGGCAGATTCCGTTTTCGGTATCACTCCTAACGCTACCGTTATGCACAGTGCCGTTGTCAATTACTTAGCAAATCAGCGTCAAGGAACCCAATCCACCCTTACTCGCGCAGAAGTTCGTGGTGGCGGCAAAAAACCGTGGCGTCAAAAAGGCACCGGTCATGCTCGTCAAGGTTCCACTCGTGCTCCTCAATGGACTCACGGTGGTATTGCGCTCGGTCCCAAACCGCGCAGCTACAACTACGTGTTACCCAAGAAAGTGCGTCGTTTGGCACTCAAATCGGCTTTCTCCTCCAAGGTGGCTGCCGGCGAAATGTTAGTGCTTGACGATTTGACCATGGAATCCATCAAAACCAAGACCATCGCTACCATGCTCCAAGTGTTGGAAGCGAAGAAAAAAGTTTTGTTGGTGCTCCCCGAAAAGAACGACACGGTTGTCTTGTCGGCTCGCAACATCCCCGGTGTCAAAACAGCACTGGTAAACACCTTAAACGTTTATGACGTATTAAACTGCGATACTTTCATTGTTGTGAAAGACGCGGTTGCACAAATTGAGGAGGTGTACGCATAATGGATGCTCGTGACATCATTATTGCGCCGGTTATCACTGAAAAAGCGGTGGCGGCGCTTTCGGAAAAGAAGTACACGTTCCGCGTAAAAAAAGACGCAAACAAAATTGAGATTGCCAAAGCGGTGGAAGAAATTTTCGACGTACGCGTTGCGAAAGTTAACACCATCAACATGAAAGGCCATCTTCGCCGCATGGGTCGTAACGAAGGTTACACTTCCGATTGGAAGAAAGCCATTGTTACTTTGAAACCCGACTCCAAGACCATCGAATTCTTCGACGGTATGTTTTAATCAATAGCCGCCTGTAAGAATTAAGGTCGCGGCAACGTATGGGGTACCCTTCGTAAACGAAGAAGCGGCCGTACCCCGCAAAGCCAAGAAATAGGAGAGTGAATCGGAATGCCTACAAAAATTTATAAACCGACGTCTCCCGGACGGCGTGGAATGTCCGTTTTGGATTACAGCGCACTGTCTAAGGTGGCGCCGGAAAAGAGCCTGTTGGCTCCTCTGGCAAAAAAAGCCGGCCGTAACAGCTACGGTCGCATCACCGTTCGCCATCGCGGCGGCGGAAACCGTCGTAAGTATCGTATCATCGATTTCAAACGTAACAAGTTGGATGTAAAAGCCACCGTTATGACGTTGGAATACGACCCGAACCGCAGCGCAAACATTGCTTTGCTGCAATACGAAGACGGCGAAAAACGCTACATTGTAGCTCCGCAGGGTTTGTCGGTTGGTGACGTTGTTACTGCCGGTACCGGCGCGGATATCAAACCCGGCAACGCCTTGCCGCTCGCGAACATCCCCACCGGTACTTTTATCCACAACTTGGAACTGTATCCGGGCAAAGGCGCTCAGCTTGCTCGTGCCGCCGGTGTGATGGCACAGCTTGTCGGTAAAGAAAACAACATGGCGATGGTTCGTTTGCCTTCCGGCGAAATGCGCAACATTCCGCTTAACTGCATGGCAACCATCGGTCAAGTCGGCAACCTGGAACACGAAAACGTGAAAATCGGTAAAGCCGGCCGTAAACGCCACATGGGTTGGCGTCCGACCGTTCGCGGTTCGGTCATGAACCCCTGCGACCACCCGCACGGTGGTGGTGAAGGTAAATCACCTATCGGTCGTCCCGGACCGGTCACGCCGTGGGGTAAACCGGCGCTTGGTTACAAGACCCGCAAACATCACAAAGCTTCTGATAAATTTATCGTGAAGCGCCGCAACGGCAAGTAAGCGAAAGGAGATTCATTATTTATGGGTAGAAGCGTAAAGAAGGGTCCTTTCGTACAGCCTGTTCTGTTGAAAAGGATTCAAGAAATGAATGAAGCCGGGGAAAAACGCATTTTGAAAACCTGGAGCCGCGCCTCCACGATTTTCCCGGATTTTGTCGGTCACACCATCGCGGTGCATGACGGACGCAAACACGTTCCGGTGTATGTTACCGAAGACATGGTTGGTCACAAGTTGGGCGAATTTGCTCCGACTCGTACCTTCCGCGGTCACGTCGGTTCCAAAACTACGAAGTAAGCGGTTGAAAGGAGAGTAACGTTATGGAAGCAAGGGCGCAAGTAACACACGTCCGTATGTCCCCTCGCAAAGTGAAAATCGTTCTCGACCTCATCCGCAATAAACCGGTTGACGTCGCGCTCGCGATTACACACAACATTTCCAAGGCTGCCGGTGAGCCGGTTGAGAAGTTGCTCAAATCGGCAGTGGCAAATGCGGAAAACAACTACAACATGGAACGTAGTAATTTGGTTGTTTCCGAATGCTTTGTATGCCCCGGCCCCATTCTGAAGCGTGTTCGTCCGCGAGCACAGGGTCGTGCGTTCCGCATTGAAAAGAGAACCTCACACATCACCCTTGTGCTCAAGGAAAAGGAATAAGCGAAGGAGGAGGACAAATCATGGGACAAAAAGTCAATCCCCACGGTTTACGTGTTGGCGTAATTAAGGATTGGAGCTCCCGCTGGTTCGTGAAAAAGAACCAAATGGGCGACACCATTTATTCCGATTACAAATTACGCACTTATTTAAAGAAAACGTTGTATGCTGCCGGCATCTCGAAAATCGAGATTGAACGTGACGCTACGCGTGTTCGAGTTAACATTCACTGTGCTAAACCCGGCTTGGTTATCGGCAAAGGCGGTGCGGAAATTGAAAAACTCCGCCAAACCTGCGAAGCTATGCTTGGTAAAACCACTTTGGTCAACATTGTGGAAATCAAAACTCCGGATGCAGATGCACAGTTGGTTGCCGAAAACATTGCTCAACAGTTGGAAAAACGTATTTCCTTCCGCCGTGCTATGAAACAATGCATCGGTCGTGCAATGAAACTCGGCGTCAGAGGTATCAAAACGCAAGTTTCCGGTCGTTTAGGCGGTGCGGATATCGCGCGTGTTGAACAATACCACGAAGGTACCATTCCGCTGCAAACCTTGCGTGCGGATATCGATTATGGTTTCGCAGAAGCTAACACCACCTATGGCCGTATCGGCATCAAAGTGTGGATTTATCGCGGCGAAGTGCTCGCCGGTGTTGCGAAGCCCCGTCGGGAAGGAGGCCGCAAATAATGCTGTTACCGAAAAGAGTAAAATATCGTCGTGTGCAAAGAGGCCGCCTTACCGGTAAGGCTCTTCGCGGCAACAAAGTCAACTACGGTGATTTCGGTTTGGTGGCTTTGGAGCCCGCTTGGATTAAATCCAACCAAATCGAAGCAGCTCGTATTGCTATGACTCGTTACATCAAACGTGGCGGTCAAGTTTGGATTAAAATTTTCCCCGACAAACCGGTTACCGAAAAACCGGCCGAAACTCGAATGGGTTCCGGTAAAGGTTCGCCTGAATACTGGGTTGCCGTGGTAAAACCGGGCCGCGTGATGTTCGAAATCGCCGGCGTTCCGGAAGAAACTGCCCGCGAAGCTATGCGACTCGCAGCCAACAAGCTGCCCATCAAATGCAAATTCGTTTGCAAGGAAGAAATGGACGGTGAGCAGAAATGAAGTCCACAGAAATTCAAAAAATCCGTGAATTGAACGAAGTCGAGTTGGAAAAACGGCTTGCGGACCTCAAAAAGGAACTGTTCAACCTGAGATTCCAACACGCTATCAATCAACTTGACAATCCGATGCGTCTGAAAGCTGTTAAAAAAGAAATCGCTGTCGTGAAAACCATTATTCGCGAAAACGAAATCAAAAACAGCGCAGAAGCGTAACGGAAGGGAGGAAACATTGTGAGCGAACGGAATCTTAGAAAAACACGGACCGGTACGGTCGTCAGTGACAAAATGGACAAAACCGTTGTTGTTGCCATTGAAGACAATGTCCGTCATCCGTTGTACAAAAAAATCATTAAACATACCGTGAAGCTGAAAGCCCACGATGAAAATAACGAGTGCCGCGTTGGCGACCGCGTTATGGTAATGGAAACCCGCCCGTTGTCCAAGGATAAACATTGGCGCGTTTCGCAAATCATCGAGAAGGCAAAATAAGTCGGTTAATCTGAAAGGAGGAACACACTGTGGTACAACAGCAGACCTACCTCAAAGTTGCCGACAACACCGGCGCGAAGGAGCTTATGTGTATTCGCGTTCTCGGTGGTTCCGGCCGGAGGTATGCAAATATCGGCGATGTCGTGGTTGCTTCTGTTAAAAAAGCAGCACCCGGCGGCGTTGTGAAAAAGGGCGATGTGGTGAAAGCCGTTATCGTTCGTACAGTGAAAGGCGTTCGTCGTGAAGACGGTACTTACATCCGTTTTGACGAAAACGCAGCCGTCATCATTCGTGATGACAAAAACCCCAGAGGTACTCGTATCTTTGGGCCGGTGGCAAGAGAATTAAGAGAAAAAGATTATCTTAAAATTCTTAGCCTTGCCCCCGAAGTGCTGTAATGGGAGGTACCGAAATGAGTAACAAACTTCATGTGAAAAAAGGCGATACCGTTCTCATCATCAGCGGTGATGACCGTGGCAACAAAGGTAAAGTGTTGGAGGTCAGCCCCAAAGAAGGAAAGGTTATCGTCGAAGGCTTGAACATGGTTAAAAAACATGTCAAACCCCGTAAAATGGGCGACAACGGCGGCATCGTTGAAGCCGAAGGCGCTTTGTACGCCTGCAAGGTAAAAGTTATTTGCCCTGCTTGCAAAGAGCCCGTCCGTGTTGCTTATAAAAAAGTTGCCGGTGACGACGGCAAATCCCGCTCGGTTCGCATTTGCAGAAAATGCGGCGAGACGCTGTAAGGAGGAGGGACATACAAATGGCTAGATTAAAAGAGTTTTATAAAAAGGATGTCGCTCCCGCACTGATGAAAAAATTCAGCTACAAGAGTGTCATGCAAGTACCGAAGCTGGACAAAATTGTTATCAATGTCGGTTGCAGTGAAGCAAAAGACAATGCCAAAGTTATCGATTCTATCATCATTGACTTGCAAGCCATCACCGGTCAACGTCCGGTAGTTTGCAAAGCCAAAAAATCGGTTGCTAACTTCAAATTGCGTGAGGGAATGAACATCGGTGTCAAAGTCACGTTGCGTGGCGACCGTATGTATGAATTCTTGGACCGTTTGTTCAATGTGGCTTTGCCCCGTGTGCGTGACTTCCGTGGTATCAACGCCAACTCGTTTGACGGCCGCGGCAACTACAACATGGGTATCAAAGAACAATTGATATTCCCCGAAATCGAATACGATAAAATCGACAAGGTACGCGGTATGGACATTTGCTTTGTAACTACCGCTAACACCGACGAAGAAGCACGTGAGTTGCTCAGCTTGATGGGCGCTCCGTTCGCGAAATAAGGAGGGAAAACACATGGCAAAAACATCTATGAAAGTTAAGCAACAACGCCCCGCCAAGTTTTCCACGCGTGCGTACAACCGCTGCAAAATCTGCGGTCGTCCCCATGCTTATTTGCGGAAATACGGTGTGTGTCGTATTTGCTTCAGGGAACTTGCCTACAAAGGCGAAATTCCCGGTGTGAAAAAGGCCAGTTGGTAAGCAATAGCTAAAAGGAGGTTGACGGAATGCAAATCACCGATACAATTGCCGATATGCTGACGAGAATTCGTAACGCGAGTTCGGCGAAGCATGATTCGGTGGATATCCCCGCTTCCAACATGAAGAAGGCTATTGCCCAGATTCTTGTTGACGAGGGATATATCAAGAATTATCAAGTTATTGAAGATGGCAAGCAAGGCGTCATTCGCATTACTCTGAAATATCAAGGACCTTCCAAGGCTCCGGTATTGATGGGGTTGCGTCGTGTCTCCAAGCCCGGTTTGCGCATCTATTCCAGCAGTGAGGATATGCCGAAGGTCATGAAAGGCATCGGCACCGCCATCGTGTCTACATCGAAAGGTGTTATGACCGATAAAAAAGCCCGCAAAGAAAACGTGGGCGGCGAAGTCCTCGCATTCGTGTGGTAAGGGGGAAAAGAAAATGTCAAGAATTGGTCGTAAACCCATTACCATTCCTGCCGGCGTTCAAGTGACGGTTGCCGATAACACGGTAACAGCAAAGGGCCCCAAAGGCACTTTGACTCAAAAATTTCATGCGAACATGGCCGTAACGGTTGAGGGCAGCGAAATTTTAGTCACTCGTCCGAACGACGAAAAAGAAAACCGTGCTTTGCACGGCTTGACCCGTACTTTGATTAGCAACATGGTGCAAGGCGTTGCTACCGGCTTCTCGAAAGAGTTAGACGTCAACGGTGTTGGTTACCGTGTTGCCAAACAAGGCAAAGACTTGGTGATGAACTTAGGTTACAGCCATCAAGTTATCATGAGCGAAATTCCGGGAATCACCATTGAAGTCCCCAACCCGAACAAAATCATTGTTAGCGGTCCGGACAAACAATTGGTTGGTCAATTCGCCGCTGAAATTCGCGAAAAACGCCCGCCGGAGCCGTATAAAGGCAAAGGCATCAAATACACCACCGAGCATATCCGCCGCAAGGAAGGTAAGACCGGTGCCAAGGGCAAGAAGTAAGGAGGAAAATACATGGTCAGCAAAAAAGACAGCAACCAAGCACGGTTGCACCGTCATTTACGTGTGCGCGGTAAGATTTCCGGCACCACTGAGTGTCCTCGCTTGAACGTGTTTCGCTCCTTGAACCACATCTATGCCCAAATCATTGATGATGTCAAGGGTGTGACACTCCTTGCAGCTTCCAGCACCGAAAAAGATTTCGGTATGGCAGGCGGCAATAAAGAAGCTGCCCGCAAGGTCGGCGAATTGGTCGCAAAACGCGCTTTGGAAAAAGGCATCGAAAACGTTGTCTTCGACAGAGGCGGTTACATCTATCACGGCCGTGTTGAGCAGTTGGCCGAAGGCGCCCGTGAGGGCGGCCTCAAGTTCTAAGAAAGGAGAGGATTACTTTGGCCAGACGTGTAGAAACAAACGACGAATACAAAGAAACCGTAGTTGCCATTAACCGTGTAAGCAAAACCGTTAAAGGCGGTCGCGTGATGAAATTTTCCGCTTTGGTAGTGGTTGGTGATGGCAACGGCACTGTTGGTTTCGGTACCGGTAAAGCCGGTGAAGTTCCGGATGCTAATCGCAAAGGCATCGAGGACGCGAAAAAGAATTTAGTGAAGATTTCTCTGAAAGGAACCACCATTCCTCACGAGATTATCGGCGCTTTCGGAGCCGGTCGAGTTTTGATGAAACCGGCAGCTCCCGGTACCGGTGTTATTGCCGGCGGCGCTGTGCGTGCCGTTGTCGAAGCAGCCGGTATTAAGGACATCCGTACCAAGGCTCTCCGCTCCAACAATCCTTTCAATGTGGTTAGCGCTGTGATGAACGGTTTGACGCAATTGCGCACTGCGGAAGAAGCAGGTGCCATTCGCGGTAAAACTGCGAAAGAAGTTTTAGGATAAGGGGGGCATACACATGGCAAAGAAAGCGAAAGATTGCATGCAAGTCAAACTCGTTCGCAGTTTGATTGGTGCGAAAAAAGACCAAATTGCCACTGCCAATTCTTTGGGTTTACGCAAAATAGGCGACACGGTATGCCAACCTGTTAATGCAGCCACCCAAGGTAAGGTAGCGAAAATTATTCACCTCGTTGAGGTAGTAGAGGCTTAACCAATTCGAACAAGGAGGTGCAAACAATTATGAAGCTACAAGAGCTTTCTCCGGCTCCCGGTTCTGTGCGGGACGTCAAGAGAATCGGCAGAGGTCATGGCTCCGGTCAAGGCAAAACTGCCGGCAAAGGTCACAAAGGTCAAAAAGCTCGTGCCGGTCGCGGCATGCGTCCCGGTTTTGAAGGTGGCCAAATGCCTTTGCAAAGACGAGTTCCCAAAAGAGGATTTGTCAACATTTTTGCTACAAAATATGCAACGGTTAATTTAGCAGCACTTAACGCCTTTGAGGACGGTGCTGTTGTCGATGCGCAAGCATTGAAAGAAGCCGGCTTGGTAAAAAAATCTTTTGACGGTATCAAAGTTTTGGCTAACGGTACGTTGACCAAAAAATTGACCGTAAAAGCAGCAGCCTATTCTGAAGCAGCAAAAGCCAAAATTGAAGCTGCTGGTGGAAAGGCTGAGGTGATTTAACGTGTTTCAAGTTTTACGAAACGCATGGAAAATCACCGATTTGCGTAAAAAGATTCTTTATACGCTGTTTATCGTGTTAATTTTCCGCATCGGTTCGGCCATTACGGTACCGTTTGTCGATGTGGAAAATTTGACACAAGCAGTCGCTGCTGTGACTGCCGGTAACGAAGCCAATTTCATGGACTACTTGACCATGATTTCCGGCGGCGGTTTTTCCAGCGCCAGTATTTTTGCTTTGTCTATCACACCGTACATTAACGCCAGCATTATTATCCAACTGTTATCGGTTGCGATTCCGGCGTTGGAACGGTTGGCAAAAGAAGGCGAAGCAGGACGTAAGGTGCTTGGGAAAATCACCCGTTTTGTAACGGTTGGTTTGGGTCTTATGTTGGGTATTGCGTATTACTTTATGTTGCGCAACAACGCCAATTACAGCAGCATGAACGTGCTTGTAAAAGAAGCACAAAGCGGTTTCGGCGCTTGGTTTGCCGCCATTGTGATTATCCTTTGTTTTGTTGCCGGTTCGGCACTTATCATGTGGTTGGGTGAACAAGTCAACGAAAAGGGTATTGGTAACGGTATTTCCATTTTGTTGTTTGCGGGTATCTTGTCCGGTATTCCGGGTGCCGCAAGAACGCTTTGGAACTGGTTCTATGTTGCCGGTATTGCTCAACTCAGCAGCAACCCTGCCGCTATCAAAAATGTTATTTTGGTTCCTATTGTTTTGGTTATCTTCTTGGCAATGATTGCTTTTATTGTCTTTATGGGAGATGCCGAACGCCGCATCCCGATTCAGTACGCCAAACGTGTGGTGGGTCGCAAAATGTATGGCGGTCAAAGCACGTACATTCCGATTAAAGTCAATATGTCCGGTGTTATGCCGATTATTTTGGCTTCGTCGATTGTATCGTTACCGTCGATTTTGGCTTCCTTCTTCAACTGGGACAGCAACTGGTTCTTGGATGCGTTCAAGCAAGACAGTTGGGTATATATCTTACTGTACTTTGTGATGATTATAGGCTTTGCCTTCTTCTATGTCACGATTCAATATAATCCCACGGAGATGGCAAACAACCTTCGCAAAAACTCCGGTGCGATTCCCGGTTATCGTCCGGGCAAACCCACCACGGATTATATCAAACGTGTTTTGAATAAGGTAACCTTAATCGGTGCATTGTTCCTTGGTGTCATTGCTTTGTTCCCCAGCTTGTTTGGTAAGTTCAGCGGTTTCTACGGCTTGACTTTAGGTGGTACTTCCATCATGATTGTGGTGGGTGTCGCACTGGAAACAACGCAACAAATCGAAAGCCAAATGATGATGCGCCACTACAAAGGCTTCCTTGAGTAACATTTTTCCCTGTACGAAAAAACAGTTTTCGACCAACCGACGACTGCGGTTGTCGGTTGGTTGGGAACAGTCTGTCGTGTTGAAAGAAAGGGTGTCATTCTATGAAGCTGATTTTCTTAGGTGCTCCGGGTGCCGGCAAAGGCACACAGGCTGAAATTATCAGCGAGCATCTGAACATTCCCACAATTTCCACGGGTAACATTATCCGTGAAGCGCTGAAAAGCGGCACCGAAATGGGTCTGAAAGCCAAATCCTCCAACGAAGCAGGTCAGCTCGTCCCCGACGATGTGGTCATCGGTATTATCCAGGACCGCCTCGCCGAAAGCGACTGCGAAAACGGCTTCATCCTGGACGGCTTCCCCAGAACCATTCCCCAAGCCGAGGCGCCTGACCGTATGGGTGTGAACATCGACAAGGTCGTCGACATCGAAGTCCCTGACGAGACCATCGCCCGACGTGTATCAGGCCGCCGTGTCTGCCTCAAATGCGGCGCCACCTTCCACCTTGACTATAAAAAGCCTCAGGTGGACGGCGTGTGCGACAAATGCGGCGACACCCTTGTTCAGCGCAAGGATGACGCACCTGAAACGGTGATCGAACGACTGCGCGTGTATCATGAATCCACCGAGCCGCTGGTCGCGTACTATCGCGAAGCCGGCAAGCTCTGCGTGGTGGAAGGTCAGGAAGAAGTGGCAGATACCACCAAACTGGTCTTCGCGGCTCTTGGAGTATGATTTATGATTGCGATCAAAAACAGTCGTGAGTTGAGCCTTATGCGAGAAGCCTGTCGCATCTCCGCCGAAGCCTTGGCTTTGGGCGGCAGTATGGTCGAGCCCGGTGTCACCACCGGCGAGATCGACCGCGCGATCCGCCGCTTTATCGAGAAACAAGGCGCCAAGCCTTCCTTCCTCGGCTACGGCGGCTTCCCCGCAAGCGCTTGCATCTCCGTCAACAACACCGTCATCCACGGCATACCGGGCAACACCGTCATCCGCGAAGGCGATATCGTCAGCGTGGACGTGGGAGCCTGCATCAACGGGTATCACGGCGACAACGCCGCGACCTTCGGCGCAGGTACGGTCAGCCCCGAGGCACAGGCCCTGATGGATGCCACCCGCGAAAGCCTCTATGAAGGCATTCGCGCGGCACAGGCCGGCAATCGTGTCGGCGACATCGGCGCCGCTGTCCAAAGGTATGTCGAGGAGCGTGGTTACTCGGTGGTACGGCAATTCGTCGGCCACGGAGTAGGCACGGCCCTACACGAAGATCCCAGTGTTCCCAACTTCGGGACCCCCGGTCGCGGTCAACGGCTGTTGCCGGGTATGACCTTGGCCATTGAACCGATGATCAATGCCGGCACCTTCGAGGTCGAGATCCTCAAGGACGGCTGGACCACCGTCACCAAAGACGGCAAGCTTTCCGCTCACTTTGAGCACACCATCGCCATCACCACCGACGGACCGGTCATTCTGACCGCACGGTAAGGAGGGCGTTATGCCAAAGAGCGGTACCGTAGTGATCGCCACCGCAGGACGTGATAAAGACGGCCTGTTTGCGGTGCTGACCACAGACGACAAGTGGGCGTTTATCGCGGACGGCAAACGCCGCCCCCTTGAACGACCCAAGCGGAAAAGTTTACGCCATCTGCGGGAAACGGGCGTCTGCCTTGACCCATCGGCAATGGCGACCAATCGTGAATTACGCCGTGTTCTGCAAAAGCTGCGGAACACCATCACATGAGGGAGGTTATGACAATGTCCAAAGAGGATGTTATCGAATTGGAAGGCACTGTGGTAGAAGCTCTGCCCAACGCCACATTTCAGGTAGAGCTGCCCAACGGCCATACGATCTTGGCACACATCTCCGGCAAATTGCGTATGAATTTCATCCGCATCCTGCCGGGCGATAAGGTCACGGTGGAAATGTCCCCCTATG